>NZ_RAWG01000004.1 GCF_003611735.1 Corallococcus sicarius | reverse complement strand
GGGAGGTGGGGGGGACCGGGCGCGGATGGCAGGCGGCGAGCGTCAGGAGGAGCAGCAGGGCGGCGTGGCGCATGGGCAAGGGGAAACTCTACCTTGCACGGGTGATTGCGCGGCGCGTAGATTGCCGCGCGCTCCATGGCCCGGGAAAAGGACAACATTGCTCTGTCCGATGAGCACAACACCCGCGGCATCGAGCTGGCGGACCGGGGCTGGCTGGACGAGGCCATCAAGGAGTTCAGGAAGGCCATTGACCTGGACCCCACGTCGGCGCACGCGCACGACAACCTGGCCACGGTCTACGCGGAGAAGAAGCAGTTCCGCGACGCGCTGGGCGAGTACCTCACCGCGCTGAAGCTGGAGCCGGAGAGCGCCACCGCGCACTACAACCTGGCCTGCTTCCTCTCCACCCACGCCAGCGAGATGGCCGTGGAGGAGTACAAGGAGGCCATCGAGCTGGATCCGGAGTACCCGGACGCCCACCTCAACCTGGGCCTCACGTACGCGGACCAGGGGCGGGTGGAGGAGGCGATGCGCGAGCTCCAGTCCGCCATCGAGCTGGATCCGCAGGACGCCTTCCCCCGGCACGAGCTGGCGGCGCTGATGATGGACGAGGGCGACTACCGCTCCTCCATCACCCAGCTGAAGGAAGTGGTGCGGCTGGAGCCGGACAACTTCGAGGCGCAGCTGGACCTGGGCATCTGCTACGCCCAGAAGGGCTTCTACGCCGAAGCGGAGCGCGCCTATGAGCGCGCCCGGGCGTTGAATGCGGAAGACCTGTTGCTCAACTACAACCTGGCGGCGCTGTACGCGCTGTGGGGCCGTCCGAAGGACTCCGTCCAGTACCTGCAGAAGGCGCTGGCGGCGGACCGACAGAAGGTCCTGGGCTGGCTGTCCGCCGACCCCATGTTCGACGTGCTCAAGGGCGATCCGGACTTCGAAGCCCTCTTCTGAGGGACCACACAATGGAATGGGTTTTCCTGGGGCTGGCGCTGCTGCTGGTCGTCGCGAACGGCTTCTTCGTGGCGACGGAGTTCGCCATCGTGAAGATCCGCGCCACGCGGCTTCAGTCGCTGGTGGACGAGGGCACGCCCGGCGCGGGCACGGCCCTGAAGATGGTCAACGAGCTGGACGCGTACCTGTCCGCCACGCAGTTCGGCATCACGCTCGCGTCGCTGGGCCTGGGCTGGCTGGGTGAGCCCGCGTTCGCGCACCTCCTGGAGCCGGTGCTGACGCGCATCGTGCCGGAGGGCTTCGCGCCGACGTTCGCGCACAGCGCGGCGGTGGTCATCGCCTTCAGCATCATCACGTTCCTGCACATCGTGCTGGGGGAGCTGGCCCCCAAGAGCCTCGCCATCCAGCGCGCGGAGCAGACGACGCTCGCGGTCGCGCTGCCCATGCGCGCGTTCTACTTCCTCTTCTACCCGGCCATCCGGCTGCTCAACTGGCTGGCGTCCCTGGTGCTCAAGGCCTTCGGCCTGCACTCGGCCGGTGAGTCCCACGAGGCCACGAGCGAGGAGGAGCTGCGCATCATCCTGCACTCTTCCGCGCAGGCGGGCGCCATCACCACGGCCCGGGCGGAGCTGCTGGAGCGCGCGCTGGAGATGGCGCAGAAGACGGCCCGGCAGGTGATGGTTCCTCGCAACCAGATGCGCTACCTGGACGTGGAGGAGGCGCTCGACAAGAACGTGGTGGACGCAAGAGCGTCCGGACACACGTGGCTGCCGGTGTGCCGGGGCAACCTCGATGACGTCGAGGGCGTGGTCAACGTGAAGGACCTGTTCTTCCTCCTGTCGCGCGGCGAGCTGCGCAGCCTGTCCCAGGTGCAGCGGCCGGTGCTCTTCATCCCGGAGAACGCGACGCTGGAGCAGCTGCTGACGGAGTTCCGCCGCCGGCGCCGGCAGATCGCCATGGTGGTGGACGAGCACGGCGGCACGTCCGGCCTCGTCACCATCGCGGACGTGGTGGCGGAGGTCGTGGGCGACGTGGCGGAATTGGGGCGGCGCGTGGAGGAGGTGCGTGCGCTGCCGGGCGGCCGCTTCGAACTGCCGGGCACCGCGCAGCTGGACGACCTGGAAGCGCAGCTCGACGTGAACTTCGATCTCAGCGACGACGAGAAGGGCGAAGTCACCACCATCGCCGGCTACCTCATGGTGAAGCTGGGGCGCGTGCCGGAGAAGGGCGACCACCTCAAGCTCGACATGTGGCGCATCCTCGTGGAGGAGGTGGAGGGGCCGCGCGTGGTGCGCGTGACGGTGGAGCCGCAGTCGCGCCCCGCCGCCGCCCAGGTGCCGGGCGGCAGCCGCCCGACGGAGCCTCCCGCGCCCTCCGGCGAGACGGCTTAAGTTCGCAGGAATTGCGGTGTAGTTGAAGGGCTGAACAGTTTGCCCGACGGGGCGCTGAGGAGCACGAGATGACGCCGCTGATCGCGCCGATGCGGGCTGAGCTGAGTGATCCGATTCCACTGCTGCGCTGGTTGGAGACAGATCCGGCCAGCGTGGATCTGGGTTCAATCGATCCCATCGAAATGTGGGGCTTGGTCGCCATCGCGGCCCTGTCCCGCCGAGATGGAGATGGTCGACTCCGTGTTCGGTTCGAGCCCAATTCGGGTTCGTGTCAGTTTGCTCGGGCAGTAGGCTTTGAGGGGGTCATTGATGTGCCGGGGCGCGCCAGTTCTCCCCCTGGTGAAAGGGGCAGGACGGTCAAGCTTGCGCGTATCCAGCGGCAGGCTCCTACCGAACCCGCTTCGGATGAAATCTCGCGCTTGTTGGTCCCAGAGCCCGCTTTCGAGGATACACGCCGGACGCTGTACTACGTGCTCAACGAGCTACTGCGAAACGTGGTGCAGCACAGCCACGATCCCCTGGGAGGCATCGTGGGGGCGCAACTCAACCGTGGGGGACGGAATGCGACGCAGCCAATGGTCCAGGTTGCGGTCGCTGACGCGGGTATTGGCATCCCGACCAGTCTCCAGGGGCGACACAAGGCGCTGACAGATCCGAAGGAAGCCCTGGCGCGTTCTCTCTGGCCGCACATCTCTAGTGCTTTTGATGAGGGGGAGACCGGCAGTTCCCAGAACGCTGGCATGGGCCTGTTTTTCATCGCGGAGATGACCAAGCTTGTGGGAGGCCGTCTTGTTGTCGCGACGCGGGGGGCCATGTTGAAGCTTGAGGGTGACTCGCATTTCGAGGATCCCCACGGACGCATGACCCTGGATGCAAGCGCGGGCTACCCGGGAACCTTGGTGACATTTGAAATGCCTGCTGAGGCAGAGCAGGACTACGAGGGGATGATAGAGACCATCCGCCAACGGGCCAAGGAGCGCACTCCCCGAAGAGCCGTCCACAAATGGCTCTCGTTCGAGAGTCCGCCAGCAGGCACCCTCAAGTTCGTCGTCAAGCACACCCATGTCGAGGATGCAGCCCGCGCTCAGTCCTTCGCGGAAGAGAAACTCGTGCCCCGCCTCTTGAAACGTGAAGCGGTCGCACTGGATTTCGTTGGCATCCCGACATGCACGCAGAGCTACGTGCATGCTCTTCTCTATGAAGCGCTGCGACTGGCCTGGGCACGCAAGACGCCCGTCTACATTCTTAATGCGCAGCCGGCCGTGCGGAGCACCTTGGAGCTGTTGGAAAACTACGCGCTCGGAGGCTGAGCCTTCATCAGCCCTTGGTCGGCTTCGGGGCCTTCTTCGCGCCGCCCTTGAGCGCGGCCGGCTGCACCTTGGCCTTGGGCCGGTCCACCTTGAGCAGCTCCAGGTTCGTCTCACCGTCCGTGGTCAGCTTGATGATGCCGACGTCCGGCGCGAACCACATCAGGCTCTCCATGGAGCGCCCCTCGGAGCCGGGGCGGCTGGCGCGGGCCGTGGTGATGTTCTTGATCTTCAGCGCCTTGAAGGTGCCACCCTGGACGGTGATCTCCTCCTCGCCCAGCACCGTGGCCTCCTTGTCGAAGGTCGTGGCGATGGTGGGGCGCAGGCCGCCCTTCTTCGCCGGGGGCTGGAGCTTCACCGACAGGCTGTTCTTCCACGTCCCGCCCGGCACCATCACCGACGGGGCGGGCACGGCGACGCCCTCCATGTTCACCACCTGCATGTCCATGCCGGACGCGGACAGCAGCGTGCCCTCCAGGCCGCCCAGCCCCGTGCGCACCCCCTGGGCGTCACAGGTGAGCTCCGTCTGGCCGTTGCGCCCCTTGAGGCTGACCGCGAGCAGGGCCTTCACCGTCCCGTCCGGGGCCGGCACGACGTCCTTCGTCGTCAACACCAGCTCCGAAGAGCGGCCGGCGCGGTACGTCAGCGCCAGCCCCTCCTCCATGGGAAACCACGGGTTTGGACAGGGGGCCGGCGCTGCCGCCACCACCATGTCAGACCGGGGTGCTACCTGAGACGTCGGGGACGCGCCCACGAGGAGCGACAGGGCGAACAAGGGCTGAAACGTAGGCCGCCTCCAGAAAGGTCAAGACCCAAGGTAGGGTGGGACGTCTGCTTTGCAAGGGTGGTGCGAGGTCGCCTGCTCCCCTGCCTGTAGCACTGGACATAGGGTCACGCGTTGCAGTGTCACCCTTGATCACCGGTGGGGTGGCTGGTACTCCTGCCGATCGCTGCGGAGCCGATTTTCCGGCCCCGCGCGCGTTTTCATCCCGCCTCACCGTCGCCTCGTAGGGAGCCCGCTGGAATGCGAATCAAGCGCCTGGACATCACCGGCTTCAAGTCGTTCATGGAGCGGAGCGTCTTCTCCTTCGACGAGGGCGTCACCGGCGTCGTCGGCCCCAACGGGTGTGGCAAATCCAACGTCGTGGACGCCATCCGTTGGGTGATGGGCGAGCAGAGCGCGAAGAACCTGCGCGGCCGGGGCATGGAGGACGTCATCTTCAACGGCTCGGAGTCCAAGCCGCCCCTGTCCATGGCGGAGGTGTCGCTCACCTTCCTCGTGGACGACACGGACACGCTGGCGCCGCAGTACCAGGGCTTCTCCGAGATCACGGTCACCCGGCGCCTGTTCCGCAACGGCGACTCCGAGTACCTCATCAACAAGACGCTGTGCCGCCTGCTGGACATCACGGAGCTGTTCCTCGGCACGGGCGTGGGCACCAAGGCCTACTCCATCATCGAGCAGGGCCGCGTGGGCCTCATCGTCTCCAGCAAGCCGGAGGACCGCCGGCACCTGCTGGAGGAGGCCGCGGGCGTCACCAAGTACAAGGCCCGCCGCAAGGCCGCCGAGCGCAAGATGGAGGCCACCGAGGCCAACCTCCTGCGCGTCAACGACATCACGGGCGAGCTGGAGAAGCGGCTCGACACGCTGTCGCGGCAGGCGAAGAAGGCGGAGAAGTACCGCAAGCTCAAGGCGCGCATGCGGGAGATTGATCTGCACTCGGCCAGCCACCGCGCGCTGGAGCTGATGGCGGAGAAGGGCGTGCTCCAGTCGCGCCTGGAGAACCTGGGCGGCGAGGAGCGCGAGGGCCTGGACCGGGTGAAGGAGCTGGAGGAGGTCATCACCCGGCGCCGCGCGGAGCTGGACGCGGAGGGCACGGCGCTCCAGCAGTTCGCCGGGGAGGTGCACGCGCTGGAGAGCGCCGTGCAGCGCGACGCGCAGGAATTGGCGTACGGCCGGCGCGACTTCGAGGAGACGGGCGCGCGCGTGGCCCAGTCGCAGGCGGAGCTGGACGGACTGCTCGCGCGGCAGGCGGAGGTGGTGCAGACCATGACGGCCCGCGAGGCGGAGCTGTCGGGCATCGCCGGGTCGTACAAGGAAGACGAAGTGGCCATGCAGGTGGCCCTGGAGGAGCAGCGCCGCGTCTCCGTGCTCCAGACGGAGATCTCCCTGCGCCTGGAGCAGGAGCGGGCGGGGCTCGTCGCCGTGGCCACGCGGCTTGCGAACCACGAGAGCAACCTCACCAACCTGGCGCGCCAGCGCACGGACCTGGAGGCCCGCCGCGCGAAGCTCGCGGGCGAGGTGGAGGCCCTGCGCGCCCAGGAGCAGGAGCTGGACGGCGTGCGCACGCAGGCGGCCCGCCACGTGGAGGACACCCGCCACCTGGCGTCCGAGCTGGCCGAGCGCCGGGGCCAGGAGGAGGAGGCCCTCACCCGCACGCGCGAGGCCTTCACGGAGAACGAGGTCCAGGTCATCGCGCTGCGCGAGGAGCTGAGCGACAAGAGAAGCCGCCTGTCCTCCCTGGAGGACATCCAGAAGAACTACGACGGCTTCGACCGGGGGGTGCGCGCCGTCATGGTGCGCGCCGCGGAGGCCGCGCGGGATCAGGGCATCTTCGGCCTCGTGGCGGACGTGCTCACGGTGACGTCGCCGCGCTACGAGCGCGCGGTGGAGGCCGCCCTCGGCGAGCGGCTCCAGCACGTCATCGTCGACAGCCGCGACAAGGGCCTGGAGCTGGTGGAGTACCTGAAGGGCCACGCCGAAGGGCGGGGCACCTTCCTGCCGGTGCCCTCCGGGGACGCGGCGCGGACGTTCGCGGAGCCGGACCTGTCGCGCCCGGGCGTCCTCGCGCACGCGCTGCGCGAGGTGTCCTGCGAGCCCGCGCTGGAGCCGGTGATGCGGCTGCTCCTGGGCGACGTCGTCATCGTCCAGGACCTGCTCGCGGCCCGGGAGTACGCGGATTGGAGCCCCACGCCGTGCACGCTCGTGACGCTGGAGGGTGAAGTCTTCCGCGCCGACGGCACCATCACCGGCGGTGAGCGCGAGGGCGCGGCGGTGGGCGCGCTCCAGAAGAAGCGCGAAATCGCCGAACTGGCCTCCGAAGTGGCCCGGGTGGAGGAGCGCTACAACGAGATCCTCACCCGCCACTACACGCTCCAGAAGCAGATGGGGCAGGCGGAGACCGTCCTCAAGGGCCTGGGCAAGGAGCAGCACGCGGAGGAGGTCAACCTGGCCAGCCAGGAGAAGGACCTCCACAAGGCGAGCGAGGACCTGTCCAAGGTGCGCGAGCGGCTGCGCGCGCTGGAGGCGGAGGAGGGGCAGCTCACCCAGAGCCACACCGCGCTCACGCACGAGGAGGAGTCCAGCCGGGGCGAGGTGGCCCACGGCCAGGCGGACCGCGAGGCGCGCGAGGAGCGCGTGCGGCAGTACGCGGGCGAGCTGGAGGGGCTGCGCCAGCGCGCGGACACGGCGTCCTCGGACCTGATGGGCCTGCGCGTGAAGGTGGCCGCCGGCAGCGAGCGCGGCGAGTCGGCGCGCAAGGAGCTGGAGAGCCTGGTGTCGCAGCGCCGGGACATGGAGGCGCGCACGAGCCGCCTCCAGGGCACCGTGACGGAGGGCCGCGCGAAGGTGGAGGCGCTGGAGCGCAGGCTCGCGGAGCTGGAGTCCACCCGGGAGCAGCGGGCGGAGGAGCACCGCGTGGCCGCGGAGGCGCTGGAGGCGCGCCGCACGGCGCACACCACCGCGACGACGGAGGTCCGCGAGCAGGACACCTCCTTCCGCGAGCTGCGCGGCCGGCTGGATGAGCTGATGCAGGGCCTGTCCCAGATTTCGCTGCGCGAGCGGGAGATTGCCCTGGAGCTGGAGCACCTCTCCGCCGGCATCCGCGAGCGCTACCAGCTGGAGCTGGCCACGGAGCTGCACCAGTACCACCTGCTGCCCACGCTCTCCCCGGAGGTGGAGGGGGAGCTCAAGGACCTGCGCGCGCAGGTGGAGAAGATGGGGGAGATCAACCTCACCGCCATCGACGAGCACGCGGAGCTGTCCAAGCGCTTCGAGTTCCTGTCCGCGCAGCGCCAGGACCTCCAGGCGTCCATCAGCCAGCTGCGCGAAGCCATCGTCCGCATCGACGCGACGAGCCGCGAGCGCTTCAAGCAGACCTTCGACGTGGTGAACGACAAGTTCCAGGCCATCTTCCCCCGCCTGTTCGGCGGCGGTCGCGCCAGCCTCGTGCTGACGCAGGAGGGCCCCAACGGCGAGCCGGGCGTGGAGATCGTCGCGCAGCCGCCGGGCAAGAAGCTGCAGAGCGTGAACCTGCTCTCCGGCGGCGAGAAGGCGCTCACCGCCGTGGCGCTCATCTTCGGCATCTTCCTCATCAAACCCACCCCGTTCTGCCTCCTGGACGAGGTCGACGCGCCGCTGGATGAGGGCAACGTGGGCCGCTACAATGACATGGTGAAGGAGATGAGCCGCCAGTCGCAGTTCATCCTCATCACCCACAACAAGCGCACCATGGAGGTCGCCGACACGCTGTACGGCGTCACCATGGAGGAGCCCGGCATCTCCAAGCTCGTCAGCGTGAAGATGCGCGAGGCCTCCGCGCACAACGACGACAAGGTCCCCGCCGCGTCGTAGCTCCGCGGCAGGCGACGCTGGAAAAGAAGACGGGCGCCCCGGGAGAGTCCCCCGGAGCGCCCGTTTCGCTTTTCAGCGCCTGCTTCGGTGCCTACTTCTTCTTGGGCGCCGCGTTGTAGCTCTTCTTCGGGCACGCGCCCTGGTCCGCGGCCAGACGCTGCTGGGCGGCCGTCAGGTCCTTCTGGGTGTTGGCGAGGGCCTCCTGGCTGGCGGTCTCCACCGGGGCCCAGCTCTCCTCCTTGGTCTTCAGCTCCTGCACCAGGGCGAGCGTCGTCTGGTCCACCGTCTCCTGCGTCTTGAGCGCCGTCACCCACGCGGTGGCGGACTCCACCAGGGCGGAGCACTTGGCGGACAGCTCGTCGAAGAGCTTGTAGTCCTTCGTCTTCGAGTACTTCTGCACGACGGCGTCATACGTCTCCGCCGCGTTGGTGCGCGCGCCGAAGGAGATGGCGGACGCGGCGGCGGCCTGGGTGCGCGCCAGCTCCAGCTGGAAGAAGCGCAGCTCCGGCGGCAGGCTGGCGGCGGTCTCCACCGGGGCCTGGGAGTTGAAGAAGACGAAGCGGAAGGGGAACTTCAGCTCCGCGGTCGTCTTCGCGGGCAGCGCCGCGACCTTCGTCTTCAGACACGCGGCGAGCTGGTCGCCCTCGGTGCTGCCGGAGGGCTTGAACGTCACCTCGGACGGGGTCGGCTGGCCCTTCATGATGTGGATGTCGGAGGCCAGCACCGGCGGCGTCGTCGCCTTGAAGCCGGTGAAGCACTCGCACCAGCTCTTCTCCGCCAGGCGCACCGCGCCGGAGAAGTCCGAGCCCTCGTTGATGCCCATCGTGACGGAGGGGTTGTTGGCGGTGGCGTGGTCGTACGCGTACGTCGCCTCCACCGGCTTGGCGTCCGCCGCCAGCGGCGCGGGCTTCACGTGCGTGTCCAGCACCTGCTGGATGCACTGCGTGCCGGCCGGGGTGAGGTTCTCCCCGGTGATGGCGTGCGTGCCGCCCTGGGCGTTGACGGTGGTCTTCACCGTCACCTTGGTGCTGGCCGCGGGGCCGCGGTTGCCCGGGTCCACCAGGCACTCGAGCACGTTCGGACGCACGCTCAAGAGCGCGCCCACGATGACGCCCTCGTTGGCGGGGGACGGCAGGGTCTGCTCGCGCGGGAAGCAGGCCGCGAGGTCGAAGGGAGGCTGGTTGGTGATGCGCAGCCGCTCTTCCTTCGTCAGCTGCTTCTGACCTTCGGCGGGGGCGTCACCGGTCTTCTGCGAACCGGCACAGGCGGCGGTGAAGAGGACGGAGGCAACGGCGAGACGTCTCAGCATGGTGAGGGGTTCTCCCGGTCGGGTGGTGGGGGACTGCGGGTGGGCACTCACTTCTCCAGGCCCTCGGCATTCTTGAGGTCCTTGAGACGAAGCCCGTTCTTCTTCAACAAGCGATAGAGGCTCTGCATCGACAGCCCGGTGCGCTGCTCCGCGGCCTTCATGTCGAAGGCCACCTCGCGCATGATCTCCGCGAAGTACAGGCGCTCGAAGTCCGCGAGCACCCGGTCCTTCGCCTCGTGGTACGGCATGCCGCTCACGATGGCGGCCACGTTGGTGGTGGGCTCGGCCCCTTCCGCGCGCTTGGGCGTGTGCGCCAGGAAGTCCAGCCAGCTCGTGTTGCCCGTCTCCTGCATCAGGGCGCCGCGCTCCAGCACGTTGCGCAGCTCGCGCACGTTGCCCGGCCAGTCGTAGCCCTCGAAGAGCGCGAGCGTCTGCGGCGTCAGCTCCAGCGCCGCCTTCATGCCCCGCGACAGGGCCTGCGCCAGCGTGGGGATGTCGTCGCGCCGGGTGCGCAGGGGCGGCAGCCGCACGCGCGCCACCGCGAGCCGGAAGTAGAGGTCCGCGCGGAAGCGACCCTGGCGCACGTCCTCCTCCAGGTTGCGGTGCGTGGAGGCGATGACGCGCACGTCCACCGCCACCGGCTGGCCGTCCAGCGACGGCACCTCGCGCGTCTCCAGCACACGCAAGAGCTTGCCCTGCACGGACATGGGCAGCTCGCCCACTTCATCCAGGAAGAGGGTGCCACCCCGGGCCGCCTCGAAGATGCCGCGCGCGCCCTTGTCCTCGTTCTCCCCGGCGCGCAGGCCGCCGAACAGCTCGCGCTCCGCCTTCTCCTCGGAGATGAGGTTGCAGTCCACGACCTTGAAGGCGCCGTGGCGCCGCAGCGAGTGCTGGTGCACCGCGCGGGCGGCCAGCTCCTTGCCGGTGCCCGTCTCACCCTCGACGAGCAGGTTCATGTCCTCGCGCGCGATGCGGCGCAATTCCGTGAAGACCCAGCGCATCTTCTCCGAGCTGCCCACGAGCTGCCCGAAGGACTCCGTGCCGGTGACCTCCACCTCCGTCGCGCGCGTGGCGACCCGCACCGCGAGCTTCGTCTTGCCCAGCTCCACCTTGTCACCGCTGGTGACGAAGGCCTGGAGCACGCGGCGGCCGTCGAGGAACGTGCCGTTGCGGCTGCCGGTGTCGCGCAGGAGCAGGCCATGGGCCAGCCGCTCCACCTCCAGGTGGCGGCGGCTCACCGTCGGGTCGCTCAGCACGAGGTCGCCCGCGGCATCCGAGCCCACGCGCACCAGCGAGTCCTGGGTGGTGACCTTCTTGCCCTTGTCAGGGCCTCCGACCACTTCCACCGTCCACTCATGGAGGGGGACCCGGGTGGCCTGTCCTTCGCGCTCCGCATGGACGGTTTCCGTGACATCCGGCCTGTCAATCATGGTCCCTGACCCCTCATCTCAACGGGTCGCGGGGGGCAAAAGCACCCCTCCCCGCCCTGGTCCCGCCTGTTTAGGGGGGACTGGACACAGGGGGCAAGTGGAAGAAGTGGGCTCGGAATCGTCCGTTGAAGATGAAGACAAATGGGGGCCGCCGTGGCGGCCACGCCCCCTGCCTCCGCCCGTGTCCTCGCGCGTCAGTACTTCGCGGGCGAATCGCTCGCGGGGAAGGACTCCTTGGACTGCTCATCCACGGCGTCGTCGTCCGGGTTGCCGCCGGAGCGCACGCTGGCGTTCGTGGGGCCCTTCACCTCGCGGGTGGGGACCTCCTGCCGCGACGACGCGCCCCTGCCCCTGCCCTTCGACGAAGCCGGGGCGCTGGCGGCGCGGCCGGTGCCGGCCTGGGCGTTCACCATGCGCGCGCCCAGCAGGTTCTTGGCGCGCTCGGCCAGGTTGCGCTGCTCGTCCTGCCAGTCGCGGAAGAGCTGCGCCAGCTCCTGGTCGCCCGCAGCCTCCGCGTCGCGCAGGTACGTCTCACTCACCGACGCACCCTTGAGCAGGTGGTAGAGCGTGCTGATGAGGTCGTGGTGTTCGTCCCGGGTCCCCGTGACTTCCTGTCCGCCCGCCATGGTGTTTCCTCCCGTGAAGGGGTGAATGCCGTTGGCGGGAAGTTATGCACGCCGGCAGGCGACGGCGTCCGGACCCGGGGCCCGGCCGCCTGGCTGCCCTAGGCGCTCAGCATCGGATCCAGGCGCTTCTCCTTGTCCAGCTGCGCCAGGTCGGAATAGCCGCCCACGTGCGTGTCGCCGATGAAGATCTGCGGCACGGTGCGCTGGCCGCCGCTCATCTCCACCAGCTTCGCGCGGGCCTCGTCATCACCGGTGACGTCCACCTCGGTGTAGTCCACGCCCTTGCGCTTGAGCAGGTCCTTCGCGCGCACGCAAAAACCACAATAGGTCGTCGTGTAGATCTTCACGGGCTTCACGGAATCCTCCTTCGTCGCGGTGGGGGAATGACTTTCAGTCCAGATGCCAAAACCAAGGGCCGGTTGCGCGGCTTGCCACGGGGCCGCCTGACTGCTGGCCTGCGGACCCCTTGAAACACAACGGCCCCCGGAACCCCGAAGGGCGCCGGAGGCCGTCAGTCCCATCCCCGAAAACGAAGGGGAGGGGAGGGCGACTACATGCCCATGCCGCCCATACCGCCCATGCCACCCATGCCGCCCATGCCACCACCGCCGCCGCCGCCCTTGTCGTCGTCCGCCTTCGGACGCTCGGCGACCATGGCCTCCGTGGTCAGCATCAGCGAGGCGACCGACGCCGCGTTCTGCAGCGCGGTGCGGCTCACCTTGGCCGGGTCGATGACGCCCGCGGCCAGCAGGTCCTCGTAGACGCCGGTGGCGGCGTTGAAGCCGTACGCGCCGGTGCCCTCCTTGACCTTGTTCACCACCACGCTGCCCTCCAGGCCGCCGTTGCCGACGATCTGACGCAGGGGCTCCTCGACGGAGCGGCGGATGATGTCCACGCCGGACTTCTCACCCTCCAGCAGCTTCAGGCCGTCCAGCGCCTTGAGGCAGCGGATGTAGGCGACGCCGCCGCCGGGCACCACGCCCTCCTCGACGGCCGCGCGGGTCGCGTTGAGCGCGTCCTCCACGCGGGCCTTCTTCTCCTTCATCTCCGTCTCGGTCGCCGCGCCGACGTTGATGACGGCCACGCCGCCCACGAGCTTCGCGAGCCGCTCCTGCAGCTTCTCACGGTCGTAGTCGCTGCTGGTGTCTTCCACGGCCACGCGGATCTGCTTCACGCGCGCTTCGATCTCCGTCTGGGCGCCCGCGCCGTCGACGATGGTCGTGTTGTCCTTGTCGATGGTGATGCGCTTCGCGCGGCCCAGGTCCTGGAGCGTCAGCGTGTCCAGCTTGATGCCCAGGTCCTCGGCGATCATCCGGCCGCCGGTGAGGACGGCGATGTCCTCCAGCATGGCCTTGCGGCGGTCGCCGAAGCCCGGCGCCTTCACCGCGGCCACGTTCAGCACGCCGCGGATCTTGTTCACCACCAGGGTGGCCAGGGCCTCGCCCTCGACCTCCTCCGCGATGATGAGCAGCGGCTTACCGGCGCGCGCCACCTGCTCCAGGATGGGGAGCAGGTCCTTCATCGACGAGATCTTCTTCTCGTGGATGAGGATGAGCGGGTCCTGCAGGACGACTTCCATGCGCTCCGGATCCGTCACGAAGTACGGGGACAGGTAGCCGCGGTCGAACTGCATGCCCTCGACGACGTCCAGGGTGGTGTCCAGGCCCTTGGCCTCTTCCACCGTGATGACGCCCTCCTTGCCGACCTTCTCCATCGCGTCCGCGATGATCTGGCCGATGGTGACGTCACCGTTGGCGGAGATGGTGCCAACCTGGGCGATTTCCTTGTTGCCCTTGGTCGGCTTCGCCAGGACCTTCAGCTCGGCGGTGATCGCCGTGACGGCCTTGTCGATGCCGCGCTTGATGTCCATCGGGTTGTGGCCCGCGGCGACCAGCTTCGCGCCCTCGCGGAAGATGGCCTGCGCCAGCACGGTGGCCGTGGTGGTGCCGTCACCGGCGACGTCCGACGTCTTGGAGGCGACCTCCTTGACCATCTGGGCGCCCATGTTCTCGAACTTGTTCTCCAGTTCGATTTCCTTCGCCACCGTCACGCCGTCCTTCGTGATGGTGGGGGAGCCGAAGCTCTTCTCGATGACGACGTTGCGGCCCTTGGGCCCCAGGGTCACCTTGACGGCGTCAGCGAGGATGTTCACGCCGCGCAGGATGGCGTCACGCGCGCGCACTTCGAAAATGATGTCTTTGGCCATGGTTTGAAGCCTCTAGAAGTTAGGAGTGGAGAAGGGGTGCGGCGGGCTTCACTTCTCGATGATGCCCAGCACGTCCTCTTCGCGGAGGATCAGGTGATCCTCGCCGTCCAGCTTGATCTCCGTGCCCGCGTACTTGCTGAAGAGGATGGTGTCGCCGGCCTTGATGTCCATGGCGCGCACCTTGCCGTCCTCCAGCACCTTGCCGTTGCCGACGGCGACGACCTTGCCCTCGAGGGGCTTCTCCTTGGCCGTGTCGGGGATGAAGAGGCCGCCCTTGGTCTTGTTCTCCTCGGCGACGCGCTTGATGATGAGCCGATCCTGCAGGGGACGAATCTTCATGGCTTGCTCCTGTGAACCACGGCCTGGCCGGCCGGATTGCGGTCCGGGCCGGGATGCCGTTGGGGGTTGAAAAAGGGCCGGTGGGCCTGTGGCGTTGGCACTCGCACCTCGTGAGTGCTAACGCCAGCTCGCGGCGGATAATAACCAGGGACTTCACCTCGTCAAGCGACGTCGGTCCACAGGGCCGTGTGCCGCTAAACACCCGTCATGCCTGTGTTTTTCAGGAAGTTATTCCCCTGCCCACGCCTGCCCGGTAGGGCAGCATTGCTGTCACCCCGTTGGCACTCGCCCTCCCCGAGTGCCAACGTAAGTCCCTGATAAGACTCGGGTGCGCTTTGCTGGCGCCCTCCGACATGACTAGGCTTGAGGGAAGTGTCCCCCTGGAAGTCACGGGCGACTTCCAGGCACCTTCGGGAGGTGTGGTCGATGAGCGGACTGGTGACGTCCTCTTCTTCGCTGAAGGAGTTCTTCCGGGAGCTGTTGCTGGAAGTCACGACCCGGCAGCGGGTGGCGTTGGGCGAGTCCACCGAGTTCTACCTGGTGAACCTGCTCGCGGACTTCGCGGCCTCGGACAAGCTGTTCAGCCGCGACGCCGAAGGCCGGCGGGAGCACGAGCCGCTGGCGGAGCTGTACCACCGGGCGCTGCAGCAGGAGCGTGACGAGCGCATCCGCACGCTGCGGCGGCTGGGAGACGTGTCGCTCTACAAGGTGGGCTTCTTCTCCGGCGCGCTGCAGCAGGGCATGGTGGGCCCGGACTACTACATCCAGATGGGCGGCGCGGCCTATGGCCAGGTCGCGGAGCTGGTGCCCCCCAGCGGCTTCACCGGCGTGTACCGGGAGCTGTGCGACAAGTTCCGCGCGCTGGTGGAGGTGCTGGAGGAGATCAGCGCCCGGGGGCTGGTGAGCTCGGGGCCCGCTGGCGCGCTGCACGTCTACGAGTCCTGGGTGCGCACCGGCAGCGACAAGCTGGAGCGCGTGCTGGTGGACGCCGGGTGGGTGCCGCGCAAGGGGCCGCTTGCCAACTGACGCCGTGGACTTCCCCGACGCCGCCGACTCGCCTCTCGTCGGACGCCTCCAGGCCCACCTGGAGGCCATCTACGGCTTCCGGTGCGAGGCCCGCGCGGAGGCCTTCGTGGTGGACGCGGAGACCGCCGCGCTCCTGGGCGGCACCGGCCGCGCGCCCGAGGAGTTGCTGGTGCTGGAGGCCCGGGGTGGCCTGGAGCTGGCGCTCTACCTGGCCCCGGCGCTGCTGGCCCGACTGGAGCGCTACGACGCGGGCCCCGTGAACTCCGTGCTGGAGGGCGACCTGGACGGCTACTGCCAGGTGACCGAGGGCGTCAGCCACTTCCTCTACGTCGCGCACACGGCGCACTACGAGCGCACGGTGTCGCTGCTGGAATTGGAGGCCCAGGCGGAGGTGGACAAGTTCCTCGTCTGCCTGCTGCACCGCTGGGGCGAGGGCGTCCTGGCCTGGGCGCGGGAGCTGCTGGCGCGCCTCTTCGACAGGGTGGCGTACCAGCCCCGGCTGTCCCGGGAGGAGCGCTGGCGCTACGAGGAGGCCAACCGGGTGTCCCGGCGCTTCTGCGAGAGGCTGATGGGGCACGTGGCGGAGCGGCGGTTGGACCGGCTGCTCGGCGACGTGCGTTATGCCTACCGGTTGGGGGCGGAGGCCAAGCTGCGTCACTTCGCGCACGGCGGTTGATGGCCCGGCCGCCGCCCGCTTCGGGTAGGGTGGGGCCATGCCGCGCGAGGCATCCTCAGGAGGCATCGTCATCCGGGCCAGTGCCGGCACCTGGGAGGTGGCGGTCATCCGTCCGCACGGCCGTCACCTGTGGGCGCTGCCCAAGGGGCACGTGGACCCGGGCGAGACGCCGGAGCAGACGGCGCGGCGCGAGGTGCGGGAGGAGACGGGGCTCTCCGTGGCGCTGCTCGCGCCGCTGGGGGAGATCCGCTACGTCTACCAGTTCCGGGGGCAGCGCATCTTCAAGCGCGTCCACTTCTTCCTCTTCCGCTACGAGGCGGGAGAGCTGGGGCCGCTGCCGGGGCCGCGCGTGGAGGTGGACGAGGTGCGCTGGCTGCCCCTGGAGGGGCTGATTCCGGCGCTGGGCTACAAGGGCGAGAAGGCCGTCGCTGGCCGGGCGTTGCGCTGGATGCGCGCCCAGGGCATGGCGTCCGGAGTCCCTTCCTCGCCCGAGGCCCCTCCCGCGACGGGGGAGGGTGCCAGGGGGAAGCAGGAGGGCTGAAGCCTACTTCTTGGCTTCCTCGGCGGTGTACTTGCCGGAGAGCGCCTCGCGCACGTCGCGGTCGAACTTCACGCGCTGGGTGGCGACCTCGCGGAGCGCGAGCACGGGCGGCTTGTTCTTGGAGGTCTCCAGGATGGGCCGGGCGCCGGCCATCAGCTGGCGCGCGCGCTTGGCGCCCAGCAGCACGAGCGCGAACCGGTTGTCCACGTAGGGGAGGCAGTCTTCAACGGTAACGCGGGCCATGGAACATCCTTCTTGGCTCTGGGAGCCGGTGGAAGCCTCCCAACCTAAAGAGCACGTCCGGTTGAGTCAAGAAAGGATGGGCGGCCGAGGGAGCCGCCCACTGGATGACCGCCAGCCGACGCTCCCGGGCCCCCGCTGTTCGCTGGCGCACGGCGATTTCCGGGGCTCTGGAATTCGGGAGCGCGGGGGCCTCAACGGATCACCCGGGGTGCGTTTTCCGATGGAGGCATGGGCCCCCAGGGTGGGGTCCGTCGCCCCGCGCTCCGGGATTCCCAAGGGCGCGCATCGAGAGAGGAGTTCCCGCATGAGCGAGGTCAGGTCGCGCGGCGTCGGCCATCCCCGGTGCGTCCCGGGCGCAAGGCCGGCCCCGTCGTGGAAGGTGGCGCCGTGAACGGGCCGGTGCTCGTCACCGGGCCCACCGGCAACGTGGGCCGGGCGGTGGTCCGCTCCCTGCTGTCGGAAGGGGTCCCCGTGCGCGCGGCGGTGAAGTCGCCCGAGCGCACCGTGGCGCTGCTCAAGGAGATGGACGGCGAGGTGATGCCGGTGCCCCTGGATTTCCTGCGCCCGGAGACCTTCCGGCCCGCGCTGGAGGGCGTGCGCGGCGTCTTCCTCCTGCGGCCTCCGGCCATCGCCCACATGCAGGGCACGCTCAACGCCTTCGTGGACGCGGCCGTCACGCAGGGCGTGAAGCAGGTGGTGTTCCTCTCCGTGGACGGCGCGGAGAAGCGCACGTGGATCCCCCACCATGCGGTGGAGGAGCACCTGAAGCGCTCGTCGCTGGGCTGGACGCTGCTGCGGCCGACCTTCTTCGCGCAGAACCTGGGGGACGCCTACCGCGAGGACATCCGCCAGGACCACCGCCTCTTCCTCCCCGCGGCCCAGGGCCGGGTGGCCTTCGTGGACGTGCGCGACGTGGGGGACCTGGTGACGCGGGCGATGCTGGACACGTCCCTGCGAAACCGCGCGTTCACCCTCACCGGGCCGGAGTCGGTGACGTTCGACGAGGTGGCGGTGATGTTGTCGGAGGTGCTCGGCCGGCCCATCCGCTACGAGCCCGCGTCGGTGGCGGGCTACGTGCGCCACCTGCACGGACGGCGGATGCCCTGGGGCCAGGTGGGCGTCCAGACGCTGCTGCACGTGGGGCTGCGCTTCGGTCAGGCGGAGCAGGTGGACCCCACGCTCGCGAACCTCCTGGGCCGCCCCACGCGCACGGTGCGCCAGTACATCGAGGACCACGCGCCCCTGTGGCGGTGAGGCGCGTCAGGTGTACCAGAGCGCCCAGAGGATGAGGACGCCCTGGAGCGGCAGCCGCAACCAGAGCAGGGCCCGGGGAATCTTCGGGAACCGCTCCGGGTGCTGGGCCATGTAGAGGTTCGCGGGGAACACCGCCACGAACAGCGCGACCAGCCCCCAGGCCGCGAGCGGCGTCGTCCGCGGCACCAGCAGCAGCACGCCCAGCAGCACCTCCGCCATGCCGCTTAGCAGCACCAGCTCCCGGGGACGGGGCAGGTACGGCGGCATGATGTGCATGTACACGCGCGGCTTGAGGAAGTGGTTCACCCCCGCGGCGACCATGAACAGCGCGAGCACGAACTGCAGGATGAGCTTCACGGACATGGCGGGCGGGGCTCCTGGCGGCATCGAAGCGCGGCCAGGGGCCCTGGGTCCACGCCTACTTTGCGACGAACGCCTCACCGACGATGGCGCGGGCTTCCTGCACGATGGAGTCCAGGTGCCCAGCGTCGCGGAAGCTCTCCGCGTAGATCTTGTAGACGTCCTCGGTGCCGGAGGGGCGCGCGGCGAACCAGCCGTTCTCCGCCACGACCTTGAGGCCGCCCAGCTCCGCGTTGTTGCCCGGCGCGCGCGTGAGGCGCTGGAGGATGGGCTCGCCCGCGAGCGACGTGGCCTTCACCGCCTCCGGTGACAGCTTCTTGAGCACGGCCTTCTGCTCGGACGTGGCCGGCTGATCAATGCGCGTGTACAGCGGCGCGCCGAACTTCGCCGCCAGCTCCTGGTAGTGCTCGCCGGGGTCCTTGCCGGTGCGCGCGAGGATTTCCGCCGCGAGCAGGTCCAGGATGATGCCGTCCTTGTCGGTGGTCCACACGGTGCCGTCACGGCGCAGGAAGGACGCGCCCGCGCTCTCCTCGCCGCCGAAGCCCAGCGAGCCGTCCAGCAGCCCGTCCACGAACCACTTGAAGCCCACCGGCACTTCCACCACTCGGCGGCCCAGGTCCTTGGCCACGCGGTCGATGAGGCTGCTGCTCACCAGCGTCTTGCCCACCGCCGCGTCCGCCTTCCAGTCCGGGCGGTTGCGGAACAGGTAGCCGATGGAGACGGCCAGGTAGTGGTTGGGGTTCATCAGCCCCTGGCTGCGGGTGACGATGCCGTGGCGGTCGGAGTCCGTGTCGTTGCCGAAGGCGAGCGCGTACTTGTCCTTGAGGCCCACCAGGTTCGCCATCGCATACGGCGACGAGCAGTCCATGCGGATCTTCCCGTCGTGGTCCGCGGGCATGAAGCCGAACGTGGGGTCCACCTTGCGGTTCACCACGGAGATCGACAGCTTGTAGCGATCCGAGATGGGGTCCCAGTAGTCCAGGTTGGAGCCGCCCAGCGGATCCGCGCCCAGCTTCAGCTTCGCGTCCCGGATGACGTCCACGTCCACCACGTTCGCCAGGTCCGTCACGTACGGGGTGATGAAGTCGTACGCCTTCACCGTGCCGCTGGCGCGCGCCTTCTCGTAGGTGATGCGCTGGACGTCCTTGTTGCCGGCGGCCATCAGCTCGTTGGCGCGGCGCTCGACAATCGACGTGACGTTCGTGTCCGCGGGGCCGCCGTTGGGCGGGTTGTACTTGATGCCGCCGTCCTCGGGCGGGTTGTGGGACGGGGTGATGACGATGCCGTCCGCGAGCCCGCGCGAGCGGCCCCGGTTGTAGGTGAGGATGGCGTGGGAGATGACGGGCGTGGGCGTGGCGCTGTCGGTGAAGCGCACCTCGACACCGTGGGCGGCCAGCACTTCCAGCGTGGTGCGCTGGGCGGGCTCGGAGAGGGCGTGCGTGTCCATGCCCAGGAAGAGCGGGCCGTCATAGCCCTGCTGCTTGCGGTACTCGCACAGGGCCTGCGCCACCGCGAGGATGTGCGGCTCGTTGAAGCTGCGGCGCGCGGCCGAACCCCGGTGACCGGAGGTGCCGAAGGCGACGCGTTGCTCGGCCACGGAAGCGTCCGGGATGTCGGAGTAATACCTGGCGCGCAGCTTCTCGGGGTTGATCAACAGGTCGCGCGAAAGGGGCTTGCCAGCGGAAGGATGGGCCATGACGGCGGCACCCTAGTCTCGCGCGCGGGCGGAAGGGGAGCCGAAGTCACGGTCCTGTCCATCCCCGCACCCGGGCCCCGCGCGCTCCGTCCAGTAGCGGGCGGGAGCGCGGACCGGAGGGGCGGGTGAGCGTGTCTGGAAGCCGTCAGCGCGCCACGGCGACAGACGACGCGGGGGCGGAGGGCGGCATGGCCTCCGGCGCGGGGGGCTCGTCCTCCACGGGCCGGGCGGCGTGCTCCGGCAGGAACGTGAGCAGCACCAGCGCGGGGATGGCCGCCGCGGCGGTGAAGGCGAAGAAGGTGGGCCAGCCCAACCACGTGGCCAGGTAGCCGGACACGGAGCCGATGAGCCGGTTGGCGATGGTGCCCATCGTGGACAGGAGCGCGTACTGCGTGGCGCTGAAGCTCTTGTGGCACAGCGACATCAGGAAGGCCGCGAATGCCATCACGCCCAGGCCCGTGCACACGTTGTCCAGGGCGATGGCGGTCGCGAGCATCAGGTCGTTCTTGCCGACGAGCGACAGGGCCAGGAAGCCCAGGTTGGTGAGCCCCTGCGCGGCGCCGAAGATGAACAGCGCGCGGCGCATGCTGAGCTTCACCATCAGCACGCCGCCCAGCAGGCCGCCGCCAATGGTGGCCAGCATGCCCAGCGTCTTGCTGAGCGCGCCAATCTCCGTGTTGGAGAACCCGAGCTCGATGTAGAAGGGCGTCACCATGCTGGCGGCGATGGCGTCCCCCAGCTTGTAGAGCACCAGGAACGCGAGCACCCCCAGCGCGTACTCCCGGCGGAAGTAGTCCACGAAGGGCTTCACCACCGCGTCCAGCAGGTTGCGCGGGGGTTTCACGCTCTGGGGCTCCGGGGCGAGCAGCGTGGCCACCACCCCCACGCCCATGAGCAGGCCCATCACGTAGTACGTCTGCGACCAGCCGAGCAGGTCGGAGAGGACGAACGCCAGCCCGCCCGCGACGAGCATGCCCACCCGGTAGCCGGTGACGTACATCGAATTGCCCAGCCCGCGCTCCTCCATCGGGAGGATGTCCGTGCGCCATGCGTCCGCGACGATGTCCTGGCTGGCGGACAGGAACGTCACCACCACCGCGATGCACGCCATGGCGATGGGCGCGTCCTTCGGGTTGACGAGCCCCATCGCGGAGATGGCGCCCATCAGCAGCACCTGCGTCAGCAGCATCCAGCCGCGACGGCGGCCCAGGAAGGGAAGCGTGTAGCGGTCCATCAGCGGCGCCCACAGCACCTTGAAGGTGTAGGGCAGCGCCACGAGGCTGAAGATGCCGATGGTCTTGAGGTTCACCCCCTCGTTCTTCATCCACGCGGACAGCGTGACGCCGGTCAGCCACAGGGGGAGGCCGGACGCGAAGCCGACGGCCATCAGGAGCCAGATGCGCCGGCTCTTCAAGACGGTGAGAAGCGAGGGATTGGACATGGAGGGCGCGGACAAGCGGCCCCCAGCATAGAGAATCCGCCCCGCGCGTCACCTCCTGACGGGCAAAGAATGTCCGCCCGGCTGCTGTCCGGGCACCAGCCCGGGCGGCCCGTCGCTACGGCTCCAGCGCGGACACGTCCGGGCAGGTGGAGGCGTCGCCCTCGGTGGGGTTGAGGAAGTCCCAGTTGCGGCGCATGAAGGTGATCCGCGTCCGGGAGTCCCAGCACTCGGTGTACTTCGCGCCCTTCGCGTCGCCCTCCAGGATGTTGAGCACCAGCACGCCCCGGCCGTCCGGCGTCCAGCGCGCCAGGATGTCCAGCGTCTCCAGGAGCCCGCCGGGAATCAGGTCCTCGCCGGGCAGGCGGAACGCCATCTCTCCCAGCCCCTCCGGCACCTGCCGCGACGCATAGCGCGTCAGGGGCAGCGTGGCCCCCGCGCCCGTGAAGAGCAGCTCCACGCGCGTGGGCAGCGCCCGGGTCTGGTAGCCGATGTCCAGCCGGTCCAGGCTGGTCGCGGCGCCCGTGTCGAAGCCGCGTGCGCGGGCCAGCTTCAGGTCCAGCGCGAGCGTGCCTTCTCCCTTGCGGATGCCTCCGTCCGCCTTGAAGGTGCCGGGCAGGTAGGTCCACCACGCGTCCTCGCCCGCGCCCTTCGGACGGTACTGGAGGAGGTAGGTGAACTCGGCGCCCTCGCGCTCCATCACGAAGCGCACTTCGTTGCCCGGGTGGTCGTCGGCGGGGAAGGGGCCCCAGATGCGCCGGTCGGTTTCGCGCGTGGTGGGCGGCGCGTTGCGGAACAGCTCCAGGAGGGACAGCAGGCCGTCCACGCTGGCGTTGAACCGCGTGCCCGCCGTGTAGGCCTGCAGGGCCAGCTCCGACGTGCCGCCCAGCACCTGGAGGCCGACCTGCTGGGAGCGCAGCCCCTGGCCGGAGCGGGCCGCGGAGTCCGGCAGCTTCGCGGCCAGGTCCTCGCGCTGGGGCAGGGCGTACTGGAACTCCAGGTCGTCGTTGGAGAAGTCGCCGCCGCACGCGACGGCGAGGAGGCAGAGCAGGGCGGGGGCCGGGTTTCGCATCACGTGCTCTCTCATGGCGCGTAGGTGAGGAGCGCGGCCAGTTCCCAGTAGCCCAGGGAACGCTGCGCATCGACGGTGTATTGGAGGTACTGCAGCCGGCCGCGCGTGGTGAGGTGGAGGCTGCGCGTGAGCTGCCACCGCGCGCCGGCCACCACGCCCGGGGACACCATGGCGAAGCGCTGATCCGGGAACGCGGCGTCGTCGAACTGGCGGCCCAGGATGAGGTACGCCAGCCGCGCGCCCACGAACGGCGAGACGCGGCCCAGGGGCCACTCGGTGGTGAGGCTGGTGCCCAGGTTCACCACGGAGTACCGGTACGTTGGCCCCGCGAGCGTGGGCAGCGCGAGGACGCCCTGCGTTCCACCCACGGCCGCGTCGAAGCCCCAGACCCAGTCGCGGCGGAAGTAGTCGTGCAGCTCGGCCTCCGCGCCGAACAGGGGCACGGAGAGGAAGAGGGACCGGCGCGTGGCCGCGTCGAAGAAGGACTGGTAGCCGCCCGTGAGGCCGAAGGCCCACCACGAGTCCCGGCCCCGGGCCGCGCCCTTCACGGGGTCGTCGGAGAAGGGGGCGTCCTTGAGGCGTGGCTCCTCCAGCACTGTGGTCCGGCCGCGAGAAATCTCGACCTCACCGATGCGCAGCCGGTCGCTCAGCCGGCGCTTCACACGGTACGTGCCGGGGGCCAGGGCCACGCGCCGCTCCGTGTCCGCGGCCTTGTCCAGCTCCGCGACGACGAGACCGCCCGGATCCACGAAGTAGTAGGAGCCCGCGGGGGCACTGCCGGGGACCACGAGTCCCTCGGCGCTCGCGCGAAGGTCGGTGAGGACCAGGTCACCGTTGCCCGCGAGGTCGTAGCTGAACGTGGGGTGTTGCGGGCCCGCGCTGCTGTCGGCGGTGTCCGCTACGGTGCGCGCGTAGGCATGTGAGTACGCCTCGAAGAGCGTCACGCGTCCATCGCCGCTGCGGTCCGCGTCGCCCAGCAGGCCGCTCGTCAGGTGGTGGGAGAAGTAGCTGCCGCCCAGCGCGTCGGACTCCTGCGAGTCCTCGTCGGCGGCGCTGGAGGTGAGGATGACGACGCCCCGGGCATCGCGCGCCGCGCCGGATTCCACGTCGAAGGCGGGGGCCTTGCGGGCGCCCTTGGTCCGCGTGAGCGCGCCGGAACGGCACGAGTCCAGGATGGCGATGCGGATGTCCACGGGCGCGTCCGCCAGACGGCGCTTGAGCGCGTCGAAGGGCAGCCGCGAGTCACCCAGCCGCAGCGCTCCGTCCTTCGCGTGGCCGGAGTAGTAGACGAACAGCGCCGTGCGCTCGCCGCGAGCCTGGGCCGCGCGTGCCCGCTGCTCCAGGTCCGACAGCGCGGAGAGGAAGTCCTTCGCGTCGTCGTCGAGGAGGAGCTTCGTGTCGGAAGGAGCCACGCCCCCCAGCCGCGTGAGCAGGTCGTGCATCTTGCGCGCGTCGTCGCGCGCGTAGCTCAAGGGGCGTGTGTCGCCGCCACCCGTGTCGTTGCCGGCGATGAGCGCGAAGCGGTGCAGCGTGTCCGCGTGCGCCGCGGTGGACAGCAACGCGAAGGCGAGCGTGAGTCCGGGCAACGACGCACGAAACCTGGACGCGAATGCCCGCACGCAAGCCAACGCAGGGAACTCCGTGGCAGGTGCGGGCGCATGGCCTGACGCAGGATGTCTCGCGGCGAGTGCCCGCACCGGAACCGGAACAATCCCCGACACGCGTGCGGTCCACTCCGTGCCTGGAACGCGAGGGCTCATGGCTTCAGCAGGATCCACTGCGTCTGCTCGCCCGCGACATCCAGCGGCGCCATGCGCGTGACGTCCCGTCCCGCGGCGGTGAAGGACTTCCGCGCCGCGTCGCTCAGAGCCTCCATCGACACCGGCGTATCCGTCAGCACCAGCACCACGCGCTCAGCACCCGCGCCGGTGAACTCCACGCTCTCCGGCAACCAGTGCGGCCCCGCGCCCGGCTCCACCGCGAGGCTGTCCCCCAACTCCGGATACAGCGGCGTCACTTCGCCCTGCGCATCCACCGACAGCGCCGCCACGTAGCGGTGCGTCTCCGGCGTGTAGCCCAGTCGCACGCGCTCACCGGGCCGCAAGGCCTCCGGCGCGTCCACGCTCGCCACGCGCTGCGGCTCCGCGCCTCCGCCAATGCGGAGCTCCGCGCCCGCGCCCCCCTTGATCCGATTGCCCGTCACCGGGGGCCGCACCGTCCCGGCGTCGTCGCGCTCCAGCAGCGGGCGCACCAGCACCAGCACGAACACCGACGCCGCCACCGCCATCAGCGGCCGCACCCACGGCGCACGCGTCACCGGCTCTTTGGAAATCCGCCCCTGTCGCTCCAGGGCCCGCGCCACGCCGGCCTCGAAGCGCTCGAAGGGCACCTCCGCCTCGAACGCGGCCTGCGTCGCGGAGAAGGACCGGAGCTGCGCACCGCACGCCTCGCACGCCTCGGCATGCTCCCGGACGCGGGCCGCTTCCAGCGCGGGCAGCTCGCCGACGTGCAGGCGGCGCAATGTCCAGGTCGACTCGTGCGCGCTCATCGGACGTTCAGCTCCTCTCCACCCAGCTCCGCGAAGGCTTCCAGCCGCTTGCGCACCGTGGGCACCGAACGCCCCAGCACCGCGGCCACCTCTTCCAGCGTCATCCCGTCCACGTGGTAGTGGATGGCCGCCGCCTGTGTCTCCGCGTCCACCCGGGCCAGCAGCTTGCGCACCAGGTCCCGCGTCTCCATCGCCTCCGCCCCACCGTGGCCCTCCGAACGGGCCGCCTCGTCCCGGGCGAACCACCGCCGCCAGGCCGCCCCTTCCGAGCGCAGCTGGTTGAGGCAGTGGTGCGTGGCGATCTTCATCAACCACGTGAGCGGAGACGCCTCCGCGCGGAACGAATCCCCGTGCACGAGCGCTCGGGCGAAGACGTCCTGCATCGCGTCCTCGGCCCGGCTCGCGTCCTTCAACAGGTAGCGGCAACGCTCCCGCACGCTGCCGCCGTACTTCACATACAGGTCGCGCAGGACCGCCCGCCGGTCCTCGGGGGTTCGAGGAGGCACCACCTTCAGGGCCAGCGGGGTCGGTCCGGTCACGCGCGGCTCAAGCCTACCGCGAGGAGGCTCACAGCGACGAGTACACCGCCGCGTTGAAGCCGCCGCAGGCCGCCTCCGCCTCGCCGTAGCCCAGGCGCGGGTCCAGGCTGACGCGGAAGTACGTGCTCAAGAAGTTCGTGTCCCAGCACTCGCTCAGCGTGGCCTCACCCACCAGGTCGCCCCCGGCCACCTTGATGTCCGAGCGGCCCACGCCCGTCGCCGCCCAGCGGCTCTTGATGCTCAGCTTCTCCAACTTCGCCCGCAGCGGGTCGTTGTTGTCGATGTCCTTGTTCGTCACGAAGTCGAACTCGCCGCCCGCCGTCGCGGTCGCCTTGTAGTGGTACTTGCCGTCCACGCGCTGCTGCGGGTTCTTGTCGTCACGCACCTGGTGGAAGTCCGCGTCCACCGTGGCGTCCGCCGTGGCGCTGGGGCGCGCGTAGCGGATCTCCACCGTGCCCACGTTCTCATCGCCATCCGGCAGGCTGTGCGACGCATCCCAGTCGATGAACAGCTCGCCGGAGCCGAAGCCCTTCTGGCGCTCGCCCTCCGCGTCCACCGCCACCGTCTGCGTGCCGGACAACACCGCCTTGAAGGCGCTGTCCGCGTCCGCCTTCGCCTTGCCCTCCAGCACCCACGAGAACGACGCGTCCCCCGACTTCGTCACCGTCAGCCGCCACGTCGTGGGGCTCAGCGCCTCCGTGCTCGGCCCCCACACCGCCTTGTTCTCCTCCAGCGTCGTGGGCGGATACTTGGTGATCGACTCGATGAGGCTCAGCACCCAGAGCGTGCCGCCGTTCACCGACACCGTGGCCGCCACCGTCGCCTGGTAGTACTCGGCCTTCTGGCCCTGGCCGTACATCGCGGACGGGTCGCTCGCCGTGAGCCCCTGACCGTTCTCCTTGGGCGCCTTCACCTGCATCATCTCCTTGGAGGGCAGGCCGTCCCGGAAGGTGTCCGCGTCGTTCGTCTGGGCATTGTCGCAACCGGCGAACAGCAGGGAAGCGGCACACAGCAGGCTCTTGCGCAGCATGGTCGGTGTCCTTTGAGGGCCCGTCGCGCGGGCCCTGCGGCAGTGAATTCGCTCCTATGGACACCGGCCGACCTGAAAACAGAAAAAGGGCTCGCTTGAGGAAAAAAGTTCCAATGAATCCAAATGCTTGGAGCCTGGCTGCTTGCCCTCCGGCCGCCCACGCCCGCCTGCCAGACGGCCGAAATGGAGCATCCCTACCTTTGCCCCATGGAAAAACGACACCCGAACCATCCCGGGGACATGGGTACGGACGCCGCGCTCGCCGAGCGGGAGCGTGCGCCGGACGAAATCAACGCCCGCGCCAGAGCCGTCGGTCTGCTCCATGACGCCGGGGTGCCATTCGTGGTGGGCGGGGCCTATGCCTACGCCACCTATACGGGCATCTACCGCGACACCAAGGACCTGGACCTGTTCCCGCGCAAGGCGGATGCCGTCCGCGCGCTGGAGGTCCTGGAGAAGGATGGGTGGCGCACCGAACACCACGACGAGGTGTGGATCTACAAGGCCTACAAGGGCGACTACTTCGTCGACTTCATCTTCTCGTCCGGCAACGGCGTGGCGACGGTGGACGACGAGTGGTTCACGAACGCCAAGAAGGCCAACATCTTCGGCTACGAGTGTCTCATCGCGCCCGCCGAGGAGATGATCTGGTCCAAGGCCTTCGTCACCGAGCGCGAGCGCTATGACGGCGCGGACATCAACCACCTCATCCTCAAGGCGGGGCGGGAGATGGACTGGGATCGCATCCTCCGGCGGTTCGACCGCTACTGGGAGGTGCTGCTCAGCCACCTGATGATGTTCCGCTTCGCCTATCCCAGCGAGCGCGACATCGTGCCCAACTACGTGATGACGGAGCTGATGAGCCGCACGCTGCAGACGGTGCGTGACGGCAGCTGGGATGCGCGCCTGTGCCGCGGCAACCTGGTGTCCAAGGTGAACTACCACGTGGACATCCATCACTGGGGGTTTGGGGACGGCAGGGCGTGGGACGAACAAGAACGACCCGAGGGGGACGCGCGTGGCCCGAGATCCGAGCTCGAAAATACGGCTGGCAGCGGTCGGTGACCTCCACTGCCGTGACGACCAGCACGGCCGCTTCCGTCAGTTCGTCAAACAGGTGAACGCCTCGGCG
Organism: Corallococcus sicarius; assembly: GCF_003611735.1. Classification (GTDB taxonomy): domain Bacteria; phylum Myxococcota; class Myxococcia; order Myxococcales; family Myxococcaceae; genus Corallococcus; species Corallococcus sicarius. The sequence continues at coordinate 56,855 of NZ_RAWG01000004.1, read as the reverse complement.
GATCTGCTGCTGCTGTGCGGCGACCTGACGGATCGCGGCATGGTCGAAGAGGGCAAGGTGCTGGCGGAGGAGCTGTCAGCGCTGCGCGTCCCGTGCGCCGCGGTGCTGGGCAATCACGACTACGAGCACGGGCAGGTGAAGGACATCTGCTCGGAGCTGTCCAAGGTCGGCGTCCACATCCTCGACGGAGACCACTACATCTTCGAGAAGGTGCTGGGCGTGGCGGGCGTGAAGGGCTTCGGAGGAGGCTTCGGCAACGCGACGTTGCAGGCCTTCGGCGAGGGCGAGACGAAGTCCTTCGTGCAGGAGGCCGTGAAGGAGTCGCTCAAGCTGGAAGCGGCGCTCAGCCACCTGGACACGGAGAAGAAGGTCGTGATCATGCACTACGCCCCCATCCCGGAGACGCTGGACGGGGAGAACATCGAGATCCGCCCCTTCCTCGGCACGAGCCGCCTGTCGATGCCCATCGACCACTACGGCGCGGCCTGCGTCTTCCACGGGCACGCGCACCACGGTGCCCGCGAGGGGAAGACCAAGAGCGGCATCCCCGTGTTCAACGTGGCGATGCCGCTGCTCACCAAGTTCACGCCCGAGCAGCGCTTCGCCTTGATGGAGGTCTGACGCTGCCTCAGGGCGTGGGAGCCCCGCCGTCCGGCCCCCCGGGCGGCGCGTCCTTCAGGTCCGCGGCGCTCGTGGGCAGGTCCGCCACGGCGCTCGCGGAGACCTCCAGCAGGTCCGGTCCGGAGCCGCGCGCGTAGAGCCGCTCCTCCTGCTCCGGCACCGCGTGGCCCAGCCACAGCCGCGCCAGCTCCTTCCCGTCCGCGTCGCGCAGCACCACGCTCCGGGAGGACTCGCTGATGCCGTAGCGCTCCCACCGCTTCACGTTCGCCTCGCCGAACGCGGCGGCCTTCAGCGCGTCGAGCGTGCCCAGGAGCTTCACCACGCGGAAGTGCCGGGCGCGTCCACCGTCGGGGCCCTCCACCTGCCATGCGTCGGAGCCACCGTCCGCGGCAGACCCGCGCGTCACCACCACGGGCGCGGCCTTGCCTCCAGGATGGAACTCCAGCCGCCGCACGGCGTCGCGCGGGAACGCCAGCACGCGCCGGTCCTTCAGCTCCGGCACCCCGACGTCCAGTGTCGTCAGCGCGCGCGCGTCCACCTCCGCCAGCGTGGAGCGATTTCCCTGCTCACGCAGCGCATGGACCGCGGTCGCCCCCTCGCGCGTCACCTGGGACAGCCGCACGCGGATGGGCTCGCCCGAGGAGGGAACGAAGCGCGCATCCACCACGGGCGTTTCCAGGCCGAGCGCCTTTCGCTGGGCAGGGGAGTCCTCCGGGAACGACAGGGCCTGCTGTCCCGCGAACGCGGTGAGCAGGTCCGCCACGCGGCTGGCGTTCGCACGCGTCGGCTCCGGCTTCACCAGCCGCCACGTCTTGCCGTCCACGTCGCGCGTCAGTTGGTACGCGTGTGCCTTCGCCGTCACCTCGATGGACTGGAGCGACGCGGCGTCCAGCGGCCCCAGGAACTCCTTGGCGCGCAGCTCGAAGGGGCCCTTGTCGAGCGCCCACCGCACGGCGCCCTCGGCCGCGTAGACGGTCGCATCCCCCTCACGGCGCACGTACACGGAGCCGTCGAAGGAGTTCTCCTCGCCCCCCGCCAGCGTGACGGTGCGCTGCCGGGATGGATCCTCCGCGCCGCCGCCGCTTGCGTCCGGCACATAGGCCCGCGCCGTCACGGTGAAGCGGGGCGACGTGAGGCCGTACTTCTTCAGGTCCGCGTCCGACGGCGAGGCGTTCACCGTCGCCTTGAACTTCGCCGTGGTGAGCTGCTGCACCAGGGCCTCCACCGCGTACGGATCCGCCTTCGCCTCCACGGGGGCGGTGAGCCGCCAGCCCTCGGGCGTCCGCTCCAGCTCCGTGGTGGCGCCCCGGGCCTTCACCGTCAGGTGCGTGAAGACAGGGGCCGCCTGGGGCGCGGATCCACGAGCCGGCTCCGCGGCCTCCGTCGCGAAGAGCTTCGGAGGGGCGGGCTTCTCCGCTTCACGTGAACACGCCCAGGGACCCAGCACCGCGAGCCCCAGCACCACGACTCCAGCAGTCCTCACCGGTCCCTCCGCGACAGCCAGACAGCGAGCCCCACGCCCAGCAACGCCAGGGGAAACAGGTCGGTGGCGACGAAGCGCAGCAACTGGAGCTGCCCTCGGCCCAGCTCCAGCGAGGACGTCTCCCGGTTCGGGGGGCGCAGGGTGATCTTCTCCACCTGATGGGACGCCCAGCCCAGGGCATTCATCACCAGGTTGCGGTTGGCCTCATGGCCCCAGTTCGGATCCAGCAGCAGCTCCGAGTCCCCCATCACCACCAGCCGCGCCTCGTCGAAGCGCTTGGAGTCCGCCCCGCGCGTGTCCCGGGACGCGGCGGCCACGAGCGTGAGCTGCCCCATCTTCTCGCCATCGGACGGGGTGGTGTCCTCCTGGGGCCGCGTCTCCACCCACGCATAGGGCGACGTCAGCAGCACGGGCTCCACCTTCACGCCGGGCAGGAAGCCCTCGCGGAACAGCGTGAGGCTGCGCACGGTGGGGAGCTGCACGTTGAACGCGCGCTCCTGCAAGGGGCGGGTGATGACGTGCTTGCCGAAGAAGTTCGACACGAGGACGAACGGGTTGCCCGCGTTGAACTGCGAGTCCGCCGCCACGCCGTCGTCCACCTGCACGCCGTAGTCCGCGAGCAGCAGGCCCAGCCCGTCCGTCGTGCCCACGTCGGTGAAGTACAGGAGCCGGCCGCCCTCGCCCAGGTAGGTGCGCAGGACCGCCATTTCCGGAGCCGTGTAGTCCTCCTTCGCCCCCGCGATGATCAGCAGCCCCGCGTCGCGAGGCACCTCCTTGAGGCCCAGGAGGTTGAGGGGCTCGGGGCGGTAGCCCTCGCGCAGCAGTTGCCTGCGCAGCTCCGACAGCCCGTCGCCCGGACCCTGGGGACCGTTCGGCGTCTCCAGCGGCCACTCGCCGTGCCCCTCAAGGACGTACACCTTCTGCGTGCCCGCCGCCTCCAACTGGAGGAGGGCGTTGGTCAGCTCCTGTTCGTAGGGGAGGGGCAGGGTGGTGTGGGGCGCATCCTCGCCCTCGCCGCGCGAGACGACGACCAGCGTCTGGCCGTCCTTGAGCTGATACCTCGCGGCCAGGCCGGGCTCGTGGTGCGGATCCGCGAACGCGTAGTTGAACCTCTGGGGCGCCGCCTCGTGGAAGCGCCGGAACAGCTCCTCCAACTCGCCATAGGACGGGTGCGTGGGGGGGATGAGCGCCAGCGCGCGAGCTGGCTCCTTCAGGCCCGCGAGCGTCTCGCGCGTCTGCGGCGCGAGCGAGAAGATGCGCTCCCGCGTCAGGTCGATGCGCCGGTTGTTCTTGAACGCGAGGACGTTGAGGCCCACCAGCACGCCCAGCGCCAACAGCGTGATGAGCACGGTGGACGCGACGAACCGCCCCGTGCGGCGTGAGCCTGAGCGCCCCAGCTCCCGACGGTGCGAGACGACGTAGTCCCCGAGCATCACGGCGCCCAGCACCGCCTTGCCCACGGCGAGCGGCACGCTGCCGGACGAGAGGAACAGCGTGAAGGGACTGGACAGCAGGAGCAGCAGGCCGAAGGCGCCCTGCAGCCGGGTGATGTGGTTCGCTCTCATGGTCACACGTAGCGCTGCGCTTCCACGGCGCGGTGGGTGAGCAGCAGCGAGAACAGGATGACGGACGCGAAGAACACCAGCGCCTGCACCTCCAGGACGCCCTGGATCATCCCCTGCAACTGGGTGTCGAAGGACAGGTAGCTCAGGAAGGAGCGCAGCGGCTCTTCCGTGGACTGGGCCACGCCGCGCAGGAGCATCCACGGCAGCAGCACGGTGAAGGTGAGGAAGGCCGCCAGCATCTGGCTCTCCGTCAGCGCGGAGATGAACAGGCCCACCGCCATGCAGGTGGCGCCCCACAGGAGCACCGCCCCGTAGCCCAGCAGCACCGTGGGCCACTCCAGCGCGGGCCCGGACTCGCTCGAACCCACCACCGACAAGAGCAGCGGGAACACCAGCGTCAGCCCCAGCGTGACGAAGATGAGGCCCAGGCCTCCCAGGTACTTGCCCAGCACGATGTCCACCGGCCGCACCGGCGTCGTCAGCAGGAGCGCGAGCGTCTTCTGGCGCTTCTCCTCCGCGAACAACCGCATGGACAGGAAGGGCGCGATGAAGAGCGTGATGATCAGCACCACGCCCCACAGCTGCACCACCACGCCGTCGGTGAGGTTGCGGTAGACGACCGAGTCCGCCGGCAGCTTGCTCCAGCCGTGCTCCCGCGCCAGCGACTGCACCTGCTGGAACTGCTCCAGCAGGCTGACGAAGAAGAACGACGAGAGCGCCGCCATCGCCGTGAACACGACGTAGGCCCACGGGGTGGTGAAGGCGACGGCCAGTTCCTTGCGGGCGATGGCCAGGGCGGTGCGCATGCGGGGGGGAATCCTCGAAGGGGAAGGGGAGGCGCTCAGGCGGCGGTCAGCTTGATGAAGACTTCTTCCAGCGAGGCGTGCTCGGCCTGGCCGTGGGACTGCGCGAGCGTGGCGATGGCCTCATGGGCCACCACGCGGCCCTGGTGGAGGATGAGCACCGTCTCGCACGTCACGGCGACCTCCGAGAGGATGTGCGTGGACAGGAGCACGGTGTGCTTGCCCGCCAGGCCGCGGATCAACGCGCGCAGCTCCGCGCGCTGCGTGGGATCCAACCCCTCCGTGGGCTCGTCGAGGATGAGCACCGGCGGCGAGCCCAAGAGCGCCTGCGCGATGCCCACGCGTTGCTGGAAGCCCTTGGACAGGTTCTGGATGACACGGCCCATCACGTCACCCACGCCGGTGAGCCCCGCCACCCGCTCCACCTCCGCCTTCACGGCGTGGCCGGGCACCTGCTTGAGCGCGGCCACGAACGTCAGGTAGCCGTGCACCGTCAGCTCCGGGTACAGCGGCGGCGTCTCCGGCAGGTACCCGATGCGCCGTTTGACCTCCATCGGGTGCGTGGACACGTCGAAGCCGGCCACCTTCACCTGCCCCCCTGTGGGCGGCAGGAAGCCGGTGAGGATCTTCATCGTGGTGGACTTGCCCGCGCCGTTGGGCCCGAGGAAGCCGAGCAGCTCCCCCTCACCCACGGTGAAGGACAGGTCCTGGATGGCCACGCGATCGCGGTAGCTCCGGGTGAGGTTGCGCACCTCGATGATGGGTTTCTCGGTGATTGGCATGCGCGGGGGCGGACTTTACACTGCCGGGGAAGCGAGGCGCGGATGCCAATCGTGGTTCAGAAGTACGGCGGCTCATCGGTCGCCGACGCGGAGAAGCTCGGCAAGGTCGCCCGTCGCGTGAAGGAGAAGCGGGACTCGGGCTACCAGGTGGTGGTGGTGGTGAGCGCCATGGGCGACACCACGGACGATCTGCTGGCGCTCGCCAAGGGCGTGTCGGCGGACCCGCCCCGGCGGGAGCTGGACATGCTGCTGACGTGCGGCGAGCGCATCTCCATGGCGCTCCTGTCCATGGCGCTCCAGGAGCACGGCGTGCCGGCCATCAGCTTCACCGGCAGCCAGAGCGGCATCATCACCAACGACGCGCACGCGCAGGCCCGCATCGTGGAGGTGCGGCCCTACCGCATCCAGGAGGAGCTGGCGAACGGCAAGGTCGTCATCGTCGCGGGCTACCAGGGCGTCTCCTTCAAGAAGGAGGTGACGACGCTGGGGCGCGGCGGCTCGGACACCACCGCCGTGGCGCTGGCGGCGGCGCTGGAGGCGGAGGCGTGTGAAATCTACTCGGACGTGGACGGCGTCTTCAGCGCGGACCCCCGGGTGGTGCCGGACGCCCGCAAGCTGGAGACCCTGAGCTACGACGAGATGCAGGAGCTGGCGAGCGCCGGCGCCAAGGTGCTCAACGCCCAGGCCGTGGAGTGGGCCAAGGCGCGCGGCATCACCATCCTCGCGCGCACCGCGCACGGGCAGGGCACCGGCACCGCCGTGCAGGAGCTGGCCGTCCCCACCGACAGCCGCGTCAAGGGCGTGACGGCCGACGCGGAGATGGCGGTGCTCGTCGCCGGGGACACCGTGGCCCTGGAGGAACTGCTGGAGTTCCTGGACGCGCGCGCCGTGCGCGGCCGGACGCTCGCGCATGACGGGCTGCCGGGCGCGCCGGGGCGCACCTTCCTCGCGGTGCCGCTCGCGGACGTGCACGGCCCCGAAGCGCTCCAGCGGGAGCTGTCCACGCGCTTCGGCCCGGCGGTGGAGTGGCGGGACGGGTGGGGCACCGTCACCTGCGTGGGCGTGGGCCTCAACGCGGACTGGGTGCCCCTGAGGAAGGCCCTGGCAGCGGCCGAGGGCCTGTCTGCCCGGGTGCATGCCGTGAGCACCTCGCCCCTGCAAGTGACCCTGCTGGTGGACAAGGCCCACCTGAAGCCGCTGACGGCGAGGCTGCACCGGGAACTGCTGGGTAGCTGACACCCGGTGTCCCAGGGATGTTCGCTGATCCAGCGAATTGCGCGCCCGCTTGGACCCTGGCGGGGTGGAAGTGTCGAACTTTTGTGCCCACGTCGGGCAGGGTGCTTCCCTCCCAGGAGTCGATGCCTACCCTCCGCTCCTGAACACCGGGGTGGAGGGTCGGTCAATGGGACAGGGGCGTCGGTGGATGGGGCTGGGAGTGGTGTTGGCGCTCCTGGTGACGGGCTCGGCGGGGTGCAAGGACTCGGGTCCTGCCCCGGGCACGCCTCCTCCCGGTGATCGCCATGATGATCCCCCGCTGAACAACGACGACGCGGGTGTGCTCCCTGGCCCGGATGGCGGCGTCATCGTGCCCGAATATGACGCGGGCACTCCGGACGAGCCGGACCCGAACCTGCCGGATGGAGGCACCTCGCTGCCCGCGCGCGACGCGGACGCGGTGCACAAGGAGAACCAGAAGAAGGGGACCGCCCACTGGCGCATCACCCGCAACGCGAACCAGCGTGAAATCGAGGGCTATCCCCTCAAGGCCACGCTGACGCAGGGCGAGTCGCTGCGCGTGGCGGTGTCGCTGTCGGAGGCGAAGAGCTTCACGTGGTTCGTCTATCGCCTGGGCTACTACGGCGGCGTGGGCGCCCGCGAGGTCGCGCGCGGCGGCCCCGTGAAGGGCACGCGGCAGGCGGACTGCCCGGCGGACCCGACGACGGGCCTCATCGCCTGCGCGTGGTCCCCCTCGCTGGAGATCCCCGTCGCGAAGGACTGGGTGCGCGGCGTGTACGTGGTGAAGCTCGTGCGCGAGGATCAGCCGTCGCGCTACGTGCCCTTCTTCGTCCGCGACGCCAACCCGCGCTCCGAGGTCGCGGTGCTCATCCCCACCTCCAGCTGGGCGGCGTACAACACCTGGGGCGGCACCAGCCTCTACGATGATCAGAAGGGCGTGATGAAGTCGCAGGGCGTCAGCCGCGCCTTCAAGTCCTCCTATGACCGGCCGTACTACCGGGCCCAGGGCACCGGCGCCCTGATGACGGACGACCTCAGCCTGGTGACGTGGCTGGAGTCGCAGGACCTGGACGTGGGCTACTTCACCGACGAGGACCTGGACGAAAGCTACGACTTCCTTCGCGGCGCGAAGGTGTGGGTGATGTCCGGGCACGACGAGTACTGGTCCTCGAAGCAGCGCGACCACGCGGACCGCGCGCTGACGGAGGGCCGGTCGCTGCTGAACCTGGGCGCGAACAACGCCTACTGGCAGGTGCGCTTCGAGCCCGCGGCGGACGGCCGCGAGCGCCGCGTCGTCACCTGCTACAAGGGCCACGCGGCGGATCCGTACAAGGATCAGCGCAGGACTGTGAAGTTCCGCGACCTGCCCGCGCCCCGTCCGGAGAACGCGCTGCTGGGCGTGCAGTTCGCCGCGCGCTGGCACCAGTGGCCCTTCCCCACGGTCATCACCGCGCCGGACCACTGGGCCTTCGCCGGCACCGGGCTCAAGCACGGTGACACGCTGTGGATGGCCAACGGCTACGAAGTGGATCAGCTGGTGAACAACGGCCGGCAACCGTCCGGGGTGGACGTGCTCGCCGAGTCTCCCTCGCTGTCGCTCCAGGGCGGCTTCGGCTTCGCGCACATGGTGGTGCGCAAGCAGGGGGACGCGTACGTGTTCTCCTCGGGCGGCATCGACTTCGTGCAGAAGCTGGCCGGGGTGGGGGACCGCGTGCCGGATGCCCGCGCGGGCCGCATCGTGGCCAACGTGCTCTACAAGGCGCTGGGCCGGAAGGTGCCGGAGGACCTGGTGAAGTTCCAGCCGCCCGCGCTGCCCCAGGCCCAGGGCCCGTTCGCGCAGGCCGTGCACACGGTGGCGGGAGAGCCCGGCAAGCGCTGCCGCTCGGACGCCAAGGTGGCGGCGGATGCCCTGGGCGCGCCGCTCGCGGTCGCGGTGCTGCCGGACGGCGGCTGGGCGGTGGCGGACGCGCTGGCCAACGCCGTCAAGCGCGTGTCGCCGGACGGGAAGATCCGCACGGTGCTCAACAACCTCGTGGGCCCCATGGGCATCGCCGCGGACGCGCTGGGCAACATCTACGTGTCGGACACGGAGAACGCCCTCATCCGGCGCATCTCCGTGGACGGCAAGTCGCAGGTCTTCGCGGGCACCACCTACGGCTACCTGGACGGGCCCGCCCTCGCGGCGGCCTTCAACCAGCCCACCGGGCTGTCCTTCACGCCGGATGGCACGGGGCTGCTCGTCGCGGACATGAACAACAGCGTCATCCGCCGCATCGACATGGTGACGCCCGGCAACCCGGTGACGACGCTGCAGGGCGACTGGCTCTACCGCCCCTCCGCGGCGGTCCAGGCGGCGGACGGCACCCTGTACGTCGTGGAGAGCGGCATGGCGCGCGTGGTGCGCGTGCGCGACGGCGTCACCTCCGTCATGACGGGCTCCACGCCCGGCTTCCGCGACGGGGAGGCGAAGGACGCGCAGCTCCTGCCCTACCTGGGCCTCGCGCTGCTGCCGGACGGCTCGCTCGCGGTGTCCGACCCCGGCAACTACCGCGTGCGCCGGCTCGTGTTCAACGCGGCCGGTGAGCCGGAGAAGCTGACCACGCTCGCGGGCAGCGGCCGCTATGGCCACGAGGATGGAGCGGGCCGGGAGGCCCAACTGGTGCTGCCCGCGGGGCTCGCGGTGGGGCCGGACGGGACGCTCTACGTGGCGGACGCGGGCAACTCGCTGCTGCGCGCCATCACGCGCTGATCAGCGCCCGGGGTTGCGCATCCCACCCATGGGCGGGGGCGCGTCCATCTCCTGCCGCGTGCGCCGCCGGTCCGGGGTGTCGCGCGGCAGCTCCACGAAGCTGCACATCTCACACAGCCGGCTGTAGATGCGCTCGCCCACGCGCTCGCGCAGCAGCTCCGCGTCCTTCATCGCCGTGCGCGCGTCGTCTGTCGCGCGGTAGCCCGTGGGCGCGGTGGTGCGAGCACCCTTGCGCTCCGGCTCCAGCGAGTAGTTCGTCGCGAACAGGGTGGTGCGGCCCGCGTTGTAGCGCCGGGCGATCAGCTCATCGAGCGTCTCCATCTCGAAGGGGCTGCCGCGGCCCTTGCCCAGCTCGTCGATGGCCAGCACCTCCACCTCCGACAGCGGCCCGATGATCTCCCCGCCGCTCTTGCCGTCCTGGAAGCCGCGCCGGATGGTGGCGTACAGCAGGGAGATCTCCACGTACCGGGCCCGCACGCCCATCTCCAGCACCAGGTGCGCGAGCGTCGCCGCCAGGAGGTGCGTCTTGCCCGTGCCCACCGGCCCGCTCAGCACGTAGCCCTTGTTGGTGGCGGCCTTCACGTACTGGTGGGCGAAGTGCATCGCCACGCCCCGGCCCCGGTCCTGCGCCTCGTTGAAGGGGCGGTAGTTGTCGAACGACGCGTGCGCCATGACGCCCGGCATCTGCACGTCGTTGTAGAGCGCCACCCGCTTGCGCCGCAGCGTGCACATGCACGGCTCCAGCACCTCGTACATCCGCGCGCCCACCTTCTTGCTGAAGGTGCCTTCCTTCTCCACGAGGATGTGCCCGCGCCCACCGCACACCGGGCAGTTCTCCGAGCAGGGACACACCCGCGCCGACGCGAGCTCTCCGCGCCGCTCGATGAGGTACGTCCGCCCGCTGCACTCCGCGCAAGCCTCGCCGTTCGCCTTGGCAGCCATCAGGCGCCCAGCCATACCACCGCCATCCCTGCTCGTCAGCTCGCTGAACTTCCGTTCAGGCTCGCGGCAGGGGCCCAACCCCTCAGGTCTCTTTCATGTCCAGCCGCCGCCGCACCGCGGCCTGCAACCGGAAGCGCCGGGACACCCGCCGCGCCCGGGCCGTCATGAGCTGCTGCTCTCCGGTCCGCGCGTCGCGCCACACCCTGCGCCGCTCGGAGAAGGGCAGGGCGCGCAGCAGCGCCAGCAGCGCCCACGACTCCTGCTGATCCATCGCCGCGGGCTCCTGGGGCACGCACGCGAGGACCGTATCCAACAGTCGGTGCACCCGGGGAGCGAGCTCGGACTCACGCTCCGTCAGGGCCCGGAGCGCCGCGCACAGCCGCGCATGGCGCACCTCCTCCCACGAGCGCGCCGGCCGCTTCTTCGCGGCGGGGGCGGGCTCCTCCCCCTGGCCCGCGGACAGGTCGCGGTACTTGCGGATCTCCGTCTCCACCTGGCGCCGGCACGCCCGCAGCGAGCGCAGCACCGGCTCTCCGGGGCGCGCGTCCCACAGCGCCTTCTCCGCTGAACGGGAGATGCCGCGCGCCACCACCTCGAAGGGAACACCCTCCTGCGCCCACGCCGTCACCAGCTGGGTATCCAGCGCGGACAACATCAGCCCCGCGCCACGCACCGCGAGGAAGTAGTCCTGCACCAGCTCTTCAAAGCTGGCGCTCTCCGGCAGAAGGCTCATGATCCGCGACGGCTCCAAGCAGGGCGGCCAGTCGTTCGACCGTCCGCTTTCAATACCCCCTGGATCCGACACCGCAACCTTCCGGCCACAGTGACTGACTCGGCTGGCTGCCCCCTGAGCACAATGAATTTGAAGTTTTCTCGCCTGCTATTCAACGGACCGAACGTCCGTCCGTCCAAGTTGACCCGCCTTGCGGAAACCGCGCATAGTGCGGGTCCCCTCATGGAAATTCCCGAAGATTCCCGGACACTTGCCAAGCAGGCAGGCCACCGGGGACGCCGGTCCCTCGTTCCTAGGAAGACCATGCGCCGCTCGCTACTCGTTTGCCTCGTTCTCCTGACTTCCATGGCTTCCGCCCAGGAGAAGAAAGCACTGCGCGACGCTGACCTGGGCAAGAAGTCCACCACCACCGTGGACAAGTCCCTCGCTGGCGACATCACGCGCCCGAAGGAAGCCCAGCAGGCCGCTCCCGCGCTGCAATATGATCAGTTCCGCCTGGGCGTGGAGGTGCAGGTCGCCTCCAAGCGCCGCGAGCAGATTGAATCGCTCCGCAAGATCATCTCCCTGTCGCCCGACCAGAAGGAGGCGCCCAGCCTGCTGTTCCGCCTGGGTGAGCTCTACTGGGAGGAGTCGAAGTTCTTCTTCTTCGAAGCCAACCGGAAGGACGATGAGCTCATCGTCGCCATGAACCGCAACGACGCCGCGGGCCAGCAGAAGGCCAAGGCGGAGAAGGCGGAGTTGATGGCGAAGGTGAAGGAGAACGGCAAGTACGCCGTCGAGCAGTACACGAAGATCGTCCAGGAGTACCCGAAGTTCGAGCGCACGGACGAAGTGCTCTTCTTCCTCGGCCAGTACCTGATGGAGGACGGCCAGGACAAGAAGGCGCTCGTCGCGTTCAAGCGCCTCATCGAAAAGCACCCGCAGTCCAAGTACATCCCGGACGCGTACTTCGCCTTCGGCGAGTACTACTTCAACAACTCCAAGGGCAAGCGCCCGGAGCTGGAGAAGGCGCTCGCGGCCTACAAGAAGGCCGCCGAGTTCCCGGAGAACCAGGTCTACGCCTTCGCCCTCTACAAGCAGGGCTGGTGCTACTTCAACATGGGCGAGTACGAGTCCGCGAAGGACAAGTACAAGACCGTCGTCCTCTACGGTGAGCTGGCCGGCGCCGCCGCGGTGGAGAAGGACGGCAAGGCCAAGGCGAAGGGTTCGCTCGTGCGCGAAGCCCGCGCAGACTACGTGCGCTCCTTCGCCCGCGAGGGTGACGTGACGCAGGCCCGCGCGGACTTCGGCAAGGTCGCCACCAACCCGGAAGACCGCTTCGCGATGATGAAGCAGCTCGCGAACCTGTACTACGGCGACGGCAAGGACCGCGAAGCGGCCATCACGTACAACGCCCTGATCAAGGAGAAGCCGCTGTCGCCGGAGGCGCCCGGCTTCCAGGGGAAGATCGTCGACTGCATCCTTCGCATGGGCAACAAGGAGCGCACCGTGGCCCAGGTGCGCCGGCTCGTGAAGATCATGAAGGACGTGGAGTCCTCCGGCGTCATCAAGGACGACAAGGACAAGAAGGCGCTCGCGGAGGCGAAGGAGCTGTCCGAGCGCACGCTCTCCAACCTCGCCGTCACCTGGCACAACGAGGGCAAGAAGACGCGCAACGAGGAGACCTTCAAGTACGCGGACGCCGTGTACAGCGACTACCTCACGCTCTTCCCGGAGAACCCCAAGGCGTACGACCTGCGCTTCTTCTGGGCGGAGCTCCTCAACGACAGCCTGCAGAACTTCGACAAGGCCGCCGCCAACTACACCCTCGTCGTCCTCCAGGACGCCAAGGTGCTGGAGGCCAAGGACGACAAGGGCAAGCCCAAGCCGGGCAAGCCGGGCAAGTGGCTGTCCAACGCCTCCTACAACGCGGTGCTCGCCTACGACGAGGTCGTCAAGTCGGCCGAGGCGCGCGGTGAGGCCAAGAGCGAGTCCGCCGGCTCCGACATCACCAAGAAGATCACCATCCCCACGCTGAAGAAGTCGCTGCTGGACGCGTGCGAGCGCTACCTGAAGTACGTCCCCAAGGGCGACAAGCGCGTGGAGATCGCCTTCAAGGCGGCCAACATCTACTACCGCCACAACCACTTCGACGAAGCGGTGCTGCGCTTCAGCGAGATCGCGTTGGGCTACCCCGAGTACAAGTTCGAGGACGGCCAGCGCGCCGGTGAGATCGCCGCCAACCTCATCCTCGACTCGTACAACCTGCTGCAGGACTTCGCGAAGGTGAACGAGTGGGCGCGCCGCTTCTACGCGAACGACAAGCTCGCCGTGGGCAAGTTCCGCGACGACCTGGCGAAGCTGATTGAACAGTCGTCGTTCAAGCTGGTCAGCCAGTTGGAGGAGAAGAAGGAGTTCTCCAAGGCGGCCGAGGCGTACCTGAACTTCGTCCACGACTTCCCGCAGACGGAGATCGCGGACCTGGCGCTCTACAACGCGTCCGTCGACTATTACAAGGCGAAGAGCCTGGACAAGGCCATCGAGGTCCGCAAGCGCCTGTTCGCGGAGTACCCGCGGTCCAAGTACGTGCCGGACTCCATCTACGCGAACGCGGAGGCGCTGGAGGCCATCGGTGACTTCGAGGACGCGGCGACCACCTACGAACTCTACGTGCGCGGCTACGAGCGCAACCTGAGCGAGAAGGGCAACGCCCCGGCCGCCCGCGCCAAGGCGAAGGCCAAGGCGAAGGCCCGCGCGAAGCAGGGCTCCGACGACGCCCCCGCGAAGCCCGCGGTGGTGCAGAAGTGGGACGAGTCCAAGGCGCAGATCGCCCTGTTCAACGCGTCCACCTACCGCGAGGGCCTGGGCCAGCTGAAGGCCGCGCTCAAGAACCGCGAGCACTACCTGGAGCTGTGGCCGAAGTCGAAGGACGCCGAAGGCGTGTTCCTCTCCATCGTGGACCTGCACGTGAAGCAGGGCGCGTCCATGAAGGCCATCAAGCTGCTGGAGGAGTACGAGCGTGACAACCAGCGCTCGTCGAGCAAGTTCCTCAACGCCGAAGGCCGCATCGTCGCCATCTACGAGAAGATGAAGAAGACGCGCGACGTGGCGCGCATGAACAAGCGCATCTACGAGTACTTCGACCAGCTCCCGCGCCGCGCCCAGACGGCCCTGGAGAAGCCCGCACTGGCCGCCGCCGCGCAGGCGAGCCTGCTCGCCATCGAGCCGGACTGGGTCGAGTTCAAGCGCCTGAAGCTGTACTGGGGCGTGCCGCCGTCGCCGGAGCGCTTCAAGGGCTCGCTGGCCGACAAGGGCCGCGCGCTGGAGGTCGTCCAGAAGAAGTACGTGCAGACGGTGGCCCTGGGCGCCCCGGAGCCGGCCATCTGCGCGCTGCAGCGCATTGGCATGGCGTACGACCACATGGCGGAGCTCGTGGTGAACGCGCCCATGCCGCGCGGCCTGGACGAGGAGTCCCAGCAGGCGCTGCGCGACGAGTTCACCAACCAGGCGCAGCCGCTCAAGGACAAGGCCACGGAGGCCTTCTCCGGCGCGGTCGCCAAGAGCCGCGAGCTGGGCGTGTTCAACGACTGCGCCGCGAACAGCCTGAAGATCCTGCGCACCACCTACGCCCCGGACCGGTACCCGGAGGTGCTGGAGGAGAAGCTCGCGCTCAAGAGCAAGGAGCTGGTGCTGGGCGGCGACCTGCTGGCCGCCGTGCAGGACATCCCGCCCCCCACGGCGAAGCCCGAGCCAGAGAAGCTGGCCAAGAGCGAGGCGCTCAACGAGGACCTGTCCACGCTGACGGATCAGCTCCGCCAGCAGACCGAGTCCGAGATCGCCAAGCCCGCCGCCTCCAAGGACGGCAGCGCCCCCAAGAAGACCGTTGATGATCAGGAGCCGGAGGACTTCCTCTAATGAATCGCACGCACCCGTTCCGTCCCGCCCTCCTCCTGGCCACGCTGGCCCTCAGCGCCGTCGGCTGCACCTCTTCGCAGACCGCGGCCAAGCCCGTGGTCACGAAGCCGACGACCACCTCGCCCACGGGGCCGGTGGCCATCTCCAACCGCGCCATGCTGCTGTTCGATGACGCGGTGAAGTCCTTCGACGCGCAGAAGAAGGCCAAGGCGTTCGACTACCCGTCGCTCCAGCGCAAGTTCAAGGCCGCCGCGGAGGCGGACCAGAACCTCGCGGAGGCCGAGTACAACCTGGGCGTCATCGCCGAGCGCATGGGCAAGCCCGACGAGGCGCGCGCCCACTACCAGGCGGCGCTCACCAAGAAGCCGTCGCTGCGGCAGGCGTCGGACAACCTGGCCATCATGCGCCAGAACTCCGGTGACGTGGCCGGCGCGGTCGCGCTCTACCAGGACGTGCTCACGCGCTACCCGGACGATGCAGGCTCGCGGGCCCGCCTCGCGGAGATCTACCGGCAGAACAACGACCACGACAAGGCGATGGAGCTGTCGCGCGCCGCGCTCATGCGCGACCCGCAGAACACCAACGCCCTGAAGGTGATGATCCGCAGCTACCTGGAGCGCAAGCAGCTGGCCATGGCGAAGCTCGTCGCGCTGCGCGCGGTGAAGCTGGACGCCACGGATCCGGAGCTGCACCACGCCGTGGGCCTCATCCTCCAGAAGGAAGGGGACAACGCCGGCGCGCGCCTGCAGTTCAAGAGCGCGCTGGAGGCGAAGGCGGACTACGTGCCGTCGCACGTGGCGCTCGCGCAGCTGGCGCTGGACGCCGAGGACTTCCCCGGCGCTGAAGAGCACCTGCGCCGCATCCTGCAGAACGACGGCAAGAACGCCGCCGCGCATGTGGACCTGGGCATCGCGCTCAAGGGCCAGGGCCAGTACGACAAGGCCATGCAGGAGTACGACGAGGCGGAGAAGCTCAACCCGGAGCTGGGCGCCACCTACCTCAACCGCGGCATCATCCTGCACAAGGTGAAGGACGCCCCGGAGCGCGCGGTGGAGCTGTACCGCAAGTACGTCGCCCTGGCGGGCGGCGAGGTCGCGCTCAATGCCGAGTCCCCCGTCTTCGGCCTGATGCGCGAAGCGGAGAGCATCGTGCAGGCCAAGCGTGAGGCGAAGGCCGCCGAGGAGCAGGCCAAGCAGATGGAGGCGCTCCAGGCCCAGCAGCAGGCCGCGATGAAGGCCGAGGAGTCGAAGCAGAAGGGCCAGCCCGCGCCCAACTCCGCCGCGACGCCGGTGTCCGGCGACGGCACCGCCCCCAAGGCCACCCCGGCCGCCGCCACCGGCGCGCAGCCGGCCGCGGCCACTCCGGCGGGCGGTCCCCCGGCGGCGCCTCCCCAGAAGAATGCAGCTCCGGCGGACGCGGACGAACCGACCGACGACCTGCTGTGATGTAGGAGAAGCCCGCCAGTGGCTTCACGCTGGCGGTGTGACTCGGGATGATGCGAACCTTGTGAGCCCCCGGCATTTCGCGGGGGTGCCGTGCGGAACAAGTGGGCCCGGGAAGGGGCCCCTCGTGGAGGCAGGATGCGGAAGTGGCTGATGCTGTGCGTGACGCTGTCGGTGGCTCCCGCCTTCGCCCAGGATGAGGGCGGCAAGGCGCAGGGCGGTGGCGAAGGCGGCGGTGCCCGGATGCAGAAGACGACGAACGTCGACTTCGAGGACGACACCATCGAGGGCGACCTCACGAAGCCGGATGGCGAGTACGTCGAGGCGCGCAAGTCGGTGAAGCACTCGAACCTCATCCGGATCCGCGAGGACTTCGAGGACAAGGTCATGCAGTCCGTGGGTGAGCTGTAAATCCTCACGAATTGCGGCGGGAACCTTCCGCCGACCCTGTTGTCCAACGAGCGCGTAAGCGAACCGGGAGCCCCCCTTCATGGCCGTACCTCTGACACTCAAGGTCTTCAAGGGCGACACGCTGGTCGCCTCCAAGGACTACGAGCGCGACATCATCAAGATTGGTCGTCTCTCTTCCGCGCACCTGTGCCTGGAGGACGACAAGGTCAGCCGCATCCACTCCGTCATCGAGGTCGCGGGCGACGGCTCCATGTCCATCATCGACATGGGCAGCGTCGAAGGCACCTACGTCAACGGCAAGCGCGTCAACAAGGGGCAGGTCTCCTTCGGTGACGAGGTCCGCGTGGGCGGCACCACCATCCGCCTGGAGAACCCGGCCGCGGTCGCCGCGGTGAACCTGGCCGCCGCCGTCGCCCAGGCGGACGCGCCCACCGACAAGAACACCACCGTGGCCCACGTGGCCGGCGCTTCCGCCGCCGCCATCGCGCAGGCCGTGGCCGCTCCCGCCGTCGCGGCCCCTGTGACGGCGCCCGTCGCCGCGCCGCGCCCCACGGCCCCCGCCGCGATGGATGCGTCGGTCGCGCCCACGCAGAAGCACGCCGTGGTGCCCGCCGCCGCGCAGGCGCCGGAGGCTCCTTCCGAGGACGAGGAGGAGGCGCCGCGCGTCCGCACCGTGCGCCGCACCAAGTCCAACGGGCCGCAGGGTGTGTCGCTGCGCCTGCTCTGGGGTGATCAGCGCGTGGGCGAGTTCTTCGTGCCTCCGGGCCAGAAGAAGGGCTTCACGGTCGGCTCCGCCAAGGGCGTGGACTTCGTGATGGGTGACGCCAAGCTGGGCGGCCCGTCCTTCGAGGTGCTGCGCACCGACGGCCAGGCCTTCTCCGTGCGCTTCGCGCGCAAGATGAAGGGCGAGCTCACCCGCAAGGGCCAGACGCTGGACCTGGAAGCCGTCATCGAGTCGGGCAAGGCGTCCAACGAGGGCGAGTCCTACGCCGTCACGCTGGAGGCGGACGACTTCTTCTGGGTGGACCTGGGCGGCGTCACGCTGGAGGCGCAGTTCCAGCCGGTGCCCAAGCGCGTCGTCGTGCCGATCGGGGAGAACCTCGACTACACGGCGCTCAACATCTTCCTGGTGATGTTCTTCATCGCCACCGCGTTCGTCATCCACTCGATGAACAGCAGCGGGGAAGGGGACGAGTACGCGGATGAGCTCGCGGGCAATGACGCGCGCATCGCGAAGCTGATCATCAAGCCTCCGGAGACCCAGAAGAACAAGTTCCTGGAGAAGCTGAACCAGCAGAAGGAGAAGAAGTCGGGCGAGATGGCCCAGAAGTCGCGCGGCGATGAAGGCCAGATGGGCAAGAAGGACGCGCCCAAGGCCAACAACCGCACCGCGCCCAAGGGCGACCCGAACAAGAAGGACGAGGCGCGCGCCCTCACCGCGAAGATCTTCGGCGGCGGCAAGGGCGGCATCTCCACCATCTTCGGCAAGTCCGGCCTCGGCGGTGAGCTCAAGAGCGCCATGGGCAACATGTTCGGCGCCAAGGCGGGCGACGCGGGCGGCTTCGGCGGCCTGGGTCTGCGCGGCAGCGGCGGCGGTGGCGGCGGCACCGGTGACAGCATCGGCATCGGCGGCATCGGCACCAAGGGCCGTGGCGGCGGCAGCGGCAGCTACGGCACCGGCGTGGGCACGCTCGGCGGCAAGCAGAGCGTGGACGTGGGCATCACGTCCTCGGACCCGGAGGTCATGGGCTCGCTGGACAAGGAGCTCATCCGTCAGGTCATCCAGCGCAACCGCGGGCAGATCCGCTACTGCTACGAGAGCCTGCTCAACCGCTTCCCCAAGCTGGGCGGCAAGGTGTCCGTGAAGTTCATCATCAGCGCCACCGGCTCGGTGGCCACGTCCAACGTCGCGCAGTCCACGGCGGGCAACTCGGACCTGGAGACCTGCGTCGCGGGCCGCGTGCGCACCTGGAAGTTCCCGGAGCCCAAGGGTGGCGGCTCGGTGATCGTCACCTACCCGTTCATCTTCAAGCAGGCCGGCGACTAGCGTAGACTTGCAACGCGCCGCATCCGTATTCCGCGCGGGCGGCCCTGGCGACAGGGCTGCCCGCTTCTTCACTTCCTCCTCCCGTCCCCGCGGGAGTCCTGCCCCCCCAGGCTGCCTTCCATGCAGAAAGTCCTTGCTCCTCTCGTCCTGTGCGCCACGTTCCTCCTTCCCGGGGTTTCGGGTGCGCAGGAGACTCCCAGTGCCGGGTCCACCGCGATGCAGGACCGTCCCGCGGTGACCTTCGACGAGGTCGAGCGCGGTGTGTACTTCGCGGTGTACGGCGGCCCCTCGTGGATCGCCAACCCTCCCGCGTCGTCGGGCCCCCGGCCCTTCTCGTCCGGCCAGTTCGCCCAGGTGGAGCTGGGCATCGACCTGGGAGAGCGCCTGTCGCTGGGCGTCTTCTTCATGGGCTCGGTGAACCGCGCGGGCTCTGACTACGTCGGTGACTCGCAGGGCGCGGCCTCCGGCGACTTCTCCATGATGACGCCGGGGGCGGTGCTGCGCGCCCGCCTGGTGGGCTTCGCGGACAGCCAGGAGGTCAAGCGCACGTGGATCTACGCCCGTGCCGGCGTGGGCTACGCGATGTTCTCTCCCAAGAAGCTCCTCCCGGATTCCGACATTCTTGTGTTTGCCGGGCCCGGAGTGGAGTACTACACGCGGCTGCGCCACTTCTCGGTGGGGCTGGAGGTCACGGGGAACTACCTCGCCTCCAAGGGCGCCTTCGGGTTCGCGGTCGCGCCCAACATTCGCTACGCGTTCTAGCGGGAGATTCACGTGGCTCAGGAGAATGGAAGCGGTGGATCGCGTCCGGGTGGACGCGGTCCGGGTGGGGGCGCGCCGGGTCAGGGGCCTCGCCGTGACGGGCCGGGTGGATTCGGCGGTCGTGGTGGCGGTCCAGGGGGTCCAGGCGGCGGCCGTGGTGGCGGTGAAGGGCGCGGGCGGGGCGAAGGCCGAGGCCGCGACCGGGATGCCGGTCCGGTGGGTCCGGGCCAGCGCGTCATCGCCGAGCTGAGCGTCCTGGAGAAGGCGCTCTCCAAGAACGATTTCGCGGCGGAGAAGGGTCCGCTGGAGGCCATTGTCCGCTCGCTGCGGCCCATGAACCTCAAGTCGCTGGACGACCTGGACCTCAACACGCGCGGGCGGCTCATCACCACGCTCTTGCGCGTGCAGCGTCAGCCCAAGCCGGCCCTGCCGGAAGCGGGCGCCGTGGCTCCGGAAGCAGCGGCGTCGACGGAAGGTGCCGAGTCCGCTGCGCCCTCCGAGGCTCCGGCCGCGGAAGGCGAGGCTGCCGCGCCGACGGAGGGTGCCACGCCCGCCGAGGCGGCTCCCGCGGCTCCGGCCGAGGATCCCGCGAAGGCGAAGCACGCGGCCTGGCTGGACGTGATGACCCTGGTGGGCCGCGTCTGGCGCGCCGCGGGGGATCGCGAGCGTTCCCAGGCGGCCTTCACCCTCAGCGGTCGCGAGCCGACCCCGGAGCCCGAGGCGCCTGCCCGGAGCGAGGCGCCGCGCGAGCGGTCCGAGCGTCCGGATCGCGGCGGCCCTGGTGAGCGCCGGGAGCGGTCCGACCGTCCTCCGCGCGGAGACCGTCCGGAGCGCGGCGCCGCCGGTGAGCGGCGCGAGCGTCCGCCCCGGGCCGAGCGTCCGGAGCGCGCCGAGCGTCCGCCCCGCGGTGAGCGCCCCGAGCGCGCGCCGATGCCGGAGCTGACGGGCGACTGGAAGGAGCAGGCGGCGCAGCTGGAGACCCTGGGTCGCACGCGCGATGCCGCGCGGCTGCACGAGCGCAACAACGGCTTCGCGGACGCCACCCGCCTGTTCGAGGCGGGCGGAGACCTGAAGAGCGCGCTGCGCACGGCGCTGGCCGGGCAGGACAACGACGCGGCCCGTCGCCTCGTCGGCACGCTGCCGCCGGATCAGATTGGCCCCACGCTGGAGAAGGCGGGCGCGTACGAGCTCCTCATGGAGCACTACGTCGCCAAGGCCGACTTCGAGAACGTCGCCCGCCTCTACGAGCGCGCGCGTCAGTTCGACCAGGCGGCGCTCGCTTACGAGCGCGCGAACAAGCTGACCCTGGCGCGCAAGGCGTACGAGCGCGCCCGGGACCTGCCGAGCGCCAACCGCATCCGGGGCCTGGAGGTGAAGGGCCTGGTGGAGCGTGGCGACCGGCTGGGCGCGGCGACCCTGCTGGTGGCCGTGGGCCAGCGGCGTGAAGCGGTGGAGGTGTTGAGCCCCCTGCCTCCGCCCAAGGCGTTCCACTTCATGCAGCGGCTCACCCTCGAGGACGAGGCCAAGGAGCTCGCGCAGCGCGAGCTGGCCCGCGCCGAACAGGAGCAGAAGCCCGCCGGCCGTGCCCGGTGGCTGGAGCTCCTGGGCGACACGGCCGCCGCCGCGGAGACGTGGACGCAGGCGGGCCGCAAGGACAAGGCCCTGCCTCTGTACGAGAAGCTCGGGGACCTGCCCCGCGCCGCGCAGTTCGCCGAAGAGCTGCAGCAGCGCGAGAAGGCCATCGCGCTGTACACGCAGCTCAACGACAGCGCGGGCCTGGAGCGGGCGAAGGCCCTCCCCGAGGCTCCGGCGACGCCTCCCCCGGGCGCTGCGGGCGACAAGTCGGAAGCCGGTGAAGATGCGGACGGCGCGGATGGCGCGGCGACGTCGGCGGAAAATGCTTCCTCGGCTGGCGAGCAAGAAAGCCAATAAATCCCATCGGTTGACGGGTTTTGCGCGATTGCCCGGGGGCGCCCGCGGCCGGTACACTCCGGCCGCTGGCGCCCTCGTTTCATTCACCCCCCTGGCCCCCGAGCATCATGGAACTGCCTTCCACCCCTGCGCGTCCCACGCTGCGTGTGACCGATGACCGCACCTTCGTCGAGACCGAAGCGGCCCTGGAGAAAACAGGCCGGGTCGAGGAGCTGATCCGCCTCTACGAGGGACGCTCGCGGGATGTCCCCACGGAAGAGGCGGCGCGGCTGTTGTGCCGCGCGGCGGAGCTCGCGCACGAGCGGCAGCGCAACGCGCCTCGCGCGGAGGATCTGCTCAAGCGCGCGCTGCTGGTGGCGAAGGATCCGATGCCCGCGCTGCGCGGGCTCAAGCGGCTGCATGAGATCCGTCAGGACTCGGCGGCGCTGGTGGACGTGCTGGAGCGGCTGGGCGCCGCCACCCAGGGCGAGGAGAGCGCGGGCCACTACCTGAAGGCCGCGGACCTCTACGAGCAGAAGCTCTTCCGCCGCGACCGCGCGGTGCTGTGCCTGCAGCGCGCGGCGAGGGTGAAGCCGGACCGCGCGACGTTCCGGCGCGTGCGGCAGTTGCTGTTGAGCGAGGAGCGCTTCCAGCCGGCCTTCGAGGCGCTGCAGCGGGAGCGCGCGGCGCTGGGCGACGCGGGCATGGCGGAGGAGTACGCCGCGCTCGCGGAGCGTCTGGTGGACGACCCCACCGAGCACGTGCTGGCGCAGCAGGTGCTGGACGTGGCGCGGGAGCTGGATCCGCAGAACGCGCGCGCGGAGAAGGCCACCCGCGCGATGCAGCGCTTCGAGCAGGTGTGGCGCGACAAGGTGCGGATGCTGCGCAGCATGTCGCTGGAGGAGCGCGACCGGAAGAGCGCTGCCCGCCTGTCGCTGCTCGTGGCGAAGCTGTTCGCCTGGTACGACCCGACGTCGGCCGGCAAGGTGAAGGAGGCGTTGGATCGCTGCTTCCTGCTGTGGCCGGGCATGCCTGAAGCGCTCACGCTCATCGAGCGGATGGCGGAGCGCGCGGGTGACCACGCGCCGGCCATCGTGCAGTTGGAGACGATGGCGGCCGAGGCGCGCGACCGCACGGCGCAGGTGGACCTGTGGCTGCGCGTGGGCACGCTCAAGCTGGGGCGGATGAACGACGCGGCCGGGGCGCTGGCCGCCTTCGAGAAGGCCGTGGCGGCGGATGCCTCGCGCGCGGACGCGGCGAGCCTCGCGGCGGAGTTGATGCTGGGCCAGGAGCGCTACCTGGAAGCGGTGGCCACGCTGGAGCGCTACCTGGGCACGGTGAAGGACCGCGCGCAGCAGGCGAGCCTGCGCCTGCGGCTGGCGGACCTGTGCATGCAGCAGTTGAAGGATCCGGAGGCAGCGCGCGAGCACCTGGAGGCGGCGCTGAAGCTGGAGCCCACCAACGCGCTCGCGGCCTTCCAGCTGGCGCGCCTGCTGGCGGAGGACGAGAAGCTGGAGGAAGTGCTGCCGCTGCTGGAGCTGGCGATGCTCGCCCCGCGTCCGCGCGCCGAGCGCGTGGCGTTCTGCGAGGCGCTGGCGCTGATGTTCGAGGAGCAGGAGAACGAGCGCGGCGCCTTCGAGGTCCTGGCGCGCGCGCTGGAGCTGGAGCCGGGACGTCCGCTCCTGCTCAACACGGTGGTGGAGCACGCGGAGAAGGCCAACGCGCAGCCGGCGCTGGCCCATGCCCTGCTGCGAGCGGCGCAGGCGGCGGCGCCTCCGGCGGTGGCGGTGGCGCTGTGGCGGCACCTGGCGCAGCTGCTCCAGGGCCCGCTGGCGGATCCCGTGCGCGCGGAGGCCGCGTGGCGCGAGGTGCTCTCGCGCGTGCCGGGAGACTCGGTGGCGAGCGAGGCCGTGAAGTCGCTGCAGGCGGCCGCGGCGCTGGCGGATGATCCGAAGACGCGGCTGGAGACGGACATCGCGCGGCGCGAGGCATCGGGCGCGTCCCCGGAGGAGCTGGAAGCGCTGGTGCGCCAGTGGGTGCAGCTCGCGCCCGAGGATGCGGGCGCGGTGCAGCGCCTCCAGGCGCTGTGCGTGGCGCTGTCGAAGTTCGAGGAGGCCGCGTCCCTGGCGGCGAAGCTCGCGACGCTCGCCGAGTCTCAGCTCGAGCGCAACGAGTGGACCGCGCGGCAGGCGAAGCTGTACGCGGAGCGGCTGAACCGTCAGGAGGACGCGGCGGACCTGTTCCTCGGCCTGCTGGCGGAGAACGTGTCCACCGGCGTGGTGGTGGGCGGCCTGGAGCGGCTGGCGGCCGGAGGCGTGCGCACGGTCGCGCTGACCGAGGCCCTGGCGAACCACTACGGCCGCACGGGAGATCATCAGCGGCAGGTGGCGGCGCTCCAGCAGCAGCTGGATTCCACGACGGATGCGGCGACGCGCAAGCGGCTCCTGACGGTGCTGGCCAGCATCCACGAGAAGCAGCTCGCGGACAGCCGCGCCGCGTTCGACACGCGGCTGCGCATGGTGCGCGAGGAGCCCCGGGACGAAGCGGGACGCGCGGAGACGGCGCGCCTGGCGCGCGACCTGTCCGCGCACGCCGAGCTGGGCCGCGTGCTGCGCACGCTCGCCACCGAGGCCGAGGATCCGACCCTGGCCGTGCAACTGCTCTCCGAGGCGTCGGTGCTCGCGGAAGAGGGCGGGATGGCGGCGGAGGCCATCACCGCGCTGGAGGCCGCGCTGTCGCGCGCGCCCGAGGCGCCGCAGGTGCTCCAGCGCCTCGTGCGGTTGTACGGCCGTGCGGGCCGCTCCGCGGACGCGGAGACGCTGCTGCGCAAGCGCATCCACGCCACGCGCGGGCCGGAGCGCCTGGAGCTGTTGCTGCGCCTCGTGGAGCTCAACGTCGAGTTGGGCCGTCCCCTGGAGGCCGCCGAAGCGCTCCAGTCCGCCATCACCCATGGCGCGGAGGAGGGCCGGCACCTGCCGCGCCTCGCCGAGCTGTATGAGAAGGCCGGCATGAACCGCGAGCTGGGGGACACCCTGGCGCGGATGATCGGCCTCGCGGAGACGGCCGGGGACGCGGATCACGTGTCGCGGCTGAAGCTGCGTCGCGCGCAGCTGCTGCAGGGGTCGCAGGACGGCAGCGCGGAGGCGGTGCAGAGCTACGGCGACCTGCTCCGTCAGCGCCCGTCGGATCCGGACGCGCTCGCGGCGCTGGAGGCGATGCTGGCCTCGGGCCCGTCGCGCGAGGCTGCGGCGCGGGCGCTGATCCCCGCGTACGAGCGCACCAAGGAGCACCGCAAGCTGGTGGCGACGCTGGACGTGCTCTCGGAAGTGGCGCGCGACGACGCCGGCCGGGTGCAGGCGCTGCGCTCCGCGGCCCAGGTGCACCTGGCGCACCTGCGGCAGCCGGAGCTGGCGTTCGCGTCGCTCGCACGGGCGATGCGCATGGCCCCGGCGGACGCGGGCCTGCGGGCCGCCGCGCGTCAGGCCGCGGAGGACGCGGACTCGCTGGACAGCTTCGCGGAGATCCTCGTCGAGCTGACGGAAGAGGGCGACGTCGGCCCCTCGCGCGCGGCGCTGCTGCGCGAGCTGGCGGAGGTGCAGGAGAAGAAGCTCGATGACCGCCCGGGCGCGGTGAAGGCCCTGCGCGCGCTGCTGGTCCTGGAGCCGGGCAACCTCGACAGCCTGCGGGCGCTGCAGCGCTTGCACCGCGCGGGCGAGGAGTGGGCGGCGCTGGCGGAGGTGCTGGAGAAGCTGGCCGCCGCCTCGCAGGAGCCGGCGGATCAGCTCGTGTCGCTGCGCGAGGCCGCGCTGCTGCATGAGACGAAGCTCACCGACAAGGAGAGCGCCGCCGCCGCGTGGCGCGCCATCGCGGAGCGCGACCCCGCGCAGCGCGAGGCCGCCACCGCGTTGGATCGGCTCTACACGGACCTCGACCGCTCCAAGGACCTGGCGTGGACGCTCGCGCTCCGGCGCAACCAGGAGGGCCAGAGCCCGCAGGGGCGTGAGGTCTCGTTCCGGTTGGCGGAGTTGCTGCGCACGGAGCTGGACGACGCCAACGCGGCGCTGGGGCTCTACAAGCGCATCCTGACCGAGGACCCGGGGCACCCGGGCGCGCGCGCCGCGCTGGAGTCCTGGGTGAAGGCGGCGGTGCCCACGAGCGGGGCGGCGCTGGAGGTGCTGGACAAGGTGCTGGAGCAGGTGGGCGACCATGCCCGCCGGGTGGCGCTGCGCGAGACGCGGATGGAGTCCGCGCTCACGGTGGAGAAGATCATCCTCGCCGGGGAGATCCGCCGCATCTACGAGCGCGACATGCAGCAGCCGTCGCTCGCGTTCATGGCGTCGGTGAAGGCGTTCGCCAACGGGCTGGACCGCGAGGGCGTGCGGCCGGACCTGGAGCGGCTGGCGCGCGAGACGGGCAGCCACGAGGTGCTGGCGGAGATCTACGAGAGCGCCGCGGTGGACCTCACGTCCGGCGACCCGGTGGCGTTGGATCTGCTGCGCCGCGCGGCGGAGCTGCGCGAGAGCCTGGATCAGCCCGAGGAGGCCACGCGCCTCTGGAAGAACCTGCTGTCGGACGCGCCGCAGGACCGTCAGGCGCTGGAGGCGCTGTCCCGGCTGTACGAGAAGGGCCAGAACGCGAAGAGCCTGTCGGAGGTCTACGCCCGTCAGGCGCAGCTCGCCACCGACCCGGAGGCCCGCCTGGGCCTGCTGCTCAAGGCGGGTGAGGCCTACGCGAGCGCGGGCGAGGACGCGAAGGCCATCGAGGCCCTGCGCTCCGCGCTGGCGCAGAGCAAGGTGCCGGAAGGGCTGCTGGCGCTCGACAAGCTGTACGCCAAGACGCGCCGCTTCGTGGAGCAGGCGGACGTGTTGGATCAGCTCGCCGAGCTGGCGCCGGACGAACCGGGGCGCCGCGCGTACCTGCTGCGTCGCGCGCAGTTGCTGGAGAAGGAGGTCGGTCCCTCCGAGGCGCTGCCGGTCTACCGCCGGCTGCTGGAGCTGTCGCCCGGCGACGGCCAGGTGGTGGCGGGCCTGGAGCGGCTGCTCGCGCACGACGGCCCCCGGCTGGAGGCGGCGCGGCTGCTGGAGCCCGTCTACCGCGGCCTCAACGACACGCGGAAGCTGGTGGACGTGCTGGAGGTGCTCCTGCCCGGAGTGCCGCCGGAGAAGCGCCTGGAGCGGCTTCAGGAGATCGCCATCCTGCGCGAGGGCCTGGGCCAGACGTCGCTCGCCTTCGTCGCGCGCCTGCGTGCCTTCAACGAACTGCCGGCGGAAGCCAGCGTGCGCGACGAACTGGAGCGGCTCGCGGCGGACTCGGGTTCGTTCGAAGAGGTGGCGGCGGCCTACGAGGATCAGCTCGAGCGCGACCCCGCGGAGCCCCTGGCGGGCGACCTGTGGCGGCGGCTCGCGGCCATCTACGACAACCGCCTGAAGCGCTACGACCTGGCGGTGCGCGCGCTGGAGCAGGTGAGCCGGCGCGACCCGATGAACAAGACGGTGCTGGAGGCCATCGCCCGCGTGCATCGCCGCACGGGCGCGCACCGGGAGCTGGCGCTCGTCATGCGCCGGCAGGTGGCCGCGGAGCCGACCCCTGCCTCGCAGGTGAACCTGCTCTTCGAGCTGGCGCACCTGGCCGAGGAGACGCTGGCGGACAAGTCGCTGGCGGCGCAGGCGTACCGCGAGGTGCTGGAGCGCCGTCCGGAGAACGCCAACGCGCTGAAGCTCCTGGGCCGCGTGCTCGCGGACATGGAGCGCTGGGCGGAGCTCGCGCAGCACGTCGAGCGTGAAATCCAGATGGCGGATGCGCGCGACGCGCAGGAAGAGGCGTCCGACCTGCGGGTGCGCCTGGGCCGTCTGAAGGTCTCGCGCCTGGATGATCCGCGCGGCGCGCTGGAGCTGTACCAGTCGGTCCTGGCGCGGCGCGCAGGCCACCCGGGTGCGGTGGGCGCGCTGGAGGAGCTGGCGCGTTCGGAGAGCCCGCTGCGAGGCGCGGCGGCGAGTGCCCTGGAGCCCGTCTTCGCGTCGGTGGGCAACCACCTGAAGCAGGTGGAGATGCTGGAGTCGCGCGCCTCCGCGGAGGCCGTGCCGCAGGAGCGGGCCGCGCTCTTGCGCCGCATCTCGGAGATCTACGCCACCGCGCTGGAGAACGCGGAGATGGCGTTCCTCTCCGCCACGCGTGCGCTGCGCGAGCTGCCAGAGGATCCGCGCTCGCTGGAGCTGTGCGTCTCGCTGGTGGACAAGGCGGAGGCCCCGGAGGAGCTGTGCGCGGTGCTGATGGAGGTCGCGCCCAAGGCGGGCGACGCCGCCCGCGCGGAGCTGTACCGCACGCTCGCGCGGTTGCAGGTGGACCTGGGCGAGCCGGCCGAGGCCCTGACGTCCTGGAAGCGCGTCCTGGAGCTCAAGCCCACGGACCACGAGGCGCTGGATGGCACGGCGCGCCTGGTGGCGTCGCAGGGCCGTCCGTCGGAGCTGTTGGAAGTGCTGCGCCGTCAGCTCGCGCTGTCGGAGGAGCCGGCGCGTCGCGCCACGGTGCTCTTCCAGATTGGCGCGTTGCAGGAGGAGCAGCTCAAGGACACGCTGGGCGCACTGGCCACGTTCCGGCGCCTGCTGGAACTCAAGCCGGATGACGCCGCCGCGCTCGCGCGGATGGAAGCGCTCTGCCAGAAGCAGGAGCGCTGGCCGGAGCTCGCGGACGTCCTCGCGCGCCGCATCGCGCTGATGCCGACGGAGGAGGGACTGGAGCTGAAGTTCCGCCTCGCGACGGTGCGCGAGTCCAAGCTGCTCGACAAGGTGGGCGCGCTGGCGCTGTACAGCGAAGTGCTGGCGGTGCAGCCCAACCATCCGGGCGCGGTGGCCCGCATGGAAGCGCTGGTGGCGCGCGAGCCCCAGAACCTGCTCGCGGTGGAGACGCTGCTGCGCGCCTTCCGTGCGAGCGGTGATGTCCAGCGGCTGGCGCAGCTGATTGAAACGCGCGTGGGCGTGTCCCCGGACTCGGTCGAGCGCAAGCAGCTGCTCGGCGAGCTGGCCACGCTGCGCGAGACGCAGGGTGAGGGCGAGCTGGCCTTCCTCGCGCTCTACCGTGGCTTCAAGGAGGACCCGAACGACGCGGAGGTCCGCCGCCGGCTGGAGAACGCCACCGACGTCGCGGGCAGCTACGACGAGCTGGTGGTGCTCTACGAAGAGGCCCTGCCGCGCATCGCCGAGGCCGCCGACGCGGCCCAGGTGTGCCTCAAGCTGGGGCAGCTGCTGGAGACGCGGCTGCGCGATCCCGACCGCGCGGTGTCCTACTTCGAGCGTGCGCGCACGTTGCACGCCTCGGTGCAGGAGCGTTCGCTCGTCGCGTTGGACCGCCTCTACCTGCACCTGGAGGCGTGGCCGGAGCTGGCCGGTATCCTGGAGGCGCTGGCGACCGGCGCGACCACGACGGCGGACAAGCTGGGCTTCCTCTTCCGGCTGGGACAGCTCTACCAGGAGCGGTTGGACAGCCCGGACCGCGCGGCGAGCGCCTACGAGGCCATCCTCGCGCTGGAGCCGGGCCACCTCGCCTCGGCGCGACTGCTGGAGGGCATCTACGAGGGCGCGGGTGCGTCCGAGAAGCTCTACGCCATCCTGAAGCTCCAGGCGGACAAGGTCGTCGGCAGCGAGCGCGACCGCGTGCTCGGCAAGATGGCGCAGGTGTCCGCCGAAGGGCTGTCGGACCTGGGCCGCTCCATCGACCTGTACCGCGAGCTGCTGGCGAAGAACCCGCGCAACGAGCAGGTCTTCTCCGCGCTCGAGTCGCTGTACGAGCGCGCCGACCGTCCGCAGGACCTGCGCGAGCTGCTCGAGGGCCGGCTCGCCCTGACGCTCGACCCGCGCGAGGTGGTGCGCCTCAACGAGCGGCTGGGCCGCGTGGTGTACCGGCTGCTCAAGCAGCCGGACGCGGCGGTGCCTTACTTCAAGGCGGCGCTCGACCGTGACGCACGCCACCGCGGCGTGCTGGACACGCTGCGCGAGTTGTACGACGAGACGGGCCAGCGCGAGGAGCTGGTGGGCGTGCTGCGCCGCCTGGTCCCGCTGCAGGAGAACAGCGAGGGCGTGAAGGCGCTGCGCCTGCGGCTGGCCGAGGTGCTCGCGGGCATGGGCCGGCGCGAGGAGTCGCTGGACGCGGCCCGCCGCGCGCTGGAAGTCGAACCGCACATCGTCTCCGACCTGGAGCGCGTGTACGCGCTGTCCGTGTCGCTGCGTGCGTGGAACGACGCGGTGCGCGCCCTGGAGCTCAAGGTCCAGGTGCACCTGCAGACCGAGGAGCGCGACCCGGCCATCGCCGCGTACTTCACGGTCGCGGAGCTGTGGGAAGGGCAGGGCGGCAAGCCCGAGCTCTCCGCGGGTGCGCTGGAGAAGGTGCTGGAGCTGGATCCGGCCAACCGCACGGCCTACGAGCGTGTGTGCGCGCTGTACCGGACGCACAACGACTGGCGTGCGTACGCGACGGTGATGGACCGCTACATGCCAAACCTCGTCACCGACGAGGAGAAGCTGGCGGCCCTCCGGGAAATCGCCCGCGTGCAGGAAGAGCGCCTGGGCCAGAAGGACGTGGCGTTCCTGGCGCTGTGCCGCGCGCTGCAACTGGACGCGACGGAGGACGGGCTGCGCGAGGAGGTCGAGCGGCTCGCCGACGAGACGGGCAGCCACGAGGAGCTGGCGGCCGTCTACGAGGAGGTCGCGGACGAGCTGCCACGCGGCCCGCTCGCGGAGCGCCTGTACGCCACGCTCGCGCGCATCCACGACACACGCCTGGATGATCCGCAGGCGGCCGAGGCCGCGTTCCGGAAGATCCTCGAGTTCGACCCCACCAACGCCACCGCGCTGGACGGGCTGGCGGCGGTGTTCCAGCGGCGCGGCCGCGACCGCGAGTACGTCGTCGCGCTGGAGCAGAAGCTGGAGGCGGCGGGCTCCATCGAGGCGCGCAAGGGCATCCTCAAGGAGATCGCCCGCGTCTGGGACGAGACGCTGGAGGACCCCACCGAGGCGGCCAGCGCCCTGTTGCGCGCGCTGGAGCTGGAGCCGGACCTCGAGACGCTCGGCGTCCTCACACAGCTCTACCGGCGCGGAGGGGCCCACCGCGACGTGGCCATGACGCTGCTGCGGGCGCGCGACCTCGCGGCCTCCGCCGAGGAGCGTGCGCGCATCCAGGTGGAGGTGGCGACCGTCTACGAGCGCGACCTGAAGGACGACGAGTCCGCGGTGTCCGCGTTCCGGATGGCGCTGGAGTTCGACCCCGTCAACCGCGAGGCGCTGGAGTCGCTGGAGCGGCTGCACATCCGGTTGGATCAGCCGGCGGACCTGCTCGCCATCTACGAGCGGATGCTGGAGCTGAGCCAGGACTACCGCGAGAAGGTCCGCGTCCTCTTCCGCAGCGCGACCATCTGGGAGGACACGTACCAGAACCCGGCCAACGCCGACGCGTGCGTGGAGGGTGTGCTCTCCATCGACCCGCAGAACGTGCCGGCCATCAAGTCCCTCATCCGGCTGCGCCGCGCGCAGGCCCGGTGGGAGGACCTCATCGCCGCGTACGAGCGCCAGCTCGCGCTCGCCACGAGTCCGCAGGAGCAGGCGGAGCTGTACGTGGAGATCGGCAACGTCCAGTACCAGCAGCTCAAGGTGGTGGACCGCGCGGTGAACAGCTACCACGCGGCGCTCGCCACGGACCCCGAGTCCCGTCAGGCGCTGCACGCGCTGGGCAACCTCTACGAGCGCAGCGGCAACTGGCCCTTCGCGCTGGAGATGCTGCAGAAGGAAGCGCAGGTCGTTGGCACGGATCCGGTGGCGGTGGAGCTGTGGCACCGGCTGGGGAAGATCAACGAGGACATGCTGTCGGACATGGCCAGCGCGCGCACCGCGTACCAGCAGGCGCTCGCCATTGATCCGGGCCACCTGCCCACCATCCGCGCCCTCAAGGGCATCCAGGAGCAGGAGAAGGACTGGGGCGGCTACGAGCAGACGCTCCTGCAGGAGGCGCAGCAGACGGAGGACCCGGCCGCCAAGGGCCGCGCCCTGCTGGACGTCGCGCGCTACCACGCGGAGACGCGCGAGGACCGCGAGACGGCCACCCACTACTGGGAAGAGGCCCTCAAGCACGTCCCGGACAGCCTGGAGGCGGCGCGCCCGCTGGCGGACGTCTACATCGCGCGGGAGGACTGGGCAGCGGCGGAGCGGATGCTCGACATCGTCACGCGCAAGATGGCGGAGAAGGCCATGGCGGAGAAGGACGCCGCCATCGCGCAGGACCTCTGCCGCCAGCTGTACCGGCTGGGCTACGTGACGGAGAAGCTGGGCCGGCGCGACAAGGCGCTCAGCTCCTACGAGAAGGCCTACGGCCTGGATGCCACGTACCTGCCCGCGCTGGAGGGCTACGGCAACCTGCTCGTGCAGGCGAAGCGGTACGAGGACGCGCTCAAGGTCTTCCAGACCATCCTCATCCACCACCGCGAGGAGCTGACGGACCTGGAGGTCGTGGAGGTCTACTGGCAGCTGGGTGACGTGCACGCCGCGCTCGGCCAGGCGGACCGCGCGCAGAACCACTTCGAGAAGGCGCTCGCCATTGATCCGCAGCACGAGCCGACGCTGCGCGCGTTGGTGACGCTGATGGACAAGGCGGGCCGCTACGAGAAGTCCGCGGAGCTGCGCCAGGAGCTCGTCAACAGCCTGGAGGGCGAGGCGAAGGTCAAGGTCTACCTGGAGCTGGGGCGCATCGCGCGCGACGAGCTGCACGACCCGTACATGGCCATCGACGCGTTCAGCGGCGCCCTCAAGACGCAGCCGGAGGCGCCGGAGGTGATGGACGCGCTCTACCGCCTGCTGCGCGAGACGCGTCAGGGCCAGAAGGCCGCGGACGTGCTGGGCCGCATGCTGGCCCTGCCCGCGCTCACGTCGGAGCCGCACAAGGCCAAGCGCGTCTGGTTCGCGCTCGGCGAGATCCGCCGCGACGAGCTGAAGGACGTGGAGGGCGCGACGCAGGCCTTCAACGCCGCGCTCGACCTGGACCACCGCTTCGTGGAGGCCTTCAGCGCGCTGGAGGCGCTGCTGGGCGGCGCGCGCCAGTGGAAGGTGCTGGAGGAGAACTACACGCGCATGCTCTCGCGTCTGCCCAAGACGCCGGACACGCACCCGGCCCGCATGACGCTGTGGCGCGCGCTGGGTGACCTGTACCTCCAGGTGCTCAAGCACCCGGAGGGCGCGGTGGCGGCCTACGGCGTCGCGGCGAAGGGCATGCCGGAGGATCCGGTCATCCAGGAGATGTTCGCGGAGGTCGCCGGCCAGATGCCGGGCCGCGAGGAAGAGGCCATCGTGGCGCTGCGCCGCGCGCTGCCGAACACGGAGAACCCGCGCAAGGTGGTGGGCCACCTGGTGCGGCTGTCCGCGGTGCGCAAGGACTACGACGCCGCGTGGCTCGCGGCCCAGGCCGTGTCCGGGCTCTTGGGTGAGGCAGGGGAGGACGAGCAGGAGATCCTCACCAAGCTGGGGCCCTACGCGAAGAAGAAGGAGCTGGCCCAGCGTCCGCTGACGGACCGGCTGTGGCAGACGGCGCTCTTCCACCCGAAGGTGCGCGGGCCGCTGTCGGAGCTGCTGGGCCTGCTCTTCGAGAAGGCGGGGCACCTGTACGCGGTGCCGTTCCCGCAGTACCAGCTCGTCCCCAAGCGCCACCGCATCGACGTGGCGACCGCGCAGGAGTACCACGTCAACCACTACCGCTATGTCGCGCGGCTCTTCGGCATGGAGGCGGTGGAGCTGTACTCGCCGTTCCTCGTGGCGACGCGCGAGCGGCTGGCGAAGCGCTCCAACGAACCGGCCCCCGAACCGCTCGTGAACGTGGACCTGCTCCAGACGCATCCGGCGTGCGTGCGTGTGGGTGGGAAGTACTTCGCGGAGCAGGGACAGAAGGAGGTGTACTACCTCCTGGGCAGGACGCTGGCCCTGGCCCGTCCGGAGCTGGCGTTCAGCCAGCGCGTCGCGCCCGAGCGGCTGGAGGCCGTGGTGCAGGCGGCGCTCAGCCTGGTGGTGGGCAACGTGCGCTTCACGGTGGATCCACGACTGGTGGACGCCGAGCGGCAGCTGCTCCAGAAGAGCCTGAGCGAGCCGGACCGGGCCGCCCTCGCGAAGGTCGCGCGGGCCTACCTGCCCACGGCGACGCCGCAGGATGTGCGCACCTGGTTGGAGGGCGCGGAACTCACCGCGTCGCGCGCGGGCCTCTTCGCTGCGGGCGAGCTGGAGCCCGTACGCCGCATGGTCCAGGGCGAGACGGGGTCGTCATTCCGCGTCGCGTCCCGCACCAAGCTGCGGGAGTTGCTGGTGTTCGCGACCTCCGAGGACCTCCACGAGCTGCGTGTGGCTGTTGGCACACACGTGGAAGTGCAAGCTCGAAAGTAGGGCCCTCAGACCGACGCGAGGGTTCACGCGTTGAAAGCAGGCGGGCGTTCAAGGCAGGCGTCCTTGATCTCCGCCTGTCGCCACTTCTACGATTCAGACGGGATTTCGCCCGTCATTTCTGAGGCTTACGGGAACGATGCGTTTCGTCTGCGACAGCTGCCGCGCCCAGTACATGATCAGCGACGACAAGATTGGCCCGAAGGGGGTCAAGCTTCGTTGCAAGAAGTGTGGTCACACCATCCTGGTGAGGCCCGCCGGAGCGTCCGCGGCGAAGGAGGGAGGAGCGGACACCCCCGCGTCCACCGAAGCCAAGAGCGCCACGCCGGACTCCAATGCGCCGCGCATCGTGGAGTCGTCCGGGACGGGGCTTCCCGCCACGCTCGGCACCCCGCCCGAAGGCGGCCTCTTCACCGACGTCGAAGAGGACGAGATTGGCGCCGTCTTCGACCAGGTCCTGAGCACGGGCTCGCAGAAGATCCAGGCCCGTGACGCGGAGGCCGAGGCCGTGAAGGCCGCGAAGGCGGAGACGGTCCGCAAGCTCGCCGAGGCCGAGGCCGCCGAGTCCACCATGGACGACGCGAAGGCCGCGTCGCATGAGTGGTACGTCGCCATCGACGAGAAGCAGGTCGGTCCCTGGTCCGTGGAGAAGGTGAAGGACGCCTGGGATCGGGGCGAGGTGGGCCCGGACAACCTCTGCTGGCGTTCGGGGTTCGGCGACTGGATTCCCCTCTCGGAGACGGCGGAGCTGGCCTCGGTGCTGGCGCCGCGTCCCGCGAAGCCGGTCATCGTCGCTCCCGCGCCCGTCACTGCGTCGTCGCCGACGATTCCCGCAGGCCCCGTGGAGTCCGCCTTCAGCGCGGGCAACTCCCGTCCGGGCCTGGGCGGTGCGTCGGCCGCGTCCGAGGAGCCGGTGGGCTGGAAGCCCTCTGCCGCGAGCGTGCTGGCCTCGCTGGTGAAGGAAGAGAACGACGCCCTCACCAAGCCGCCTCCGCGTCCCGCGCCTTCGCTGGAGCGCGAGCCGGTGTCGCAGGCACGCCTCCTGGACGTGCCCATGCCGCCGCCGGAGCCGAAGTCGTCCCCGGCGATGCCGGTGGCCATGATGGGCGCGGCGTCGGGGATGGCCGCACCCACGGCCTATCCGCAGCAGCAGGGGTACGCGCAGCAGCAGCCCGTGCAGCAGTACGCGCCCCAGCAGCAGGCCTATCCGCAGCAGCAGGCGCAGATGCCCTACGGGCAGCAGCAGCCCCAGGGCTATCCGCCTCCGGGCTATCCCGCGGCCTATCCGCCGCCGGTGGCAGCGCCTGCGGGCGGCGGCAAGGGTCGTACGGGGATGCTGGTGGCGGTGACCGCGGGCGTGCTGGTGATCGCGGGCGCCGCGGTCGTCTACGTCGCGCGAGGCAATTCGTCCGAGCGCCCCGTGGACCCTCCCGCCCAGGTCGCTGTCGCGCCGACGCGCCAGCCCGAGCTGCCTCCCATGCCTCCGCCCCCCGCGGCGGTGCAGCCTGCGGCCACGCCGACGGCGACCGCGCCGGTCGCTGCGCCCGCGGCGGGAGCCCCGGCCACCACCGTGGCGGGAGCCCCGGCGGCGGGGACGCCCGCAGCGGTGGGAACGCCTCCCACGACCGCGCCCGCCGTGGCAGCGGCTCCGGCCGCGGTCACGCCGCCGCCGCCCGCGGCGGTGCAGCCCCCGGCGTCGACGCCCAACATGGCGACGGCGGTCGCGAAGGTGGAGCCTCGTACCCAGCGTCGTACGGGCTCCGGCAGCGGAGGCAGCCGAGGGTCCTCGCAGGCGGACGAGGAGGCCATCACGGTCTCGAAGCCCGCCGCCACGTCCTCATCGAGCTCCGGGGGAGGGGACGACGACTTCGATGAGCTGTTCGGCACGAAGAAGCCGGCCGCCACCACGAAGCCCGCGGGCAAGACGTCGACGGTGTACGTCCCGCCCGAGCCGGGAGGCGGCACGCTGGAGCGCCTGCAGCAGTCGGACATCATGCAGGTGGTGCTGAACAACAAGCCGGCCATCATGAAGTGCGTGAACGAGCAGCGGCAGAAGGACCCGTCGCTCAGCGGCAAGCTGGTGATGCGCTGGACGGTCCAGACGAGTGGCAAGACGACCAGCGTGTCGTGCCGCACGGACGAGTTCCGCTCGAGCTACATGGCGACGTGCATCACGGGCATCATCAAGGGGTGGTCCTTCCCGAAGCACCAGAAGCAGGGCGACCCCATCGACTTCCCGTTCACGTTCTGAAGTCAAACAGCGACATTGCCGTCAGGCATGACGGCAATGTCGCTGCGAAGTGCGCCAGGATTGTGCGCTTTCGTGAACAGTGAATTTCCTCCGGGCCGGTGCGTTGGGAGGTCCGTCGACACTCGTTGACACGTCTGGAGCGAGGGGACTAAAGCCGCTCGACTTCAAACCCGGGGCCTGGAGTTTTGGCCGGAGGCTCCGGTGGACGTATCCATTCCAGGAGGAAGTTCCGAATGCAGCTTCGCAAGATGATGGTGATGCTCGCCGCGGTGAGCACGATGAGCCTGGCCCTGACGGCATGTGGCGATGACGCGACGACGCCGGAGACGTGTTCGTCCGACACCGACTGCGCCTCCGGTTTCTGCAACACGGCGGCGAGCGTGTGTATGGAGACCTGCGAGAGCGCCTCGGACTGCCCCGACACCGAGAAGGAGTGCGCCCCGCTCGCGGGTGCGACCAACACGGCGAAGGTCTGCCAGTGCAAGACCAACCAGCTGTGCAACGAGGATGACTCCACGTCCCTGGTCTGCGGGACCGTCTCCAAGCGCTGCGAGACCCCGGGAACCACGACGGGCTGCACCACTGACACCGAGTGCGGCACCGGCAACACCTGCGACACGGCCACCGGTCAGTGCAAGCCTGCCGCGACGACCTGCTCCGGCGATGGCAAGTCGACCTGCGCGTACGGTTCGGCCTGCTACAGCGGCACCTGCTCGGCTCCCCCGGCCCCGACCTGCTCCAATCTTCAGGGCAAGCCGGCCGCCAGCTTCGACCCGGCCACGGGTACCGGCTACGTCATCTACAACGTGACCAAGGAGATCTTTGGCACGGCTTGCGGCACGGATACCACGTCGCAGACGGTGAAGGCCCGCGTCTCGTTCTACTCCAAGAATGCGGACCTCCCCACGTCGAAGGAAGGGCTCAACGGCTTCTTCTACGTCCGGACCAATGGCAGCGAGCTGAATGGTGTTCCGCTCAGCAATGGCTACCAGCGGTCGGCCGACGCTCGCAGCGCCTCCCTCTCGGTCAATCTCTGCACCGCCGCGGGTGACAGCCAGATTGTGCTCGGCTTCTACTTCACGGGCGGCAACGGCTACTGCGCGACGCTGACGAAGTAAGCACCTTCAGTGAGCAACTGGGCTGCTGTTCGAGTCCAGCAGGCCCTGCTTCCGATCCTCGGGAGCAGGGCCTCACTCATTGGGGGCTTCGTCTAGATGCCCGGTAGCGACTTGAATTTATTCGGATGCCGCGCGTTTTCTTGAGTGGAAGTTCGAGATACCTCCCAACTTCTGGAAAGAAAAAGACCATGTCGAAAGTCACGTTCCGCGTTCTTGCCCTGTGCCTGGCTGTGGGGAGCCCTGCTCTGGCTGCCGACCAGGCTGACGATGTCAAGCTGTCCTGCCCGGCGGGGACGAAGCAGTTTGGTGGCCGTGCGACCATGACGGACCGCGGCGTGTTCTGCGTGAAGAACAAGACCGACCAGAGTCTGCCGGTGGCGCACGGCCCCTACGTCAGCTACCACCCGAACGGACAGAAGAAGGCTGTTGGTCAGCACACCGATGGCGCTCAGTCGGGCCTCTGGACCTTCTTCAACGCCGACGGGGTGAAGACGGAGGAGATCGAGTTCGCGGGCGGGAATTACAACGGCCGCCGGACGCACTTCTTTGTCACCGGGCAGAAGCAGTCCGAGGAGCGCTGGGCCAAGGGAATGCAGAATGGTGTGGCAGTGGCCTTCGCTGAGAACGGGCAGAAGGTCGCCGAGTCCGAGTACCGAAATGGCCAGCTCGTGAGCACGCAGCGCTTCGAAAACGGGCGGCCGGTTTCGGCGCAGTAGCTTGATGTCCAAGACGGCTTCCTGTCCCGCGAGGGAGGCCGTCGAGGGGCTTTCCCTCGGCCTTCGGTCCGAGTAGGAACGTAGGGGTGAAGGCCCCTTCTCTAGCTCCCGTTCTGTCCTCGATTCCCATCTGCACGGTGCAGCAGATGGGATTGCGCGAGCTTGAACGCATCCGCCTCATCCTGCGGGGCGGGTCCGTCATCGACTGGCGGCGAATGCACTT
Organism: Corallococcus sicarius; assembly: GCF_003611735.1. Classification (GTDB taxonomy): domain Bacteria; phylum Myxococcota; class Myxococcia; order Myxococcales; family Myxococcaceae; genus Corallococcus; species Corallococcus sicarius. Next base: position 18,765 of record NZ_RAWG01000004.1, on the reverse strand, counting down.
CCAGTCACGCGAAGAGGTGGACCGGTTCCTCCGGCTCTGCCAGTTCGACGTGTCGCGGCCCTTTGACGACGCCTGGGCGCGGACTGTTCTCGCGGATGCCGTGGAGTACCTCCGCAAGACCTTTGACTACAGGGTCGCGGACGCGGTGGCCCAGCCTGAGGAACTGCACGACCTCTTCCTCTTCGCGTCGGGAGCCAAGGGCCTCGCTCGCTACCGACGGATTGCCTGCATCGTCCTCAAGGTGATGCACGTCATCCAGCATATTGAAGGGCGCGATCTCCTCTTCCGTCTGGCTGCGTCCGAGGCAGAACTGGCCACGATGGTCACGGACAAGGTCCTGGGCGTCGCGGAGGAGATGAAGAAGCAAGGGCTCCCCATCGTGGAGTTCGCGCACTCCATCAAGACGCGTGACTCGCTGATCACGAAGCTGAACGCGAAGAAGGAGACCGTGGCGGCCCAGGTCTACGACCGCACACGGTTCCGGGTCATTACCCGGACACGGGCGGACTTACTTCCTGTGCTCTACTTCCTCACGCAGCGTCTGTTCCCCTTCAACTTCGTCGTACCGGGGCAGACGGAGAACACGCTGCTGCCGTTCAAGGGGCTGCTCGCGGATAACCCCCACTTCGAGCAGTTCATCCCACAGCTTCACCTCGACCGTGATTTTGAAGACCGTGAGGACCGAACGGGAAACGCGTTCTCGGGCAGCTCGTACCAGGTTCTCAACTTCGTCGTAGATCTCCCCCTTCGGATGGATCCGTACTTGCCGCCTCCCGACGAGGACGTTCGCCCCAGGAAGGGGCGAGTCTCCTTCGCACTGGTGGAGTTCCAGATTGCGGATGAGGAGACAGCCCGACGCAACGAATTGGGAGACAATGCCCATGAGAGTTACAAGCGTCGACAGAAGCGACGAGTGCTCAATCGACTAAGCCGAGGATTGGTCGTTCCGAAACGACAAGGTTAAGCCCTCGGTCGTTGCCAGAACCCCTGTTTTTGAAAGGCCTGCGTCCTGCAGGCCTTTTGCAAGAAAGGCCTGCGAGGACACGTCGGAAACCGAACCCTGGTTATCGATTTATCCGGACAACATGAATGCTTGCCACGCTTGGATCAGGTTCGGTCCATGCGATGAATGGCTGAGCGGTGGCGTTCAGGTCGACGGAAGGATTCATCGCAGGCGTTCCTGCAACAGTCGATGCATTCAATGGGGCACCCAAGGGCTGCCACGAGTTGTTGATCCATTGGCTGACAAGAATGCTCCGCTCGGAAGCAACGATTCCACTCCAAGCGAGAATGTGAGGTCCGCCCTGTGCAAGTGCGAGGCTTGGTGCGGTATTCCCTGTTCCCCCCGTGCTGATGGATGCGGCGGGGGACCATGTAGTTCCCTCCCAGCGGGCCCAATGGATTTGTCCGTCTGACTGCGGATCCGTAGTCAACTCAGTCCAAGCAACCCATGCGTACCCGTTGCCGTCGATAGTGATTGACGGTGTGCTTGCGCTTCTTCCGAGAGTCCTGTTTCCCAGCGGAGAGGTGTCGTTTTTGAAGACTGCAATGCCACGTGTTGAGTCGTGATCGTTGAAGACACTTGCCGCAACGAATGTGTCTGGGCCCGAAGATGTTGCGGACACGTCGCTTGGGTTGAATAGATAGGGGTCTTCAAACAGTTTCCGATCTTGCCAGGTCTGAGACTGAGGGGGGGACGTGTAACCGAGGATTGAGAACGCGACGGAATCGTAGAAGTCCGCGAAGATGTTGATGTTCTTGTTTGTGTCGATGGTGAGTCGAGGTTTAGATGGATATTCTGCTTGGCCGGTTGGGAAGGGCGGGGAAGGTAATGCGGCCCATGTGGTGCCAGTCCATCGCCTGACGAAGATGGTGCGCCCATCGCCGTTGCCAGTTTTTTCCTCCCAGGCAACCACCGGTTCGCCAGTGGACTCAATGGCCAGGGTAGGCATCGCTGCATCGGTTCCAACTGCAACCAGTCCGCTCAAGGGCGCGCCCAGCATGGTCCATGCCGCACCGGTCCAGCGCGCGACGTAGATGTTCTTGTTCGTTCCATCCGACTCAGCCCAGGCAACCACCGGCTGGTCATCGCGGTCCATCTTCAGCACTACGCCTTCCGCCGAAGTTGGGCCTGCGACCGCACTGATGGCTCCACCCAGCGGGAGCCACGTGGGAACCGTGAATGCCCATTCCGATGCACTGCCCACCATGTTGCCTGCCAGATCCGTGATGAGGCCGACCACAGGTGAGAGATCAACGGACACTGTATCGGGGGCCGCCAGCGGATTGACCGGCGTAGCGGTCAGCGTCTTTCCATCCACCGAGAGACTGACCGTCTTCGGAATGGGGGCGCCTGTGCTCGTCGTGAGGCGCACCAGTTCCTCCGTCACCGACAGCGGATTCATGGGCTCGCTGAACGTGACCTGGATGGACTCGCGCACTCCGACCGCCGCCGCGTTCCTGACGGGCAGGAAGGAACTTACGGTGGGGGCCGTGCGGTCGACGGTGACCGTCCGGGGCGTGCTGAGGAAGATGGCTCCATCCCGAATCGCGCGGATCGACAGCTGGTAGGTGCCTTCCGCTTCCTGGGTCGTGTCCCAGGTGAACGCGTAGGGCGTTCCGCTCGGCTTCGCCAGCACGCTGGCGTCCTTCAGGATCTCCACCGCTTCGGCGGTGCCTCCTCCCACGGTGAACTGGAGGAGCAGTGGTCCGTTGGTAAAGGCCTTACCGGGCGTCGGGACGATCCAGTTCACCACCAAGTCGCCGGCCTTCCCGACAGTCACCGCCAGCGTGGCCTGCTTCGTGACCGCGCCACTCCGGCCCTCGAGCGTCAGGGAGTAGGTCCCCGGCATCGTGGACGTGCCGATTCCGATGCTCAGCGTCGCGCGCCTCTTCCCGGAGGACAGCGTGAACGGCTGAAGCTGGATGCCTTCTGGAGGACCGACGAGGCTCATCGCCACGTCTCCACCCTCTGCCCCCACCCACGTCAGCTGGACCTCGCAACCGAGCGCATCACCGGGAAGGACCTGCTCCTGCGAGGGAACCGCGGTGAACGTGAAGTCGGCATTGGGGTCCGGTTGAGGGGCGCCGACGGGGTCTTCAATGGGCGGAACCTCGATGCATGCGTGGCTCAGGCCTACGCAGCTCAACAGCAACAAGAGTCTCAGGTGGGGCATGGGGGTGGCTTTCTGCAAGGGGTGTTCCGGTCGGTCCCGACGGGAGGCACTGCCGTGGGCGTCCGGAGGAGGGGATGGGCGTCCGGCCCTGGATACACATCTGCCCGCCGCCCCCCGGTTTCAGGTGGGGACGCGCGGGCAGGGGGACTTCGGGAGCTGCTCGAACCGGCTACTTCTTCTTGCGGTTCTTCTTCTTGTTCTCCTTCTCCTTCTTGCGCCGCTCCTTGATGGCGTCGCGGTCGTCCGGCTTGCCCACCGGCGGCGGCGCGTAGCCCATCAGGCGGGCCTTGGCCATCGCGGCCTGGCCCATGGGGGGCGTGTAGCCCGGGGCAATCTGGGGCAGCTGCATGGGCATGCCTCCCATGCCGCCTCCCAACCCCGCCATGGCCTTCTCCAGCATCTTCGGGTCCTTCCCGAACATGCTGCCCAGGTCCATGTTCTTCATCTGGCCCAGCTGCCCCAACTGCTTGAAGCCGGGGATGCGGCCCAGCAGGCCCGGGTTCTGGCCGATGCTGCCCATCACCTGCTGCATCATCCCGAACTTCTGCAGCAGCTCGCGCACCTCCTCCGGCTTGCGACCGCTGCCCTTCGAGATGCGATTGATGCGGCTGGCATTGATGAGGTCCGGACGCAGGCGCTCCTTCGCCGTCATCGAGTCGTACATCGCCTCGATCTTCGTGAGCTCCTTCTCGTCCGGGTTCAGGTGCTCGGTGAGGTCTCCGAAGAGCGGGAACTTCTCCAGCAGGTCCTTCAGCGGCCCCATGCGGCGGACCATGCGGATCTGCTCGACGAAGTCCTTCATCGAGAACTGGCCGGACAACAGCTTGCGCGCGTCGTCCTCCGCCTTCTTCTCGTCGACGACCTTCTCGAAGTCCTTCATCAGGCCGACGATGTCGCCGAAGCCCAGGATGCGGCCCGCGAGGCCCTCCGGACGGAACTCCTCCAGCTTGTCCATCGACTCGCCCATGCCGAGGAACTTGATGGGCTTGCCCGTCACTTCCTTGATGGACAACGCCGCGCCACCACGCGCGTCACCGTCCAGCTTCGTCAGGATGAAGCCGTCCAACGTCAGGCGCCGGTCGAACTCGGCCGCCGTGCGCACCGAGTCCTGGCCAATCATCGCGTCGCACACCAGCAGGATGGTGTCCGGCTGCACGTTGGACTTGATGGCCTCCAGCTCCGTCATCAGCGTCTCGTCGATGGCGAGCCGACCCGCCGTGTCGATGAGCACCACGTCGCACTTCTGCTCGCGCGCGGCGGCGTAGCCCCGCTTCGCCAGCTCCGGCGGCTGGATGCCGGGCTCGAAGTACACGGGGACCTTCAGCCGCTCGCCCAGGACCTTGAGCTGGTCCACGGCGGCCGGACGGTAGATGTCCGCGGCGACCAGCAACGGCTTGCGCCCTTCCTGGAGGAGCCGGCTGGCGAGCTTGCCCGTCGTCGTCGTCTTACCGGAGCCCTGGAGGCCCACCATCATGATGCCCGACAGCTGCCCCTTGGGCTTCAGGTGGAGGCTCGTGTCCACCGGGCCCATCAGGGCCTGCAACTCGTCGTGGCAGATCTTGATGAAGTGGTCCATCGCGCTCACGCGGCGCTTCTGGCCCCCTGCGTCCGTGACGGAGGTCTGCACCACCTCGCCCACGGCCTTCTCGCGGACACGGGCGACGAACTTCTTCACCACGTCGAAGGCGACGTCCGCCTCCAACAACGAAACCCGGATGTCTCGCAGCGACTCGTCCACCAGGTCGGGGGTGAGTTCGCTCTTGCCGGCGAGGCGGTTCTTGGCGGCCCGGAAGCCCTTGGTGACGGTCTCAAGCATGGGGGGCGCTTTATAACAGGGGCCCGCAGGATGCGACGCCCACGGAAGCCCCGGCCGTCCAGCAGTGGAGGAATCAAGGGACTTCCCCCACCATTCCGGGGTTTCGGAAGCCCCCAGGCCCCTCGGCAGGGCCCGCCAGCGCCCCGTTTCCGGGCCGTCCGGCGGGGGCCGGCCTCCCCCTGTCCCAGGATGGGACGGGGATTCCGAGGGTTCACCCCCGCGTCGAACGGGACGGGAACGGCCCTGCCCAGGGGGCCCTTTCCTCGCCAGGGGCAGGTGCCCTGCGACGCCAGACGAACCTGTGCTGCGACGGGGCTGCGCCCTTCATGCGCAGACGGGTGGGGTGACCAGGACCGTCCGTCCCACCCTGCGCGCCATGGGACGGGATGAGGTAGGTTGTCGATGCAGCGGGAGCACGAGTGGCGGAACTGGCAGACGCAGCGGACTTAAAATCCGCTGACTCGCAAGGGTCGTCCGGGTTCGATCCCCGGCTCGTGCATTCACAGCCCCCGTCCCGCGCCAGCCTCAGGGGACGATGGTGGCGCAGTCCGTGGCGCAGGCGAAGGTCGCTGACGTGCAGGCCCGGTCCGTGAGGCAGGCGTCACACATGTCTGCCTTTCGCTCGTAGTCCTCGTCGTCGTTCGCGTTGTCCCGGCAGCGGCTCTCGCACGCGGACGTGTCGTAGTCGTTGTCGTAGCAGGAGGCGTAACGGTCGCAGATGGAGTTGCAGTCGATCGCGGCGTCCACGCCACAGCCAACCATTCCCGTGAGTGCCATTGCCGCGACAAGCAGCGTCTTCAGGTGCCTGGTCATTGTTGTTCCGGAGGGTTCGAGGGAAGGCGAAAATGACGGCGCACGCTGGGGCTCAGGGCGCTTCGTTCTCGTGGACCGGAAGCTAGGGACGACGCGCGGAGTGTCAAGTGCACTGCACATCGAATCCTCCCGGGCCTCTCCCACCGGTTGAGAGGGCGGACGCGGGCGTTCCTGGCTACGCTCAGCGGCATGACGGGTCCGCAATCAAGAACCTGTGCTGCATGTCAGCGCGTCCTGGCGGCCCACGAGGTGTACTACCGCTTCAGCCTGGTGCTCGAAGGGGAGCAGGATCTGCTCGACCCTTCGGGCGAGGCGGACAGCGGCCACGGAGATGCGCTCGCCGAGCTCGTCCAGCGGCTGGAGGCTGGATCCGAAGATTCCAGCGAGCTGGAGGCACAGGTGCACTGGGAGCGCACCGGGGTGGCGTGCGCCGAGTGCCGCTCCGTGGCGGTCCGGATGCTGACCCCCGTTGCGGAGGACGCCGGACCGCACTGAAGGCCGGAGCTAGTCCTTCATCACCCCAGCGGTCTTCAGCAGCTTCACCATGTCCCCGGCCTTGTCGAGGCCCTTGGCCTCCAGGGCCCGCAGTTGCTGGCCCAGCTTCGGGGTGTACGCCTCCAGCATCGCGCGCTTCAGCGCCTCCTGGTCGTGGCCCCACTGCTCCAGCGCCTGGGGCAGGAACCTGGCCGCCCTCGGGTCCTTCAGGCGCACCAGCGCCGCGGTGGCGGCCGCCTGCACGTCAGGGCAGCGCTCGGCAATCACATGCGCCGTCTCCGCCGCCTTCTTCGTCCCCAGATACCCCACGAGCGACAGGTCGTTCTGCCCGGTGGTACTCCGGCAGAACACGAGCTGCTCAAGGGCGGCCTTCGCGTCTGGGTTTCCCTGGCGCATGGCGGCTTCCAGCTCCTCCCGGCTCCAGTGGATCCTGTCTGCCTCCCAGGTCACCTTCAGCGGCACGCTGTGGCCCGCGTTGACCAGCTCCGCCGCCACGCGGTTGCGCCTGAGCTCCGGGACGTGCTCCAGGTCGCGCGCCGCCCGTTGGCCCGCGGCCTGCCGCAGCTTCCAATGGCTGTGCAGTTGCGTGGCCACCGGCATCACCAGCGCATTGACATACTTCCCCCGTGCCACCAGCGCGTCATAGGCCGCCAACGCACACGCCGGGCTCAACTCGACGTTGTCCTCGTTCGCACGCCGCACCTTCACCTCCAGCGTGTCGTTGGAGGACGACCAGCCCCCGGCCGAGGCCTGGTCCCTGGCCAGCTCGTCCACCAGGGCGGGCTCCAGCTCGGCGGGCTCCTCACACCGCAGCGGTGGGCCCACCTCCTCGGCCCGCTCCGCCAGGTACTTCGCCTCGCTGCGCAGCGCTTCCACCGAGCCATCGCCGCGCTTCTCCGCCACGCGGGTGAAGCAATTCGCGAACGAGCTGGCCCACAGCCGCAGCCACAGCTCCGGCTCCTTCCGCATCGCTGACAGGGCCTGGGCCTGGATTTCGGGCGCCTGGGTCGCCGCCGCCAGTGCGAGGGCCCGGTCGAAGGGGTCCGCTGAGGCCTGCGCCCGTCGCCGCAAGGCGTCGTCCTTCATCAACAGGCGCCCCGCGAGCTCCGCGGCCACGCCGGGCAGCCGTGGCCCGTTCGAGTTCATCATCGCCATGGAGCGCAGGTGCATCATCTCGGAGCAGACGGGCACCGGGCCCGCGGCGGCCATCACCTGCCCCCGTCCTCCCACCCGGGCCAGCTTCGTCAGCACGCCAAACGCAGTGGCCCCGCCCTGAAGCAGCACGGCCTCCGCGGCAGCCCGGGGCGCCGGTGCAGGGGCGCCCTCCAACGCGAAGGCGGCCTTCCACAGCGCGGCTTCGTCGGGAGCAGCGGGGGCTGCCGCGAGGGCGAGCGCCGTGAGCAATGCGGTGACGGAGAGCATGGTTCACCTGGAGTGGGTAGGGCAGGGTGAACCAGTCTCGCCTGGATTGCGGTCCTCATGCACTCCCGGTGCGTCCGGGGGCCTTGCTGGGGAGGGCCTTCGCGGCGTCAGTGGATCCGCAGCGCGAACTTGCCCAGGTGGTGCTTGAGCACCTCCTGCTGCGCCTTGGCGGCCTCCTCCATCGCGTAGAGGCGACCGATCTCCAGATGGAAGGGGCCCGCTTCGATGAGCGTGTTCATCCGCTGAAAGGCTTCCGGATGGGCGTTGCCATCGTAGGCGATGACCTGGATGTTCCCGGAGCCCTTCGGAGGAGGCATCACGCCGTTCGGGTGCGCGATGCGCCCTCCCTGGCGGACGTGCTTGAGCGCGGCCTCGCAGGTGTCCCCGCTCGCCAGCACCAACGCGGCGTCGAAGCCGTCCGGTGCGAACTCACGGCAGACCTTGTCCACGTCTCCCTGGCGGCCCTCGACGACCGCGTCCGCGCCGAGCCGACGGACCAGCTCCACCCCGTCCTCGCCCGAAGCGATCGCCAGCACCTGGGCTCCCAGTCTCTTGGCGAACTGCAGGGCGAGGTGTCCCACGCCACCGCTGGCTCCGAAGATGATCAGGCGTTGGCCCGCCTTGAGCTGGAGGTGCTCCTCAAGGCCTTGCAGCGCGGTGATGCCATCCGCCGCGAGGGCTGCTGCCTGCTCGATCTTCAGGCCCTTGGGAATCCGTGCCGCCTGCCGCGCCTTCACCACGGTGAACTGCGCATAGAAGCCTCCCTTGGCGCTGTTGAACGCGGTGCCGTAGACGCGATCTCCCTCCTTGAAGCCCTGCACGGCCTTGCCCACCGCGACCACCTCTCCCGCGCCGTCGGTGCCGGGGATGTAGGGGAAGCGCGGGCCGCCTGGGACCATCTCGGCCATCTGTCCTTCGCGCTCCATGAAATCCCAGGCGCCGACTCCGGCGACCGCGACGCGGACGAGGAGCTCATCGTCACCGCAGGTGGGAACAGACACGGTCTTGATGCCGAGGACCTCGGGGCCGCCAAACTGGTCGAGCGCCGCGGCCTTCATCTTGTCGGGAATGGACGAGGGCATGCTGTGACTCCTTTCGGGTGAAGCCAGACTCCCCGAAACCATGCGCACTCCCCGCGTGAGCGTCAGGGGCTGCTTCCTTCACACCTTGCGCGCACGCCCGTGCCCGAGCGGTCGTGCGTCCGCCCGCCTTCGCCGGCTTCAGTTCAGCAACTGCATGAGGTCCGCGCGCGTGAGCGCGGCGCCTCCTCCCGAGGCACCTCCGAGCGCCGCTTCGAAGAGGGCGCGCTTCTTGTCCTGGAGGAGGAGGATCTTCTCCTCCACCGTGCCCTGGGACACCATCCGGTACACCATCACCGGCCGCTGCTGCCCGATGCGGTGCGCCCGGTCCGCGGCCTGCGCCTCCACGGATGGGTTCCACCAGGGATCCACCAGGAAGACGTGATCCGCCGCCGTGAGGTTGAGCCCCGTGGCTCCGGCCTTCAGCGAGATGAGCATCACCGGCGGTCCCTTCTCGTCCTGGAAGGACGCCGCCACCGCGCCCCGGTTCGCCGTGCCGCCGTCCAACCGGATGAACCCGATGCCTGCTTCCCGCAGCGCGGGTTCAATGAGATCCAACATCGACGTCCACTGCGAGAACACGAGCGCCTTGTGCCCGTCCTCCGCCGCCGTGCCGAGCGCCTCCACCAGCGCCTGCACCTTCGAGGACGTCTTCGCCTGCTGCCCCGGCACCAGCGCCGGATGGCAGGCCGCCTGTCGCAGCCGCAGCAGGGCCTCCAGCGCCTTCAGCACGCTGCCGCCCTCCTCGAGCTGGGACACCACCTCCTCGCGCGTCGCGGCGTGGACCGCGTCGTAGACGGCGCGCTCCTGCTCCGTGAGCGTGACGTGCCGCACGGCCTCGGTGCGCGGCGGCAGGTCGGGCGCCACGTCCCGCTTGAGCCTGCGCAGCACGAAGGGACGGATCCTCGCGCGCAGCTGCTCGGCGGCTCCCTTCTGGTTCTCCGACACCGGCCGCGCCCAGCGCTCGTCGAACGCCTTGCGTCCGCCCAGCAGCCCCCGGTTGGTGAAGTGCATCAGGCTCCACAGTTCCTCGAGCCGGTTCTCGATGGGCGTGCCGCTGAGCGCCAGCCGGAAGTTCGCGTCCAGTTCGAAGGCCGCTCGCGCGACCTGGCTGTCCGGGTTCTTGATGGCCTGGGCCTCGTCCAGCACCACCGTGTCCCACGTCTTCGCGCCGAGGATGGCCGCGTCCAACCGCAGCAGCGCGTAGGTCGTGAGCGTCACGTCGGCCGTCTCGTCCAGCGTCCTTCCCACGCCGTGGTAGACGGACACCTTCAGCGACGGACGGAAGCGCTTCACCTCCGCCTCCCAGTTGGGGAGCACGCTCGTGGGCGCTACGACGAGGGTTCCCGGGTTCAGCGTGCAGATCGTCTGCAGCGTCTTGCCCAGACCCATGTCGTCCGCGAGCACGCCTCCCAGCCCCGCCTGTCGCAGGAAGGTGAGCCAGCTCACGCCCTGCAACTGGTAGGGACGCAGCGTCGCGGTGAGGTCCTTGGGCAGACGCGGCTCGGGGAGCTTCTCGAAGCCCTGCACCAGCGGCGCGAGTCGCTCCAGGCCGGGCGGGGCAGGGTGCTCCAGCGCGTCGCACAGCCCGGTGAGCTGGGGGATGGCGTGGTTGGCGATGCGGCCGTCCGTCTCGCGCGCGGCGAGCAGGTCCGTCACGCGCTGGCCGTGGGCCTTCAGCCAGCCCGTGGGAAGGGGTGCCCAGCCTCCGCCCTCCAGCGGCACCAGCCCCAGTCCCTCTTCCCAGGCGCGCATCACCGCGCCAGCGTCCACCGAGCGCGTCACGCCGGGCCCCAGGCCCTCGACCTGGAAGTCGAGCGAGAAGCCCACGCGGGGCACTCCGGCTTCGGTGGTGGTCGTGTCCAGCGTGAGCGTGGGCCGCAGCTTCACGTCGGGGCTGACCACGCCCGCCGCGTCCCCTGTCAGGCCGCCTCTCCAGCGCCGCAGCTTGTCCGCGAGCTGCACCGCGTCCTTGCCGTGCACCGTCACGCGCCGGCCCGGCGCCATGTTCAGCTCGTCCCTCAACTGGTGGATGAGCTTCGTCTCGGTGGCTTCGTCGCGCACGGGTGCGGCGCCCTGGAGGTACACCATGCGCCCGTTGTCGATGCGCGCGGTGGGCGGGGAGCCGTACACCAGCGTGGGCAGCACGGAGAGGCCGGCGTCCAGCTTGTCGAGCTCCAGCGAGATGCGCGGCTTGAGCGTCCGGTCGATGGGCGGCAGCCGGCGGCTCTTCACGTCCACCGGCATGCGCCGCGCGAAGTCCGGCAACACCTTGCCCGTCAGGTCCGCCAGCTGATCCGGGGAGAAGACGCGCTCCTGCGGCAGGTTCTCCAGCCTCGTGCCGGTGAGGGCCTGTTCCCCCAGCCGGCAGAGCGTGCCCGCGCACAGCGCGACGCCGGGGCTGACCAACTCGGTGATGCGCGGATCCTTCTCCACCTTGAGCACCGTCTGCTCGCCGCGGTCCTCGACGGTGACGCGGGGCAGGAGGGGCTCGTTCGAGACGGACACCAGCACGCCGTCGAAGAGCACGGTGCGCGCCTTCTCCAGCACGTGCAGCAGGGCGTCCAGCCGGCTTGAGGGGAGCGCGCCCTTGGTGGGCTGGGCCAGGAGCTTGTCCGCGAGCAGGTCGCAGGGCTCCACCTGGATGCGCGCGGCCTCCACGGGGTTGTTCAAGAGGGACGTCAGGCTGCGGGCCAGGAGGCGCGCGGTGCTGTCCGGACGCACCACCAGGCGCTCCAACTGGAGGCCTCCGTCCACGCGCTTGAAGCGGTACACCATGCGCTCCGGCTTCGGTGCGGTGCCCGGCCGCGCGGCGGTGGGAGCCGGTCCTGCGCGGGCAGGGGACGCCGCGACCGCCTTCCGGCCCTCCGCCTGCCGCAGGACGATGGCCGCGGCGATGACGTGCTCGCACGGGTCCACCTTCCCCCGGCAGTCGCACTCCCAGATTTCGTCCTCGGGGTAGAGGGTGGTGGTCAGCGGGGTGGGGCGGCCGGGGATGCGGACCCGCAGGACGACCTCCTCCTCACCCACGGACTGCACCGACACGACCCCCGCGCGAGACAGGGCCTGTCCGGCGGACCACGTGGCCGGGCCTGACTCCTCCCGGATGGCATCGAGCAGTTCCGCGAGCGCCGACATACGAGGACCGGTTCCCTAGCCCTCCGTCGCGCTCCACGCAACAACGCGGCGGGAGTGGAGGACATCCGTACCCGGAGTGTCCGTCAGGCCGCTCGCTGTAACGCGGACCGATACACCCCCGCGCGCCCCTGTAACCCGGCGCGCTACAGCCGCCGGGACCGGCGTGTCACCCGGTCCCGTTCCTCCGAGTGGAGCCGGGCTGGAGCGGTGCGTGGCGTGGCAGGTGCATGACGCACCGGTTCCCCTTTCGCGAACGCAGCATGTTCGCGGGGTGTGTCGAGGAGGTTTCCGGATGCGCGTGCCGTGGACCATTGCTGGCATCTCCGCCGGAGCGCTGCTCGTCGGTGCCGCGTGGGCCACCGTCGTCCTCCGCCCTCAGCCCCTCGTCCTCGGCGCGCTGCCCCCCGTCGTCCTTCCCGACGTGGAGCGCTCCGGTGGCGCCACCACGGTGACGGATCCGGGCCGCAATGCCTTCGGGCGCGCGCCCATGAACATGCCTCGCCCGCGCTGGCCGGACTTCCACGCCGGCAAGGGCGTCTTCGACCGCGACTGGAGCGAGGCCCGCAGGGGGCCCGTCCTCGTGGGGCCGCTCTTCAGCGCCGCTTCCTGCATGACCTGCCACGTGAAGGACGGCCGCGGTCAGCCGCCGGCCTCACCCTCCGAGGCGCCCGTCTCGCTGGTGTTCCAGCTGAGCGCGCCCGAAGGTCAGGGCCCCCATCCGCTGTACGGCGGCCAGCTGGACGCGCACGCCCTGGACGGCCACGTCCCCGAGGGCCACGTCCGCGTCGACTTCGAGGAGACGCGCGGCACGTTCGCCACCGGCGAGCCGTACTCGCTGGTGCGCCCGCGCTACCAGTTCCAGGGGCTCGTCCATGGCCCCCTGGGCGATGGGGCCCCCGTGTCCGCCCGCGTGTCGCCCGTGAACTTCGGACTGGGGCTGCTGGAGGCCCTGCCCGAAGCGGCCATCCTCGCCCGGGCCGACCCCGAGGACCGCGACCAGGACGGCATCTCCGGCCGCGCCAACCAGGTGCTGGACGTGGAGACCGGGACCACCCGCCTGGGCCGCTTCGGGTGGAAGGCCAACCAGCCCACGCTGCGCCAGCAGGTGACGCATGCGCTCGTCGCGGACATGGGGCTCACCAGCTCCCTGTATCCCCGTGAGCAGGGGCGGGACGCGCCCGGTGAGCCGGAGGTGTCCCAGGACGACCTGGACCTGCTGATGATCTACATGCGCCTGCTGGCCGTGCCGAAGCGGCGCGACTGGGAGGCCCCCGACGTGCAGCGCGGCCACGCCGTGTTCCGCGCCATCGGGTGCGCGGCCTGCCACATCGACACGCCCCAGCTGACGGGCACCGTGGAGGGCTTCGACGAGGTGTCCGGCCAGGTCATCTACACCTACACGGACCTCCTGCTGCACGACCTGGGCGAGGACCTGGCGGACGGGCGTCCGGATGGGCTCGCCAGTGGCCGCGAGTGGCGCACGCCGCCGCTGTGGGGCATCGGGCTGGTGGAGGTCGTCAACAAGCACACGCGCTTCCTGCATGACGGCCGGGCGCGCAACCTGGAGGAGGCCGTGCTCTGGCACGGGGGCGAGGCGGCTTCCGCGCAGGAGCGCTACGTGCGGCTGCCCCGGGAGGACCGGGCCGCGCTGCTCGCCTTCCTGAAGTCGCTCTAGCGCCGACGGGGGCCAAAGCCCCTGGCCCCCCGTCCGACCTGCGGCCGGGAGGCCCGTCGCCTGGAGGAGACTTCCGGCACCCTGGACCCCGAAACGGTGGACGGGCCGGATCCTTGGGCTAGCCTGCGGCCCCCCTTCATGCAGCCCCACGCTCCCATCCCCGATGGCGCCCCCGCCGTCCCGCTCGCGGTCGACCTGGACGGCACGCTGGTGCGCACGGACACCCTGCACGAGAACCTGCTCGTGCTCCTCAAGCACGCGCCGTGGTGGCTGCTGCTGGCGCCGCTGTGGATGCTCCGGGGCAAGGCCTTCTTCAAGGCGGAGGTCGCCCGGCACGCGGCGCTGGACGTCACCTCGCTGCCCTACAACGCGGAGGTGCTCACCTTCCTGCGGGAGGAGCATGCGCGGGGGCGGCGGCTCGTCCTGGCCACGGCGGCGGACCGGCGCATCGCCGACGCGGTGGCCGCGCACCTGGGCCTCTTCAGCGACGTGCTCGCGAGCGAAGCCGGCGTGAACCTGTCCGGCGCGCGGAAGCTCGCGCGGCTGCGGGAGGTGCTGGGCACGTTCGACTACGCGGGCAACGACGCGGTGGACCTGGCGCTGTGGCGCGAGTGCCGCGAGGTCGTGGTGGTGCACGCCCGGGCCGGGGTGCTGCGGCAGGCCCGGGACCTGGGCCGGCCCATGCACCGCGTGTTCGAGGCCCCCAGGGCCTCCTGGCGCGGCTGGGTGCGGGCGCTGCGGGTGCACCAGTGGGCGAAGAACGCGCTCGTGTTCGTGCCGCTGCTGGCCGCGCACAAGGCGACCCAGGGCGGCATGGCGCCGCGCGCGGTGCTCGCCTTCGTGGCGTTCAGCCTGTGCGCGTCCAGCGTGTACGTGCTCAACGACTTGATGGACCTCGCGTCGGACCGGCGGCACCCCACCAAGTCCCGGCGCCCCTTCGCGTCGGGCGAGCTGTCGGTGCGCGCGGGCGTGGTGCTGGCGCCGGTGCTCCTGGGGCTCGCGGCGGTGGTGGCGCTGGGGACGCTGCCCCTGTCGTTCTCCGCGCTCCTGGGCGTGTACTTCGTGCTCACGCTCGCGTACTCGCTGCGGCTCAAGCAGGTGGTGATGCTGGACGTGCTGGTGCTGGCGGGCCTGTACACCGTGCGCATCTTCGGCGGCGCGCTGGCGGTGGGCGTGCCCACGTCCAGCTGGCTGTTGATGTTCAGCACCTTCCTCTTCCTGTCCCTGGCCCTGCTCAAGCGCGTGAGCGAGGTGCGGCGGCTGCGGGAGTCCCACGAGACGGCCGCCCACGGGCGCGGCTACCTGGCGCAGGACTACGAGCAGCTCGCGAGCCTGGGCGTGGCGGCGGGGCAGGTGTCCGTCCTGGTGCTCGCCCTGTACATCACCAGCAAGGAGGTCACCGCGCTGTATGGCCATCCGGAGCGGCTGTGGCTGCTCTGTCCGGTGATGCTGTACTGGGTGGGCCGCATCTGGGTGCTGGCGCACCGGGGACTCGTGAACGAGGACCCGCTCGTCTTCGCGCTCAGGGACAGGGTCAGCTACGTCGTCGGGCTCGTCGCGGCGCTGGTGCTGTGGGTGGCGACGTGACGGGAGCCTTGTGATGAGCCCTTCGGATTCCTGGGGACGCTTCCCCCGCGTCGAGCAGCGGACGCGGTCGCTCGTCTGGCGCTCGGACGCGCTGCCGAAGGTCGACGGGCCCGTGCTGCCGCATGGCCTGGGCCGCAGCTACGGCGACTCCTGCCTCAACGCCGGGGGCACGCTGCTGCTCACCCCCGGGTTGGACCGGCTCATCGACTTCGATGCGGCGACCGGCGTGGTGCGCTGCGAGGCGGGCGTGTCGCTGGACACGCTGCTGCGGCTCTGCGTGCCTCGCGGCTGGTTCCTGCCGGTGACGCCGGGGACGAAGTTCGTGACGGTGGGCGGCGCCATCGCCAACGACGTGCACGGCAAGAACCACCACCGCGCCGGCACGTTTGGCCGGCACGTGCGGCGCTTCGAATTGCTGCGCTCGGACGGCAGCCGCCGGATGTGCGCGCCCGATGAGAACCCCGACTGGTTCGGGGCGACGATTGGCGGACTGGGGCTCACCGGGCTCATCACCTGGGCGGAGGTGCAGCTGGCACCCATCCGCAACCCCTTCGTGATGCAGGAGACGGTGCCCTTCGACAACCTGGACGGCTTCCTCCGCGTGTCCGCGGAGTCCGAGGCCGACCACGACTTCACCATGTCGTGGGTGGACTGCCTGGCGCGGGGCAAGAAGCTGGGCCGGGGGCTGTTCTACCGGGGCAACTTCGCGCCGTCGCAGTTCGAGCGGCTGCCGCTCGCGAAGAGCCACCTGTCGCACGGCACCGGGCTCGCGGTGCCCATGGACCTGCCGGGCTTCTGCCTCAACCGGCTGTCGGTGTCTGCCTTCAACTTCCTGTACTACCACCGGCAGCGGGGCCGGCCGTCGCGGCAGCTGGTGCACTACGATCCGTTCTTCTACCCGCTCGACAGCGTGTACGGGTGGAACCGCATCTATGGCAGCCGGGGCTTCCTCCAGTTCCAGTGCGTGGTGCCGCACGCCACCGCGCGTGACGCGCTGAAGGAATTGCTGGAGCGCAGCGCTCGGGGCGGGCTGCCCAGCTTCCTGTCCGTGCTCAAGACTTTTGGAGACCTGCCGTCGCCCGGGTGGATGTCCTTTCCGCGCCCCGGCTTCACGCTGGCCCTGGACTTCGCCAACCGGGGCGAGAAGACGTGGCGCCTGGTGGAGGAGCTGGACCGCGTGACGCGCGAGGCGGGGGGCGCGGTGTATCCGGCCAAGGACGCGCGCATGAGCCCGGAGAGCTTCGCGGCGTACTTCCCCCAGCGCGACCGGTTCGCGGCGTACATCGACCCGGCCTTCTCGTCCTCCTTCTGGCGCCGGGTGAACCCGGTGTCGCTGCCCATGCCTTCGCTGGAGGGGCGCGGCGACAGCGCGGTCCCTCCGGCGTCACTGCTCGCCCTTCGCTGACAGGCCCCTGGTCCCCATGAAGAAAGTCATCATCCTCGGCGCCACGAGCGCCATCGCCCAGGCCACGGTGCGGTTGCTCGCCGCGCGCGGGGCCTCGCTGTACCTGGTGGGCCGCAACGCGGAGAACCTGGAGGCGGTGGCCCGTGACGCGGCCACGCGCGGCGCGCCCAAGGTGGAGTTCCGGGCGCTGGACCTGAACGACTGTGATGCGCACGCAAGCCTCGTGGAGCGGGCGTGGCAGGCTCTGGGCGGCCTGGACGGGGCCGTGCTGGCGCATGGCGTGCTGGGCGACCAGGACGCGAGCCAGCGCTCGTGGGCGGCGGCGGAGGTGGTGCTGCGCACGAACTTCCTGAGCGCCGCGTCGCTGCTGACGGAGCTGGCCAACCGCTTCGAGGCGCAGAAGGCCGGCACGCTGGTGGTCATCTCCTCGGTGGCCGGAGACCGGGGCCGGCAGAGCAACTACGTGTACGGCGCGTCCAAGGGCGCGCTGACCGTGTTCCTCCAGGGCCTGCGCAACCGGCTGGCGAAGTCCGGCGTCGCGGTGGTGACGGTGAAGCCCGGCTTCGTGGACACACCGATGACGGCGCACGTGCCGAAGAACAAGCTCTTCGCCACGCCGGAGCAGGTGGCCAAGGGGCTGCTGCGCGCCGCCGATGGCCGGAAGAACGAGGTCTACGTGCCCGGCTTCTGGGCGCTCATCATGCTCATCATCCGGAGCATCCCGGAGCCGGTGTTCAAGAGGATGAAGCTCTAGATGCTGCCCCTCCTTCCGGATCCGGAGGCGGCGCTTGGGACGAGCAACCCGCTCGTCATCACCGTCGAGAACCTGCTCAGCGCGGAGGAGTGCCGCGAGTTGATTGCGCGGATTGAAGAGGCAGGGCCGACCGCGGCCCCCATCACCACGGCGGCGGGCTTCGTGATGCGCCCGGACATCCGCAACAACACCCGGGTGATGTTCGACGACGTCGCGATGGCGTCACGGTTGTTCGAGCGCATCGCGCCCCATGTGCCGCTCCGGCTCGAGCGCGAGTGGGAGGCGTGCGGGGCGAATGAGCGATTCCGCTGCTATCGCTACGAGGCGGGCCAGTACTTCGCTCCGCACTTCGACGGCGCGTTTGTCCGTCACCGTGATGAGCGCAGCCTGCTCACGTTCATGGTGTATTTGAATGACTGCCCACAGGGGGGCGCGACGAACTTCCTCATGCTCGGGCACTCCGTGGCGCCCAGCACGGGCACGGCCCTGCTGTTCAATCACCACCTGTACCACGAGGGCGCCGCGGTCACGGCGGGCCTCAAGTATGTGCTTCGCACCGACCTGATGTATCGGCGCGCTGGCGCGTAGCTGCGCTCTGCCTCGGAGGTGGGTGTGGTGTTCCGGGGCTGAGTGGGCGCGGGCTCCGCGGTGTTCGACAGCCTGGAGGGAGTCCCCGCGTCTGGTGGGGCCAGACGCGGGGCACGGTGGAGTGGGGCTCAGCTCCCCGTGGATTCCCGTGGGTCAATGACAGACACGCGGGCGAGGGCCTCGCGCAGGCGTTCGACCAGGGGCTCGAGGTGCGGGTCCTGCATCAGCGCGTGGTGGCTGCCCGGGACGTCGAGGACCTCCAGTCCGCCGCGCACGAGGCCTTCCCAGCCGCGATGACGCGGGAGGGGGGCGGATTCGCTGGCGCTCAGCAGCAGGGCGGTGCCGTCGTAGGGCTGGGGCACGTAGTGCTCCAGGGCGAGCAGGTTGGCCTGGAAGACGCGGAAGAGGGCGCGCAGCTGGGCGGGGCCGGACTGCGTGTCGAGGATGCGGGCGCGGAGGCCTTCCTCCAGCAGGGCGCCGAGCATCGCGTTGTCGTCGCCCCGGGCGAGGGCGTCGTCCGTCAGCGTGGGCGTCTGGCCGAAGGCGGAGGCCGTGGCGTGGGCGAAGGCGATGCGGGCCCTGGCCTGGGGCGTGTAGTCGGTGGAAGGCTTCGTCAGGCCGGGGACGTGCGCATCCACCAGGGCGAGCAGGTCCACCGCTTCGCCCGCTTCGCGCAGCCTGCGGGCCATTTCGTACGCGACGACGCCGCCCATGGACCAGCCTCCGAGGAGGTAGGGGCCCTGGGGCTGCACGGAGCGCACGGCTTCGAGGTAGAGGGCGGCCATCTCCTCCACGGACTCCGCGACGGGGCGTCCGT
>NZ_RAWG01000049.1 GCF_003611735.1 Corallococcus sicarius | reverse complement strand
GCGGAGCCATCCCAGGCGGGTGCACGCACGGGCCCGCCCGGCCGCGCACGCGGCGCCCAACCGTGCCACGGAGTCCAGCACGGTGGCGGGCGCCATCGGGACCACCCGCCGCGCCGGCGTCACCCGCGCCGGGTCCAACCGCAGCGACTCCAGCACCGACTGCTTCGGCTCCGGCCGGGGTGCCCCTTCGGGCGTGAGCCCCAACATGCGCCGCATCGCCTCGCAGCCCTCGGGGACCTCGTTGTCGCACGCGCGCTTGTAGAACACCGTCGCGCGGCCGGGGTTCGCCTTCACGGAGGCGCCCTTCTCGTACGCCACCCCCATCAGGTAGCACCCCATCCCCTTCCCCACGCCCGTCCCGGGGGCGTCACATATCGCGCGGAACTCCGCGAGCTTCGCGCCGTCCTCGGCCGAGGGAGCCGGCTCCGGCGTCGCGGCCACCGCCGCGCTCCCGGGAAGCGTGGCGCGCTCGCACGCCGTCTTCGAGCCCAGGTCGCACGCCTGACGGAAGTAGCTCACCGCGAGCTCCGGAGCCTTGCGCACGCGCGCGCCGTCCTGGAACTCGGTGGCCAGCGTGAGGCACGCGCTCACCACCTCCGCGTTGCAGGCCTTCACCAACAGGTCCATCCCGCCGGCCACGTCCTGCGCGAGCCCGAAGGCTCCCATCAGCTTCAACACGCCCAGGTTGTTGCACGACAGGCCGTCGTCGTGGACGCACCCGCGCTGGAAGAACAGCGCCGCCTGGTCCTGGCGCTTCTCCACCCCGCGCCCCTCGCCGTACAGCAGCGCGAGCCGTCCGCAGCCCTCCCCGACGTTCCGGTCACACGCCTGCTGGTACAGCTTCGCCGCGCCCGCTTCATCCTTCGCGACGCCCCGGCCCTCCTCCTTCAGCAGCCCCAGCCCCGCGCAGCTCCTCGCGTCTCCGCCGTTGCAGCCCAGCTCGTACAGCGTCGCCGCCCTCGCCTCGTCCTTCGGGAGGCCGTCCCCTTTCAGGTGGCGCCCGGCGCGGTTGAAGCACGCCTCCACCCGGGTCCCGCCGCACGTCCGCAGGTACAGCGTGGAGAGCTGCTCCTCGGCCTCCGACTTCGCCACCTCCCCGGAGGACGAATGGGCACACGCCACGAGCATTGCGAGGGCTGGCAACGCCAGCCACGCGAAGAGGGATTTCACTGAGGGCATTGACCAATTCTTCCATCCGGCACCGGCCCGGTCGAGGACCCCCACCGTCACCCGGGCCCCACCGGCACCGGGTTCCTATGATGGACGCACCATGCGCGCGCCAGCTCGAACGACACCCCAACCGCAGCCCCCGGAAACCACCGTCCCCCAGTGGGCCCTCATCCTCGGCGCCTCATCCGGCACGGGCGCGGCCATCGCGGAGGCCGTCGCGCGCACGCCAGGGTTGAATGTCTTTGGCGTGCACCGGGGCCGCTACGCGGAGGCCGCGGACCGGATGGAGGCGAGCGTGCGCGAGGCGGGCCGGGAGGTGCTGCTGCGACAGGCGGACGCCTCCACCCCCGAGTCCGCCGACGCGGGCGCGGACGCCCTGCTCGCGCGCGCGGGCCCCCGGAGCGTGAAGCTGTTCGTCCACGCCATCGCGGGCGCGGCCGTGGGGCGCTTCCTGTCCGAGGGGGAAGACAGGCTGCACCCCCGCCGCGTGCAGCGCACCTTCGACTGCATGGCCCACTCGTTCGTGTACTGGACGCAGGCGCTGGTGCGGCGCGACCTGCTGGCCCCGGACGCGCGGCTGTTGGGCCTGCAGAACCCGCTGGACGAAACCCACCTGGGCAACACCGGCCTCATCAGCGCCTCCAAGGCCGCGCTGGAGATGTACGTGCGTCACCTGGCGGTGGAGCTGGGCCCCCGGGGCCACCGGGTCAACCTGCTCAAGTTCGGCACGGTGATGACGCCCGCGCTGAGCCACGTCTACTCGCCGGAGGCCCTGGCCCTGTTGGAGCAGCGCCACGCGGCCATGAACCCCGCGGGGCGCATGTGCACGGTGGAGGAGGTGGCGCGCTTCGTCACCGTGCTCACCGGCGACGACGCGGGCTGGTTCAACGGCGCCACCATCGACTTCACCGGCGGCATGACGCTCCGGCTGATGGACCTGGTGCTCAACCCCTGACGGCCGGCTCCGGGTCGGAAACGCGGAACGTGAGGCAGTAATAGAACGGGGACACCTGCTCCTCGATGATGCCTTCGGCGTTGCGGGGCAGCAGCGCGCGCGGGCTGCGGGCATCGCGCGTGTAGAACGTCAGGGCGCGGAAGGCCGCGCGCTGGAACAGCGACGGACGGACGCTCGCATCCAGCTGCTCGTCCACCACCACCAGCGGCGTGCCGGGGCGGGCCACGCGCGCCATCTCCAGCAGCGCCACCGCGGGCTGGCGGTAGCCGCCGATGCCGCCCACGTGGAACACGCGGTCGAACGTCGCGTCGCGAAAGGGCAGCGCGTGCGCGTCCGCCAGGAGCAGCCGCGTGTCCCGCAGCCCCTTGTCCAGGCCCTTGCGCAGCCGCTTCTCGCAGTGCGCCAGCATGCCGGTGCTCAGGTCCAGGCCCCACACCTCCACGGCCAGGCCGGGCGGCAGCGCGCCCCGGATGCGCGGCAGGTTCGCGCCCGCGCCCACGCCCACCTCCAGCACGCGCACCGGCTGCCCGTCCTCGCGTGGCCTGAGGGCGCCCAGCTCCAGCCGCTTCATGTACCCGTCGCGCATCCGCGACTCGGAGACGGACTGGAACAGCGGCGTCAGCACCGCCGTCAGCGGGTCGTGCAGCGAGGGCAGCCCGTCATAGAGGTGGCGCATCAGCCGGTCCGTGCCCTGCACGCGGTCCTCGCGGTACAGCCGCGCGATGCCCGCGTCCACGTCCCACGTCTCGCCGCAGCCGCCGCAGCGCAGGCGGCCCTCGGTGAGGCGGTCGTCCTCGTTCAGCCCGTGCCACACCAACCGGCCCCGGCAGTCCGGACACGCCAGGACCGCCATGTCGCCCACTCGCATCATCGCGTCGTCACCGCCATGCCCTCCACCGTCATGCCTTCCGCCGTCATGCCCAGGCCCTGCTCGGCCACGGCGCGCGCCAGGTCCTCGCGCGCGTCCAGCCGGGTGAAGTCCTCCACCGCCCGCCGCAGCAGCTCCGCGCGCTCGGGGGCGTCCCCGGGCAGGCGCCGCGCCCACTCCAGCCGCGCGCGCGCCGCCTCGTAGGGCATCCGCAGCTTCGTCGCTTCGGTGATGCACCGCTGCCATGCGCGAAACGCCTTGCGGTGCTGACCCGTCAGCCACGCCTCGCAGCCGCGCCACAGCCACGCCGAGGGCTCGCCGAAGGGGAACACCTTCGCGAAGTCCTCCACCGCCCCCAGCGCGACGCGGGCGCTGTGCGACAGCGCCTGCAACCCCGGCCCCGGCGTCTCGCGCCCCAACAGCGTGAGCAGCACCTCCGCGACCGCCGTGGCCCCGAAGTAGACGAAGTGCGCCACCGGCTTGCCGGCCGACAGCCGCACCAGCGCCTTCTCCGCCGCCGCGCGCGCGCCCGCCGCATCGCCTTCGCGCAGGCACAACAGCGCCAGCGTGCCGTCCACGATGATGCGGTCGGTGGCCCCGCCGTGCGCCTCCGTCCACGCCAGCGCCGGTTCCAGCGCGACGCGGGCCCGCGCGTGCTCGCCCAGCCGCAGCAGGATGTGCGCGCGGTAGTGCATGGCCCAGTGCTGCGTCTGCACCGCGCCCCGGCGCACCGCGGACGCCTCCAGCCAGTCCATCAGCGGCAGCCCCCGCGCGAACTGGCCCTGGTAGCAGCGCGCCACGGTGAGCAGCGCGCGGCACTCCTCCGCCAGTCGCAGGTCGCCCACCGAGTCCACGATGGACGTCGCGCGCGCGAGCCACGCCTCCACGTCCTGCCAGTGGGCCTGGTACACCGCGCACACCGCGTTGCGGTTGAGCACGTAGGCCAGGTCCGCCGGCCGGCCCACGCGCTCCGCCACCTCCTGCGCCCGCTTCACCCACGCGTCCGACACCCGGTGCATCGGCACCGTGCCCGCCACCACCGCCATCACCGCGTAGCCCCGCGCCAGCTCCGGCGAGGGCCCCGCGGGCTCGCACAGGTTGAGCATGCGCAGGCCGCTCCAGAGCACCGGCAGCGCCTCCTGCGCGTAGATGAACGCGTCCGTGAGCCGCATGAGCAGCCGGCCCGCCACCCGCCGCACCTCGCGGCGCCGGGCCGAGTCGTCCACGTACGCGTCCGGCCGCGCGCTCTGCGCCAGCCGCGACGCCGCCTGCCAGAGCGTGCCCAGCCCCCACGCGGGGCGCGTCGTCGGCAGGGGCCAGCCGAAGTGCGTGAGCGCCGCCTCGGCGTGCGCGCGGAAGGCCTCCAGGTCTCCCAACTGGAAGCGCGCCTCCGCGAGCAGCGCCTCCATGTGGCCCTGCTCCAGCGCCGTCGCGTCCGGGGCGCACGTCAGCGCCCGCGTGAGCAGGGGCAGCGCCTCGCGGCACGCGCCCACCTCCAGCGCCTCCTCGCCCGCGCGCCGCGCGTGGAGCGCCTCGCGGGCCGCGTCCTCGGCCTGTCCCCAATGGTACGACAGCGCCGCGGCGTGGCCCCGCGGGTGGGCCGCCTCCAGCGCCTCCGCCGCGCGCCGGTGCAGCGCGGGGCGCGACGCGGGGGGCAGGTCCTCCAGCAGCCGCTCCCGCAGCTTGTCGTGCGCGAAGCGCCAGCGCCCGTCCACCACGTTCAGCACCGCCGCCGCCGCGCAGTCGGTGAGCCACGCCTCCACGTCCACGCCCGGCGCCGCCCGCTGGAGCACCGCCAGGTCCAGCTCCCGGCCGAGCAGCGCCGCCACGTCCAACAGTCCCCGCGCGTCCGGGGGCACCTTCTCCAGCCGGCGCTGCACCAGGGCCCGCATGCCGCCCGGCCACACGCGCTCCGGCAGCGCGCGGCCGCCCAGCCTGTCACCCAGCCGGTGGCCGAGCTGATCACCGAGCCGGTCACCGAGCCGGTCACCGAGCCGGTCACCGAGCTGGTCACCGAGCTGGTCCAGGCCGCCCGCGTCCTCCGCCAGCGCGCGCACCACCTCCACGAGGAAGAACGGGTTGCCCTCCGTCTCGCGGCGCAGCAGCTCCAGCACGTCGGGCCGCCGGCCCACGGCGCCCAGCATGGACTCGCCCAGGAGGGCGATCTCCTGCGCATCCAGCCGGGGCAGCCGCAGCGTCCGGGTGCCGGGCACGCGCTCGGGCAAAAGCGGGGCCTCGTCGTCGCGGAAGCTCGCGAGCAGGAGCAGCGGCAGCCCGGAGGCCCGCGCCGCGAGCCGGGCGAGCAGCTGGAGTGATTCGCTGTGCGCCTGGTGCAGGTCCTCCAGGATGACGACGGTGGACTGGGGCAGCCGGCCGAAGACGTCCTCCACCGTCTGGTGCAGCCGCAGCTGCGCCATCTCCGCGTCCAGCTCCGGGGCGGGGGGCACCGCGTGGCCCAGCAGCGCGTCCATGTCCGGCACCAGCGGCTTGAGGACGCGCGCCTCGCGGTCGGACAGCTCCGTGAGCATGGGCAGCCAGCGCAGCACCGCGCGCCACTCCTGGTACGGCAGGCCGCCGGTGTCCACCGCCTGCCCGCGCACCACCACCGCGCCGCGCACGAGGGCGTGCGCGCGCATCTCCTCCAGCAGGCGCGACTTGCCCACGCCGCTCTCCCCGCTGATGAGCCACGCGCTGCCCTGGCCCGTCAGCGCCCGGTCGAGCACGTCCATCAGGTGCTCGCGCTCGCGCACGCGGCCCACGAAGCGCGCGGACTGCAGGAAGCTGTCGCGCGTGGCGGCGGACTCGGCGGGCAGGGGCTGGCCGGTGGCGGCGCACAGCGCCGCGATGGCGGCCTGCGCGTCGCGCGGACGGCGGTGGGCCTCCGGCGCCACCAGCTGCTCCAGCAGGGCCTTGAGCGCGGGCGGGAAGCCCGGCGTCGCGAACACCTGGCCGCCGTGGGGCAGCCGTCCGAAGAACATCTGGCACGCCATGGCGCCGAAGCCGAACAGGTCGGTCTGCTCCGACGGGGGCTGGTCCTCGAAGAGCTCCGGGGCGAGGTAGCCCGGGGTGCCCGCCGGCTGCGCGCGCCGACGCTGGTCGCGCCCCACCGCGAGGCCGAAGTCCAACACCTTCACCTGCCCGCGCACCACCAGCACGTTCCCGGGCTTGAGGTCGCGGTGGATGATGCCGCGCCGGTGCAGGTACGCGAGCGCCTGGAGCGTCTGCACCAGCAGCGACACCTGGGTCGTCAGCGGCGCGTCCGTGCCGGCCTCCACCAGCGTGCGCGCGTCCTCCAGCAGGTCCATGGCCAGGTAGGGCCGGCCCTCGTCGTCGAAGCCGTAGTCCAGCACGCGGATGACGTGCGGGTGGCGCAGCGACACCAGCGTCTGGAACTCGTGCGCCAGCGACAGCGCCATGCCCTGGGTGGCGAACGCGGAGGGCGTGCCCCGCCCGGGGTAGCGCGCCAGGTCCGCCACCGTCTTGTGCAGCCGCTTGAGGGCCACCGGCCCGGACAGCCCGTCCTGCGCGCGCCACACCGTGCCCGCGCCGCCCCGGCCCAGCAGATCCAGGATGCGGTAGCGACGGCCCACCACCTCCGGATCCACTCCGGGAGATGACTCGGGCTCCGGAAGCTCCGTCCGGATGGATGACTGGCTGGTGGGGTGAGACATGAGGGGAGGCCGCCCTGTCGCGAGGATATCCCCCCTTCCCGTGCGGGAGGGGATTGAATGCGGCGAGGGGCGGGGGTGCCTGGGACCCTGGGGAGCAACCCGGCGGGCAGCGCCCGGCTGGCTGTCTTCCCCAGGGGTCACGGCGCACCATGTCCTGGGCTCGGAACACAGGGAGGATGTCGATGGCGGGCTACGACTTCGATTTGTTCACGTTGGGCGCGGGCTCGGGCGGCGTGGCGGCGAGCCGCCGCGCGGGGGCCTCCGGAGCGCGGGTGGCCATCTGCGAGGAGGGGCGGGTGGGCGGCACGTGCGTGCTGCGCGGGTGCGTGCCCAAGAAGCTGCTCGTGTACGCCGCGCACTACCGCTACGACATGGAGGATGCGGCGGGCTACGGCTGGACGGTGAGCGGGCCCGCGCTGGAGTGGAAGCGGCTCCAGGCGGCGAAGGCGAAGGAGCTGGAGCGGCTGACGAACATCTACGGGCGGCTCCTGCGCGATGCGGGCGTGACGCTGGTGGAGGGCCGGGGGCGCGTGGTGGACGCGCACACGGTGGAGGTGGCGGGCAAGCGCTACACGGCGGAGCGCATCCTCGTGGCCACGGGCGGCAGGCCCTGGCTGCCGGAGGTGCGGGGCATTGAACACGCGCTCACGTCGGACCAGGCGCTGGAGCTGCCCGCGCTGCCGAAGCGGGTGGCGGTGGTGGGGGGCGGCTACATCGGCGTGGAGTTCGCGGGCATCTTCGCGGCGCTGGGCGTGAAGGTGACGATGCTGATTCGCGGCGACACGGTGCTGCGGGGCTTCGACAACGACGTGCGCGCGGCGCTGACGCAGGAGATGCGCAAGAAGGGCGTGGACATCCGGCCGGAGACCTTCGTCGAGGACATCGAGAAGCGCGGCGACGGCACGCTCAGCCTGATGACGCGCGTGGGGGAGACGCTGGAGGTGGACGCGGTGCTGTACTCCACCGGCCGCGTGGCCAACACGCAGGGGCTGGGGCTGGAGGAGGCGGGCGTGAAGCTGGACGCGCGCGGGGCGGTGGTGGTGGACGCGCAGTCGCGCTCGTCGGTGGAGAGCATCTACGCGGTGGGGGACGTCACGGACCGCATCAACCTCACGCCGGTGGCCATCGCGGAGGGCCGGGCGATGGTGGAGACGCTGTACCGGAACAACCCGGTGACAATGGACCATGAGAACGTCCCGTCCGCGGTGTTCAGCCAGCCGCCGGTGGGCACGGTGGGGCTCACGGAGCGAGAGGCCATCGAGCGGCACGGCGCGGTGGACGTCTACGTCTCCAGCTTCCGGCCCATGAAGCACACGCTGTCCGGCCGCGACGAGCGCGCGATGATGAAGGTGGTGGTGGAGCGCGGCACCGAGCGCGTGCTGGGCTTCCACATGGTGGGCGCGGACGCGCCGGAGATCATCCAGGGGCTCGCGGTGGCGCTGAAGTGCGGCGTGACGAAGAAGCAGCTCGACGCGACGGTGGGCATCCACCCCACGGCGGCGGAGGAGTTCGTCACGATGCGCGACAAGCGGCCCGACCCGTCGGAGAGCGGCGCCGTGCGGGAGCTGGGCCGGGAAGTGGTGCCGCCGCCGCCGGGGGGGATGCGCAAGCAGGGCACCTGAGCCCGGCAGCGCTTGTTTCTCTTGCGACCCTGGCTGGAAGGCGTTCGCCGTGCCAGGGTCGGGCCGTTGGCCTTGCACCCGTTCGAGGAAGGGCAGTGGAGGAGTGAAACTCTCCGGTTTCGTGATTCATGGAAACAACCAGGACACCCTTCCACGGTGCCTGGAGGGACTGTTGTCTGTCTGCGATGAAGTCGTCGCGCTGGACTCCATGTCCACGGACGGCTCCACTGAAATCGCCAGGAGGATGGGCGCTCGTTCGGTATCGATGCCCTGGGCGGGTTATGGCGCCGCTCGGGCGGCGGCTGTCACCGCCCTGAACAATCCAGACTACGTCTTCTTTCTCGACTCGGACGAGTACCTGGAACCGGAAGCCATCAAGGCCATCCTGGATTGGAAGGCCTCAAAGCCACACATGCCCGTCTACCGCCTGCCCAGGCACGACTGGGCGGAGGTCGATGGCCATCGTTTCCTGTACCGCACCGAATGGCGGGCACGACTCATCCAGCGGGATGCCGCAGTCTGGCGTCCTGACATGATCGTGCACGAAGCACTGCCCCGGATGCGCTCAGAGCGCCTCCACGCGCCCATCGGACACCGCTTCACGACGTCCCTGTCCTGGCGCGCGGCCAAGGAGGAGCGTTACGCGGTGCTGTGGGCGGTCATGGCCTTCTCAGCGGAGCGGAAGCTCAAGCCCGCGTGGATTCAACGCCCCGCGCATGTCCTCCGTGACTGCCTGCTGCATGGAGCGCTCTGGCGCGGAGGACTCAGGGCCTTGAAGCTTGCCTGGGTCGTGGCGGGCTACCACGCGGCCAAGTACCGCTACCTGCGTGAATTGCGCGAGGGCCGCCATCCTGAACTGCTCCAGGCCTTTCAAGAGCAGCGCTATCGCGAGTTGTTCCAGAAGGTCCGGAACGCTCCCCCTGCGGGATGACACGTCAGGGCACGGTGTAGAGCCCGACGACGTTCGGATCCAACGTGGAGCTGGAGATCCGCAGGCCGGTGGCGCTGCTGACGCTCGCGACCTCCGTGACGCCCAGGTCCGCGAGCGAGAACGAGACGCCCCCCAGCTTCGACTTCGCCGAGCCCGTGGGGGTGCCCGTGATGCCATGGGCCGTCACACGCCCGGGTCGTCCAGCGTGGCGATTTCGTAGGCGATGCGGTGGAGGTTGCTGGCATCGGTCGCGCTGATGCTCAGGCTGGTCGCCGCGCTGCCGGGGCCCGTCGCCAGACCGCGGGGATCCAACTGCGTGAGCTTCGCGAACAGCACCACCGCCGACAGGTAGCTGCCGTACCGGCTCGAGTGGCGGCTGTCCTGGGAGCTCCACAGGTTGAACATCCCGGAGGCGATTCCATCGGCGGGGTCCGGGTCCGCCAGGCCCTGGTCGACGGCGCGCAGGAAACCATCACCGACGCGCACCACGCCCGTGAAGCCCAGCTCCCGGGAGGCCTTGAAGTAGGCGTCGCGCAGGTCGGCCTGCATCGCCTGGAGGCCCGGAGTGCCCGCCGGGTAGCCCTGCGCGGTGGCGGTGGTGGGCGAGGCCCACGTCTCATACAGGAACAGGTTCGCGGAAGGATTCTGGGAGAGCACCAGGGCGCGCAGCTCACGGGCCGCGGTCGTGAAGCTCGTGGGCGAGCCCCCGCGCACGGTGGGCAGCGGCGTGGTGCTCTGCTCCTGCAACACGACGGTGTTCCAGGTGGCCTGCCCGATGATCGCCGGCCGGTGGGCCAGATGCCACGTGAGCGACTGCCCACTGGCCGTCTCCAGGCTCACGTTGAACGCGAGCCCCGCCTGCACGGTCAGCTTCTTGAAGATGCCCGGGATGCCTCCGATGCCGGAGCCATTCGTGTCGGTGACGGAGGCCTTGTCGTACAAATAGGCCGGCGCTTCGTAGCCGTGGGTGAAGCTGTTGCCCACGAAGAGGATGTTGCCGCCGGTGACCGCGGCGGCGGTGCTGCCCACGTCCTCCGAATCGGACCCGGACTCGCGAAGCAGTGCACAGCTCGCGGTGCATGCGAGGAGGCCGCAGACCATCAGCCCCAGCAGTCGCAACGGCGCATGGATTCGGATGGGGTACATGCCGCCATCAAACCAGAATCAAGTCCCTCCCCGCTCACCCACAGGCCCGGGCCCGCGTGAGCAGGTACTCGCGCTGCGGCGGGGTCCTCGCCAGCGCCGCGGCCTGCCGGAAGCAGTCCGCCGCCCGGCCCCGCTCCCCCAACTGCTCCAGCAGCATCCCCTCCACGGCGAACCGGTACGGGTAGCGCTGGAGCACGCCCTCCGAGCGCAGCGGCCCCAACGCCTCCAGCGCCGCCGCCGGCCCCCGCACCCGTCCCAGCGCCACCACGCGCCCCAGCGCGACGATGGGCGAGGGCTTGAGCGACAGGAGCGCGTCGTACAACGCCAACAACCGCGCGCTGTCCTCCGGGCCCGGCACGGCGGTGCTCGCATGCACCAGGGCGAGCTCCGCCTCCAGGTGCAGCGGCGTCAGCACCGGCCCCATGGAGGCATGCAGGTGGCGCAGCCCCCTCCCCATCAGCAGCGGCGACGCCTCCGTCCCCTCGCGCGCCTCCTGCGGCACGAACGCGCCCTTCGCATCCACGCGGCCCGGGAGCCGCGCGGCACGGAAGCAGAACAGCGCGGCCAGGGCATGGCCCTCCGGGGTCGCGGTACCTGGGTGCGCGAGCAACACCTCCGCCAGGCGCAGCGCCTCCGCGCACAGCTCCGCGCGCGACAGGTCGTGGCCCTCGGAGGCCTCGTAACCTTCGTTGAAGAGCAGGTAGAGCGCGGGGTGTACCGCGCCCAGCCGCTCCGGCAGCGCCTCCGGCGACGGCACCTCCAGCGTGGCGCGACAGGCCCGCAGGGTGCGCTTCGCGCGCACCAGTCGCTGCGCCACGGTGGGCTCGTCGGCGAGCAGCGCGGCGGCGACCTCGCGCACGGAGAAGCCACACGCCACCTTCAACGTGAGCGTCACCTGCACCTCGCGTGAGAGCGCCGGGTGACAGCACGCGAAGAGCAACCGCAGCGCGTCGTCCGGAAGCTCGGCCGCGTAGCGCGGGGGCACCTCCTCTAACGCGTCCGCGACCTCCTCCGGCACGTCCGCGACCTCGGGCGCGCGCAGGCGCACGAGGTCCGTCAGCCGGTTCGCGGCCACGCGCAGCAACCACGCGCGCGGCTGCTCCGGGAGGCCGCGGAAGCCCCACGTGCGGGCCGCCTGGAGCATGGCGAACTGGACCGCGTCCTCGGCCAGGTCCAGCCGCCCCAGCCCCACCCGCCGCGCCAGCGCCGCGACGAGGCCCGCGGACCACTGGCGGAAGGCCAGGTCCAGGACGGCCCGGGCCCCGTTCGCGACAACGGCGGGCGGCGGCGTCTCAGGCATCGTCGATGGCGCGCAGCTCGACTTCACCGTGGCGCAGGTGCGGGCAGGTCCGGGCCAGCGCCACCGCGGCGTCATACGAATCCGCGGACAGGATGAAGAAGCCGCCCACCACGTCCTTCACCTCCGCGTACGGGCCGTCCGACACCAGCAGCTGGGTGCCCTGCGTCTTCAGGTGCTTGCCACCCTCGTCACGCAGCTTCTCTCCCTGCAGGAGGCGGCCCTCCTTCCGCAGCCGGTCACTCCACTGCATGTACTCCTCCACGATGGCCTGCAGCTCGGCGGGCGACATCGTGGCGAAGTGGGCGGGGTTCTCGTGCAGCAGCATCAGGTAGCGCGACATGGGGTGGACCTCGTGGGCGAAGCGTTCATCCGAAAAGACGGCCCGGGTCGGAAAATATCGACATCGCTTCGAAACCTACCTCGCCACCTCCTGCGCACAGACACCCAGGCAGCCAGAGAACAATCTTCTTGTACTCGCGGATGACAAGAACGCGGCGCGTGCCCACCCATGGATGCAGGAGGCAACGGGCACCGACGTGGACAAGGACTGGCGATGGGTGGGGGTGTTGGGGGCGCTGATGCTCGCGGGATGTCCGTCCGCGTGCACCACGCAGGAATCGTCACGTCCATTCCATCTCACGGGACAGGTGGGGTCGCACGGAGCGGACTTCGCAACGGCGCTGTACCAGACGACGGGGGTGCGGATGGAGCCGCGCAACCGCATCCGGTGGGCGAACAACGGCGCCGTGTTCGACGTGATGGTGGAAGAGATCGGCCGGGCCCGTGCCTCCGTCAACATCGTGATGTTCATCTGGCGGCCGGGACGTGCGTCGGAGCGGATGCTGGAAGCCCTGGAGGAGCGCGCCCGCGCGGGCGTCACCTGCCGCGTGCTGGTGGACCCCCTGGGCAGCGGCCCCTTCGAAAAGGAGGTGAAGCCGCGGCTGGAGGCGATGGGCTGTGAGGCGCGCATGTTCCGCCCGCTGCCGGCGGACGAGAACCTGGCGCGCAACCACCGCAAGATTGTCGTCGTGGACGGGAAGGTCGCCATCACCGGCGGGCTCGCCATCCAGGACGAGTGGCTGGGCGAGGTGCGCAACGAGAAGGAGTGGCGGGACACCAACGTGCGCGTCCAGGGCCCGGTGGTGGCGCAGCTGCAACAGGCCTTCGCGGAGAACTGGCAGGAGACGACGGGCAAGCTGCTGCCCGCGTCGGACTTCCCCACGTTGGAGCAGGGGCTGCCCGGCCTGGACGAGGCGGGCAAGGGCTGGGCGGGCTTCGTCAGCAGCACGGCGAACCCGGAGGTGACGCGCGCGGAGCGCCTCACGCAGCTGATGGTGAAGGCCGCGAAGAAGCGGCTGTGGATTTCGCAGGCGTACTTCACGCCCAACGACGCGCTGATGAAGCTGCTGGTGGAGCGGGCCAAGGCGGGCGTGGACGTGCGGGTGCTGGCCCCGGGAGACAAGAACGACCAGCGGGCCATCACGCTGCTGCAGCGCAACACCTACGACACGCTGCTGGCGGCGGGCGTGCGCGTCTGGGAGTTCCAGCCGGCCATGATGCACGCCAAGACGATGCTGGTGGATGACCGGCTGGTGCTGGTGGGGTCCATCAACTACGACGCGCTGTCGTTCAACCTGTTGGAAGAGGGCTCGCTGGTGTTGGAGGACGTCAAAGCGGCCCGCGAGCTGGAGGCCATCTTCCTGGAGGACGTGACGAAGGCACGGGAGATCCACGCCGAGCGCGCGGAGCGCTGAACCGGGCGCTGTCCGGTTTCCAAGCGAGGGCGCGGGAAGCGCTGGGCAAGCAGCGCGGTCGTGTGCTCAAGAGGCGTGACCATGAGCACGACCTCCCCTCGTCACCTCTTCGTCGCGGGCGCCACGGGCGCGACCGGCCGCACGCTGATGCGCCAGGCCCTGGCGCGCGGCGTGTCCGTCCTCCCGCACGTGCGGCCCAAGAGCACGGGCACCGACCCCGCGAGCACCTGGCCGAAGAAGGCGGTGCTGGAGCTGGCGGACGCGCCCGCGCTGGCGGAGGCCATGCGAGGCAGCACCACGGTGCTCCAGCTCATCGGAACGATGCGCAAGCGCTTCGCCGCGGGGGACACCTACGAGACGAGCGACATCGGCACCACGCGGCAGTTGGTGGACGCGGCGAAGGCGGCGGGCGTGGACCACTTCGTGTTGCTCACGTCCGTGGGCGCGGGCAGTCCGGTGGGCGCGTACCTGAAGGCCAAGGCGGAAGCGGAGCGCATCGTGCGGGACAGCGGCCTTGCGTACACGATGGTGCGCCCGCCCGCGCTGGAGGGCGAGTACCACCGCCCGCCCGGCTTCCTGCACACGGTGGCGAAGCTGCCGCTCTTGCACAACCTCAAGCCCATGCACCTGGACCAACTGGCCGCCGTGCTGCTGCGCGTGTCCGAGCGCCGCGCGCCGCTCAATGCCGTCCTCGAAGGCAAGAGCCTCTGGGCGGAAGTGGAAGCCGCGGGGCGCTGAAGCCCCGCTTCCGCTACTCCTTCACCGCCCCGGCCGTGAGCCCGGACACGATGCGCCGCTGGAACAGCACCGTCAGCACCACGAGCGGCAGCGTCGCCACCACCGACGCTGCGGCGATCTCCCCCCACGGCTCCTTGTACTCGCTGGCGAAGAGGCTGATGGCCACCGGCACCGTGCGCTTCTCCGGCGTGGACAGGAACGTCAGCGCGTAGAGGAACTCGTTCCACGCGAAGATGAAGACGAGAATCGCCGTCGTCGCCAGCCCCGGCGCCGCCAGCGGCAGCAGCACCCGGCGGAACGCGCCGAACGGCGTGCACCCGTCCACCCGCGCCGCCCGGTACAGCTCGTCCGGGAGCTGCCGGAAGAACGACGTCAGCACCCACAGCGTCAGCGGCAGCGCGAACGTCGTGTACGGCAGCGCCAGCCCCACCAGGCTGTCGCGCAGCCCCACCGCGTTGAGGATGAGGTACAGCGGGCTCACCGTGGCGATGGGCGGGAACATCGACACGCCCAGCGCCGCGGACAGCAGCAGGCCCCGCCCGCGGAACTCCAGCTTCGCCAGCGCGAACGCCGCGGACGCGCCCACCGTCAGGCAGAACCCCGTCGTCAGCGTCGCCACCACCAGCGAGTTCAACACCGCCCACAGGAACGGTCGCCCGAACAGCACGCTCTCGTAGTTCGCGCCCGTGAAGTGCGAAGGCCACGGCCGCGTCAGCTCCCCGTCCGGCCACAGGCTCGTCAGCACCTGCCACAGGAACGGTCCCAGGAAGAACGTGAGGAACGCCACCACGGCCAGCGCCGTGCCTGGCCCGGGCCGCTTCTTCATCGCCGCGCCTCCTCGCGCCCCAACCACCGCAGCCACACCGTGGCCAGCAACACCACGCACAGGAACGTCGCCACCGACAGCGCGCTGCCGTAGCCGAAGTCCCCGGAGCGCATCAGCGTCTTGTACGCGTAGATGCTCAGCGTCTCCGTCGTGTTCGCCGGCCCACCCTCCGTCAGCACATAGATGGCGTCGAACACGCGGAACGCATCCAGCGACCGGAACAGCACCGCCAAGAGCAGCGCGGGCCTCAGCAGCGGCACCGTGATGGCGCGGAACTGCCGCCACGTCGAAGCCCCGTCCACGCGCGCCGCCTTGTAGAGGTCCTCCGGAATGCCCTGCAACCCCGCGAGCACCAGCAGCGCCACGAAGGGCGTCGTCTTCCACACGTCCACCAGGATGGCGGCGTGCAGCGCGTACCCCGGCGCGCCCAGCCAGTTGATGTCCGTCCCCCCCAGCAGCCGGTTGATGAGCCCGTAGTCCGGGTTGAACATCCACGCCCACAGACGCGCGCTCACCACGGTGGGAATGGCCCACGGCACCAGCACGGACGCGCGCAGCAGGCCCCGCCCCGGGAACGCGCGGTTGAGCAGCAGCGCCAGCGGCACCGCCAGCAGCAACTCCACCGTCACCGCCACCGCCGTGAAGTACGCCGTGTTGCCCAGCGCGGACCAGAAGCGCGCGTCGCCCACGAGATAGACGTAGTTCTCCAGCCCGGTGAAGCGCCGCTCCCCGAAGACGAGGATGAAGCGGTGCAGGCTCAGCCAGAGGGCCGCCAGCACGGGGTACAGCGCCACCACGGCCAGCACCAGCACCGCGGGCATCACCAGCAGGTAGGCCTGTCGCCGCTCGCGCGCCTGCGAACCCCGCTCCGCGCCGCTCACTGCTCCTCCTCCAGCTCCGGCGTCTTCTGCCCGGTCAGGTGATCCACCTGCTTCTGCGCGCGAGTGAGCGACGCCTCGGGGGTCCGGATGCCGGCCACGGCGGCGGAGAACTCGCTCTGGAGCACGTCCGCGATGAGCAGGTAGTACGGCGTCACCGGCCGGGGCCGCGCCCGCACCAGCGCCTCCTTCAAGCTGGCGATGAACGGCTCCGCCCGGCGCAGCTCCTCATCGTCGTACAGCGCCAGCCTCGGCGGGTTGCGCGCGTAGTGCAGCGCGAGCACGCGGTTGGCCTCGGGGGACGTCAGGTGCGCGATGAGGCGCGCGGCGGCCTTCTTGCGCGCGGGCGACACGTGCGCGTTCACCGCGAGCTGCCATCCACCCAGCGTCCCCCATCCCGGCTGTCCATCCTTCGTGGGCAGCGGCGCGATGCCCACCTTGCCCCGGATGGGAGAGCCCTCCTTCTGCGCCTCGCTCCACGCATAGGGCCAGTTGCGCATGAACACCGCCCGGCCCTCCTGGAACACGCGCCGTGCCTCCTCCTCGCCGAAGCCCGTCACCGTCTGCGGAGACAGCCCGTCCGCGACCAACCCGTGCAGGTACGCCAGCGCCTCGCGCGCGGCCTCCGTCTCCAGCAGCACGCGCCCGCCCTCCCCCAGCGACTTCCCGCCGTGGCCCCACAGGGCCTCGTACACGTTGCACGTCAGGCCCTCGTACTGCCGGCCCTGCCACACGTAGCCCTGGATGCCGGGCGCCTTCGCCATCGCCTCACGGGTGAAGCGGCGCAGCTCCTCGTAGGTGCGCGGCGCGCGCGGCACCAGGTCCGTGCGGTAGTAGAGGACGCCCACGTCCACGTACCAGGGCACCGCGTACGTGCGGCCGTCCACCACGACGGAGTCCACCGGCCCGGGGAGGAACTCCTCGCGCAGCTTCGCCGGAGGGAAGTCCTCGGACAGGTCCGCCACCCACCCCGCGCGAGCGAACTCCGGCACCCAGACGACGTCCGCCACCAGCACGTCGAAGTCCGTGGCCTTGCCCTGCAACGACGTGAGGAAGAACTGGTGCGCCAGGTCCGATGAGTTTGGCAGCGCCTCCGTCACCAGCTCCACGTCCGGGTTGTCGCGCTCGTACTTCGCCAGCAGCTCCCGGAACGGCTTCGGATCACCCCACAGCGGCTGGAACTTGAAGACGATGCGCGTGCGCCCGGGCGTCGCCTGCTCCTCGGACGAACGGCGGCAGCCCCCCAGTGCGAGGCCCAGCGCGACGAGCAGAACGAGGAGGCGGCCCATGCGTCCGGATGAGTCCAGCGCGAGCGCCCACCGTCAACGCAAGCTCCGCGCCCGGGTCATCCAGCCGACATGCCCGCGACAGGAAGCGGCCCCGGGGCGAACAGCCGCCGCGCCGTGGCGCCCACCGCGCGGCACGCGAGCGCATCCACCGCGCCGCCCACGAGTCCCCCCGCGAAGGGCACCACCTTCGACAGGTTCACGACGCCCTTCTGTCCCGCCTTGCTGAGCAGCTGGAAGCCCACCGCGCGGTTGATGCCGCTGAGCGCGTGCATCGGCACCGCCTCCAGCGCGCGCATGCCCAGCTGCTGGCCCACTTCGATGCCGGCCTGCTTCACCACTTCCTTGCCAATGTCGCCCACGATGGCCAACAGCGTGAGCGTGCGCACGCGGTCCTCCTCCACGGCGTGCCCGTGGATGCGAGCGATGGCGCCCACCAGCCGCGCCTGCACCGCCCACGACACGCCCAGCCCCGCGGGCAGCGCCACCGGCAGCGTCAGCAGGCCGCCCAGTCCGGACAGGAAGCCCGTGGTGAACAGCTTCCCCGTCTCCCAATGCACGAGCGAGTCGATGCGCGCCTCGTGATTCGCGTAGCGCGTGTCCCGCAGGTACTCGTCCGCCAGCCCCGTCGCGCTGCACAGCGGGCCCAGCCCATTGAACCCCGCGTCCAAGAGGGCGTTCACGACTTCCAGCGGCTTCGACATGCGTCCCACCTTCCGCCTTGAGCCTAGAGCGGGCCCCGGCAGGGAGAAAGAGGACCGGACAGAGCCTGCCCGGTCGCTCGGCTCCCCCCGTCGCGGACTCAGAGCTCGTTGAAGATGAGCAGCCCGCGCGAGGTATCCACCACGTAGACATACCCGTCGCCCGGGACGCGCATGCCCATGGCGCCCTCGTAGACGAAGCCCAGCCGGTTCGGGTCGTTCTCCCGGTAGGTGTCGAAGTGGGCAACCTGCTTCGGGAGCGTGGGGTTCGCCACGTCGAACACGCGCACGCCCTCCTGGTACCAGGCGACGTACAGCAGGGTGCCCTTCAGGATCATGTTGTGGATGGAGGTGGTGGGGCGCAGCCGGTGCTCGCCAATGAGCTGGATGTGGGCCGGGTCGGTGACATCCAGCACGCGAAGGTGGGCGCCCTCCTGCTCACTGCCCTCGAACGCGATGGTGCGGCCCGCGAAGGTCCCCACCGCGCTGGCATGGCTGTATTGCCGGTTGTAGTGGTACTTGCCCAGCTCCTTGACCTGCATCGGGTCGGTCGGGTCGGTGACCAGGAAGCCGATGTCCGTGTGGTTGATGTAGAGGCGGCCTTCGTAGGCGAAGGCGTCGTGCGGATAGCTGGTGACGAACTCCTCGGACGTGAAGACGACGCGGTTGAGCAGGACGGGATCTCGCGGGGACGTGATGTCGAAGATGAGCGTCTGCCCGGGCCGCAACGCCATGGCGTAGAGCCGGTTGCCATCCACGAACAGGGTGTGCACATTCGGGGGCGGGCCGTTGGGCACGCTGCGGATGTAGGTCGGATCCCCCGGGTTTGAAATGTCATACAGGATGACGCCGGAAGCCTTGGTGGCGATGTAGAGGACGTCGTCCTTGGCCCACGCGGCGTTCCAGTACCCGTCGCCCGGCAGGGAGATGACCTTCTTCAACACAGGGTGGCTGCGGTCGCTGACGTCGAAGACCGTCAAGCCTCCCGCGGGCATGTCCGGCTTGAGCTGGATGGACACCACGTAGGCATGGTTCTTCGTGACGTAGACATCCACCGGGAAGCCAATCCCGACCAAGGCTTCGGAGACCCGTTGGATGCCCCCGGAGGACTCGGGCTCACCGCGGCCCGAGTTCACGCGCTCCGCATTGAACGTCCCCTTCTCCGTGAGCACGTTGTTGGTGCAGACCGCATAGCAGCCGGTGATGTGGTGGGGTTCAGGCGCGTCACAGCCGGCCAGCGCGGTCTTGATGGCCACGCCCCGGGTCGTGGTGAAGATGCTCGTGAGGAGCATCCCCTGATCATCGAACTGCTGCCGGGTGAAGCGATCGAAGTTCAGGGTTCCAGCGCCGCCCCCCTCCGGGAGCAGGATGCCGGCGCCCACCCAGGGGTACTCGCCGGACTCCGAGCGCAGCTCGGCCTGGTAGATGCCGTGCCGTGACGCCGTGCGGAGCGCGCCCGGGTTGCATTGCGACAGGTCGAAGAGGGCCGGGGTGTCGCAGTCGATCTCGGTTCCGAGTGGCGGGGTGAACGCGCAAGGAGCGAAGACGCCGCGGTCAATCCAGTCGCCCTTCTCTTCGATGGGGGTGGAGGTGCCATCCCATGCCACGACAGGGGGCGTACCGGCATCCGGTGTCCCCTTGTCGCCGGAGCAAGCCATCAGCAGCACGGAGCAGGCGAGCAGCAGCGCTCGCATCGGGCGCGAAAGACACATCATCGAGAAGCTCCAGTGCTGGGCAGCATCCGGCCGTGCGTGCTTGGATTCACCCGCAGTGTAGAGCCGTTCTCGACATGGAGATAGGGGACGGCGGCAAGCCGTGACGCGCCCTACTCCATGGAAGAGGAGGGCATCTCACTCGCACGCAGCCGGGGCAGGCGCACGGTGAACACCGTCCCCTCTGCCTCGGAGGACTGCGCGTCCACCGTCCCGCCGTGCGCCAGCACCAGCTGCCGCACGATGTACAACCCCAGCCCGATGCTGCGCTCGGAGCGCCCCACCGTCGTGCCGCGCTGGAGCGGCTCGAAGATGCGCGGCAACAGGTCCGGGTGGATGGGCGTGCCCCCGTTGTGCACGCGCACCACCACCCCCGTGGGCTCGCCCCGGCTCTCCACCCGCACGGGCGTGTCCTCCGGGCTGTACTTCAGCGCGTTGCCCAGGATGTTGGACAGCACCTGCGCCATCCGGTCCGCATCCCACGTCCCCTGCCCGTCCCCCTCCTGCTCCAGCAGCAGGGTGCGCTCCGGGTGCGCCGTGCGCGCCTCCTCCACCACCGCCAGCATCAGCGCGTGGAAGTCGCACGGCGCCGCCTGCACCGGGATGCCGCCACCCATGCGCGCCTGGGTGAAGTCCAGCAGGTCGCGGATCATCCGCGTCGCCCGCTCCGCCGCGGACAGGATGCGCGCCGCCGCCTTCGCGTTCCACGGCTGGATGTCGTCGCGCCGCAACATCAGCGACGCGCCGGTGAGGATGGCGCTCAGGGGGTTGCGCAGGTCGTGGCTCACGATGCCAATGAGCTGCTGCTCGAACTCCACCCGCCGCTGCGCCTCGTGTACCAGCTGCTGCTTCTCCTCCTCCGCCCGCCTGCGCTCGGTGATGTCGCGCATGGCGCCCACGATGCGCCGCACCTTCCCGTTCGGCGCGCGCACGATGTAGCCCTGCGCCGCCACGTAGGCATCGGCCGAGTCCTTGCGCAGCACCCGGTACTCGTCCTGCCACCGGTCGTCATCGGAGTCGAACGCGCGCTGCAGGCCCGCCATCACCCGCTCGCGGTCATCCACGTGGATGTGCCGCCGCCACCACGACGCGTCCACGCCCACCTCTTCCAGCTGGAAGCCGAAGACCTCCTCCGTCGCGTCGCCCATCCAGTGCATCGCGTCCGTCTGCAGGTCCCAGTCCCAGATGGCGTCGAAGCTCGCGTGCGCCACCATCTGGTAGCGCTCCTCGGAGCGGCGCAGCGCCTCCTCCGTGCGCTTGCGCAGGCGCACGCCTTCGGCCTCTCGCAGCGCCCGCCGCACGCTGGGCCCCAGCCGCTCCAGCCGGTCCTTGAGCACGTAGTCGGTGGCGCCGCGCTTGAGCAGCTCGATGGCGCGGTCCTCGCCCAGCGCCCCGGACACGAAGAGGAAGGGCGTCTCCGGACACGCCGTCTGCGCCACGTCCAGCGCGCTCAAGCCGTCGAAGCCCGGCACGTTGTAGTCGGACAGGATGAGGTCGAACTTCCCCTTCGCCAGCGCGGAGGTGAAGGCCGTCCGCCCCGCCACGCACTCCAGCGTCGCGGGCAGTCCGCCCTCCTCCAGCTGCGCGGTCACCAGCTGCGCGTCCAGCGGGCTGTCCTCCAGCAGCAGGATGGACAGGGGCCTTCCGGTCGCGGTGGCAGGGTTCAACTCCAGCGCGGCATTGCCGCGTGTGCTCACTTCGAGGCTCCCGACAGGGGCGGTGCGCCCGGCGGCGGCTGGTTCACCACCGCCCAGAACAACCCCAGCTCCCGCAGCGCGGAGACGAAGTCCGGGAACGCCACCGGCTTCACCACGTAGGCGTTCACGCCCAACCCGTAGCTGCGCGCCAGGTCCTGCTCCTCGCGCGACGAGGTGAGCATCACCACCGGCACGGACTTCAGCTCCGGCGCGCCCTTCACCTTCTCCAGCACCTCCAACCCGTCCACCTTCGGCAGCTTCAGGTCCAGCAGCACCACGGCCGGGTGCCCGTCCTTGCGGTTCGCGTAC
The DNA here is from genome assembly GCF_003611735.1 of Corallococcus sicarius. Lineage (GTDB taxonomy): Bacteria > Myxococcota > Myxococcia > Myxococcales > Myxococcaceae > Corallococcus > Corallococcus sicarius. The sequence goes on along the minus strand of NZ_RAWG01000049.1, from coordinate 21,462 downwards.
TCCCCCTTGCGGAAGAGGTAGTCCAGCGCCTGCTGCCCGTCGCGCACCACCACCACCTCGTTGGCCAGGTGCACCTCCTCCAGCGCCGCCATCGTGAGCGCGACGTCGTTGGCGCTGTCTTCGACCAGGAGGATCCTCTTGAGCTCAAGCACGCGTGCGCTCTTCTTCCTTCTTCTCCAGGGGAGAAGTCCGGGGCAGGGTGAAGGTGAAGGTCGCGCCCTGCCCCACGGCGCCCTCCGCCCAGGTCCGTCCACCATGGCGCGAAACGATGCGCCGCACGTTCGCGAGCCCGATGCCGGTGCCCTCGAACTCCTCGGCCGTGTGCAGCCGCTGGAAGACGCCAAACAACTTGTCCACATACTGCATCTCGAAGCCCACGCCGTTGTCGCGCACCCACACCACCACTTCCCCCTCTTCCTCGCGCGTGCCCACCTCGATGCGGGCCTCCGGCTTCGGTCGCGTGTACTTCAGTGCATTGGCGAGCAGGTTGTGGATCACCTGTCGCAGCAGAGAGGGGTCACCCTCCACGGTCGGCAGCTCGCCGACCTGCCACTCGACCTGGCGCCCGTTCGCCTCCGGCAGCAGGTCCTTGCGCGCCTCGGCCACCAGCTGGTCCAGGTCCACGCGCGTCTGCCGCATCTCCGCCCGGCCCATGCGGCTGAACGCGAGCAGGTCGTCCACCAGCGTGCCGCCCTGCTTCGCCGCGCCCGCGATGGTGGTGAGGTAGCCCCGCGCCACGTCGTCCAGCTTCGCCGCCGCCCGCCGCTCCAACAGCTGCGCGAACCCGGTGATATGGCGCAAGGGGGCGCGCAGGTCGTGCGACACGGAGTAGCTGAAGGACTCCAGCTCCTTGTTCGCCTCCTGGAGCTGGGCGGTGCGCTCGCGCACGCGCTTCTCCAGGCCCGCGTTGAGGTGGCGGATCTCCTCCTCCGCCTGCTTCAGGCTCTCCAGCGTCCTGCGCTCGTCGTCGATGTCCGTGTGCGTGCCGAACCAGCGCGCGATGCGCCCCTCCGCGTCGCGCACCGGCATCGCGCGCGACAGGAACCAGCGGGAGCCGCCGTCCGCGCGGCGCATGCGGAACTGGTCCTCCCACGGCGCGCCCTCGCGCAGCGCCTCGTTGAAGCGGTTCACCACGCGCTCCGCGTCCTCGGGCTCCACGAGCGTGCTCCAGTCCGTCTTCTTCACCGGGTCGGCCGTCGTGCCGGTGTAGTCGAACCAGCGCTGGTTGAACCAGAAGAGGTGGCCGTCCGGCTCCGCCATCCACGCCAGCTGGGGGATGGAGTCCGCGAGCGTGCGGAACTGCTGCTCGCGCTCCTTCAGCTCCAGCGCCAGCGCCTCGATGCGCTTGCGCGCGAGCACCTGCTCGGTGACCTCCCACGACACGGACACGATGCCGTCCACGCGCCCCTTGGCGTCGAGCAGCGGCTGGAAGGTGAGGTTGAAGTAGCCCTCGGGCGCCTCCTGGTCCACGTCGCGGCGCAGCCGCATGGGCACCTCGCGCCCCTGGTACGTCACCCCGGTGCGGTAGACGGTTTCAATCTGATCAATCTGCCCCTGCCCCTCCAGCTCCGGCAGGGCCTGGCGCAGCGGCAGGCCCAACAGCGGCCGTGAGCCGGTGAGCTTCAGGCGCAGGTCGTTGGCCATCTCGAAGATCAGCTCAGGACCGCGCAGCACGGTGATGGCCGCGGGCAGCTGCTTGAGCACCGCGAAGAGGTTGCGCCGCTCGGCCTGGGCCCGCTCGTAGAGGCGGGCGTTCTCCAGCGCCACGCTGGCCATCTGCGCCAGCTGCACGGCGATGGTCTCGTCCTCCGCGTCGAAGTCGCCCTCCACCTTGTCGGACACCTGCATGAGCCCCAGGTTGCGGCCGTCGTGCCCCACCATGGGCACCGCGAGGAAGCCCTTGAGCGGCAGCGCCGGACCCTCGGCGGGGGGCGCGTCCCTCCACGCCGGGTGCGCGAGCAGCTCCTCGCGCGTCAGGCGCAGCGGCCGGTTCTCCTGGCACACCTGGGCGAAGAGGCCCCGCTCGTCCACCGTCGCGCCGGGCGCGAGCGGGTCCGGGTCCGCCACCGACGTCGCGGTGAGCGGCTGCGCGGCGTCACGCCACTCCAGCACCTGCACGGCGGACTGGTTCGCGCCAATGAGCTTGCGCGCCTTGAGGGTGACCAGCTCCAGGATGGCCTGCACGCTGCCGGCCGCGTTGAGCGCCAGGCTCGCGCGCGACAGGCCGCGCAGCTGTTCGGTGCGGCGCAGCTCCCCCGCCAGCAACCGGGCCCGCTCCGCGTCGGCGCGCTTGCGCGCGGTGATGTCCTGCACGGTGCCCACGAAGCGCACCGCCCGGCCGTCCTCGAAGTACGTCCGGCCCGTGGCGCGCACCCAGCGCTCCACGCGGTCCTTCAGCCCCACGGTGCGGTAGGCGATGTCGTAGTCGCCGGTGCCGGTGGGGTCCCAGCTGAGCGCCACCGCCTGCTCCACGGCCTCGCGGTCCTCCGGGTGCAGTCCCTCCAGGAACAGCGCATAGGACGCCGTGGCCTCCGGCGGCAGGCCGAAGAGGGCCTTGCAGCGCGCATCCCAGTCCAGCGTGCCCGTCGCCATGTTCATGTCGAAGGTGCCCAGCGCGGTGGCCGTCAGCGCCAGGCGCAGCCGCTGCTCGCTGTCCCGCAGCGCCGCCTGCTGCTGGCGCAGATCCTGGGTGAGCATGTCCGTCTTGCGGCGCGCCTGGACCCAGTTGGTGACGTCCACGGCCAGGGCGATGATGCCCGACGCCCGGTCCGCCTCCACCAGCGGGTGGTAGATGACGTTGAAGAAGGCCTCCTCGCGCTGTCCGCCGCGCTCCAGCTCGATGCGGAACTCCGAGTCGATGAAGGGCTCGCGCGTCTCCACCACGCGCCGCAGGACGGCCACCACCTCCGGCTGGGAGCGCAGCTCCGGGAGCGCCTCCATCATCGGCTTGCCCAGCGTGACGTTGCGGCCCACCAGCACCCCGTAGGACGGGTTGGCGAACTCGAAGACCAGCTGCGGCCCCCGGAGGATGGCGATGCCCACCGGCACCTGCATGAAGAACGAGTGCAGTCGCTCGCGGTGGGTAATCTCCAGCGCGGCCCGCTCACGCTCGCGCAGCGCCTCCTCGCGGCGCTGCACGGCTTCGCGCGCCAGGAACAGCTCCACGAACATCGTCACCTTGGCCAGGAGGATCTCCGGCCGCAGCGGCTTGCGCAGGTAGTCCACCGCGCCGTGCGAGTACGCGGCCAGCCACTCCTTCTCGTCCCCGTCGCCCGCGGTCATCAGCAGCACGGGCGTGCGCCGGTTGCGCTCGCGCTCGCGCATCAGGTTCAGCACGTCCACGCCCGTCATGTCGCCCAGGTTCATGTCCAGCAGGACGGCGGCGAAGTCCTCGTCCAACACCCGCCGCAGCGCCTCGCGCCCGGACGAGGCACGCACCAGGCGCTGTCCCAGCGGCGCCAGGATGGCCTCCAGCGCCAGCAGGTGGCCCGGCGTGTCGTCGACGAGGAGGAGGCTGGCCCGGGGAGGGGTCGAGGACAGGGGCGCGGCGGCGAAGGACATGGATGGAGGCTCGGGGAGCGGGACCCCCTCCCTTTAGGCTGCTTGCGGGAACACAGGGGAAGGACGGATCCGGCGCGGCGTGGCCCCGTTGACGGCAGGACAACGCTTCAGCTTAACACCCGGTCCCCTGGGCCTCTGTCCCATCCAGTACGGCTCCCACCGCGGCCAGGCCCGCCGCTGCCTCCCCGTCTGCCCTGGGGCGCACCCGACAGGCGTCCGGTGCCCGCTCCGTGCCTCAGGGCGACGGCAGGCGTCGCAGCGACGTCATCGGGAACGGCACCCAGAAGGGCGTCGCCACCGCGTCCCCGTCCAGGGAGAACCAGGGCCCTGACCTCGTCGCGAGCACGTGGAAGTCCTGCGCGGGCGTGAAGCCCTGGCCCATCAGCGCCACGCGCCCGCCCTTCGCGTCGGTGGCGACGTCCAGCACCAGCACGGTGTGGCCGGGACTGCCGCCCAGGACGAAGAAGTCCCCGGGGCGCAGCTGCTCCCGGGAGGGGCGCGCGGCCTCCGCCTGGAGCGACAGCGTGCCCGCGTAGGTGAAGAGCAGGTCCAGGTAGCCCCGGAAGGCCCGCCGCGAGTCGTCCTTCGCCGCGCTCCCTGGCACCCACGTCACCTTCGAACCGGCGACGCGGGCCCGGTCCCCCGCCGCGTACCGGGGCCACGCCGCCAGGTGGCCGCTGGTGAAGCGGTAGGCGATGCGCTCCTGCTGGCCGGAGGCCCAGCGCCATTCGGCATGGAGCCGGAGGATGGAGTCCGCGCACTGCTGGAGGTTGACGGAGCCCACGTCCAGCTCCCCCACCGCCGCGAGCCGGGCATCGTCCGCCGCCAGCACGGTGTTCCCCTGGAAGTCGCGCACGGACGCACCTTCGGGGCGCAGGGGCAGACCGCGCAGCCACGCACCGAAGGAGCCCGCCTCCACGGGCACCCGCGTGTAGCCCTCCGGTGGCGCGAAGGTCTCCTCCAGGGCACGCACCTTCACGCCGGCGGAGAGCCACGGATAGCGCGTCCTCTCCTCGACCGTGGGGGAGTGGGGCAGGACCGCCGCTCGCTGGGAGTGGGGGGCCGCGTCGCAGGCGACGGTGCCCAGCACGGACAGCCCGAAGAGGGCGCTCATGAGCGAGCGGCGCAGGGGGTGGAAGGGTCCCATCGCAATCACGGGGGAGGCTCCAGGAGACAGGGGCCGGGACGAGCCCCGGACCGACGGGTGGGACACCGGTGGACGGTGGTCGGGTCCCGAGGCCCTGCGTGAAGTCGTTCGCTGGACGCTCGCCGTCCGGGACAGGTGCGCCCTGGGGAGCGAGCACTAACTTTTGAGTGCCATGCACCGTCGGGCAAGCCTTGTGCTGCTCAATGCACTGTCCCTGTCGCGTCTTCCGCTCGCCGCGGTCTTCATCGTGGTGGCGGACCTGCGCTTGCGGGCCCTCCTGGTGGTGGTGGCGGCGGCGACGGACTTCCTGGACGGCTGGATTGCAAGGCACCGGGGGCTGGCCACGCGCTGGGGGGCGCTCGTCGACCCGGTGGCGGACCGCGCCTTCATGGTCACGGCCTTCATCGTGTGCCTGTTGGACGGGCTCATCGGGCCGGTGGAGCTGTTGCTGCTGCTCCTGCGAGACGTCGGCACGGCGATTGGGTTCATCGTCGCCAGGCTGCGGCCGGACATGCGGGCCATCGAACTCAAGGCGCGGATGCTGGGCAAGGTGGTCACCGCGCTGCAGCTCGCGGTGTTGTTGTGCGTGCTGCTCTACGCACCGCTGGTGCGTCCGCTCGTGGCGCTCGTCGCCCTGCTGTCGCTCGCGTCGGTGGTGGACTACACGCGAGCGGTGTGGAGCAAGCGCCAGCGCCAGCAGCTGCCGCCGCCCCGGCCGGCCCCCCGGATTCCCCACGGGCCGACCGGCGCGCCGATGAACTCCGCGCGGAAGTAGCGCGCCACGGGCCTATGCCGGCAGGGCGTGTGCGTTCGGCGCGAGCGCGTGGGGAAGCCGCTCGCGTTCGCGCTCCATCGCGGCGCGCTCGCCCGCGGACATGGCGTCCCAGACCTCATCCATCGTGTCGAGGAGCGCATCGACCTCCGGCGACTCACCGCCTGGAGCGCGAGCGCGGACGAGGGCCAACTTGTGCAGCAGGGTGCGGTATCGGTCGAAGACCGTCATGGTGGAAGACCTCCGTCCCCCAGACGCGCGCGGAGGCGGGGGGCTGACGGAGGCGGGACTTCACTTCAGCCTGGCGGCACGGCGGGCAGCGTCTCCGGTGAGCACGGCGATCTCCCGCGTGTGGCTCTTGCCCACGAGGTTGACCACGGCGCGCACCTGTTCGCCCTCCTTGAGCTGCGTGGCGCGGATGGATTCACCGTCGCGCAGGACGCGAGTGCCGGTGCCGATCTCCAGCGGCAGGCGCGTGCCCTTGTCGATGATGACGACCTCCTTCGACGACACCGAGTACACCGTGCCCGTGTAGATGGCATCCACCACGGCGATGCCCTCCCGTCCCGAAGTCGCCGCGCCCGCGGCACCGGTGCCGGTGCCGGTGCCGGTGTTGCCCGTGCCCCCGGTGCCGGTAGTGCCAGTGCCACCCGTGCCCGGGGTTGCACTCGTCCCCGTGTTGCCCGTGCCCCCGGTGCCGGTAGTGCCAGTGCCACCCGTGCCCGGGGTTTCACTCGTCCCCGTGTTGCCGGTGCCGGTAGTGCCAGTGCCACCCGTGCCGGGACTCGTACCGGCCCCCGTGCCACCCGTGTCCGGGGTTGCACTCGTGCCCGTGCCACCCGTGCCCGTGTTGCCTGTGCCACCGGTGCCGGCGGTATTGCCGGTGCCCACGGTGTCCGAGGGCGCACTCGTGCCCGTGCCCGTGCCACCCATGCCGGGACTCGCACCGGCCCCCGTGCCACCCGTGCCCGTGTTGCCAGTGCCACCGGTGCCGGTGTTCTCCGTGCCACCCGTGCCCGGGCTCGCACTCATATCGCCCGTGCCGGTGTTGCCGGTGCCCGGACTCGCACCCATGTCACCCGTGCCCGTGGTGCCCGCACCACCGGTACCCGGGTTGTCATCCGCACCCGTGTCACCCGTGCCCGTGGTGCCCGCACCACCGGCACCCGGGTTGTCATCCGCACCCGTGGTACCGGTGCCGCCGGTGTTGCCCGCGCCACCGGCACCCGGGTTGTCATCCGCACCCGTGTTACTGGTGCCACCGGGATTCATGTTGGCGTCGGCGCTGCCCGAACCAGCGGTGCCCTGTGTCGGAGTCGGAGTCGGGGCCGAGCCCGCGTTGCCCGAGCCCCCGGCGGCTTGATCCGTGCCCGCTGGGCTCGCACTGGAGGGCGCCTGCTGGGCCGCCGTCCCCGAGCCCCCCGTCCCCGCGTTCGTCGCCGGCTGCGAGGTGGCAGGAGGCGTACCGGCCGCCGTCCCCGCTGACTCCCCGGACGACGCATCGTCAGCCTGTGCCAGCACAGGCCCCGGGCCCGCGCCTACCAGCAGGCAGGCCACGCCCGCGATCCCCAAGCCCCTCAAGGTGTCTCGCTTCATGCGTGGCGCTCCTCCCATCCGGGAAGGTGCGCGCTCCGACACCGGGAACCACCGGCCGGGCGGCCCTGCGCTCGCACGCACGCAACCCCTGCCACCACGGCCTGGAGCCCCGGGAGGAACGGCCTCACCCCCGGAAAATGGAACGCCCCCGGTCCCACTGAGGGGCCCGGGGGCGAAGACCTTCACGCGAAGCCGTCCGCCGTCACGGCAGCGGAAGCGGTCCCCCCCCCATGGGCAGCGAGCGCGCCAGCTCCACGGCCTTGGCCGCCTGCACGAGCCCATGGCCGTACTTCACGTCGAACCCCGGCGTCGTCTTGTCGTCCAGCGCCGTCTTCTCCAGCACCTCGCGGACGTGCCTGGCGGAGAGGTCCGGCCGAGCGCTCATCACCAGCGCCGCCACACCGGACACGTGCGGGGTCGACATGGAGGTCCCCGACTCGCGCTGGTAGTCCAGCCCCCGGGTGCTCACCGTGACGTCCTGGCCCACCATCGCCTTCAGGTCCACTCCGGACGCCATCGACACGGACACCGTGGGCACCCAGTGCGTGTTGGCGGAGCCCAGCGTGAAGGTGCCCTCGCCGTCATCCGCCACGTTGTTGCCGATGATGATCGCGCGCGCGCCGGCTTCGATGACGTTGTGCGCCTTCTCCTCGAAGAAGATGTCACCCCGGTCCACGTACGCGACGAAGCCGTCGCACGTGGCGGCCGCACCGCAGGCCCCCCGGTCCGTGCCCAGGCCGCAGTCCACCAGCCGGCCCGTGTAGGAGCCCTCCGCGGTGTACGAGAGCGGCGAGGACACGAACGGCTTCGAGCCCGCCTGCACATCGGACAGCGCCGCGGCGCCCAGCACCGTGGCGCTCAGCACGTTCACGCCCGGGGCCACGACGGACAGCTCCGGGCCGTACTGCGAGAAGCTCGCGTAGTCGCCCGCCAGGTCCACCGCGCCCACCGCCATCACGTACGTGTTGTACGCGGCCGGAAAGGAGATGCGCTCCTTGCCGTCGTTGCCGCTGGCGGCCACGGACAGCATGCCGTTGCCGCTGTCCCACACCCGCTCGAACGCGACCCGCTCCTTCTCGGAGGGCTCCGGAGCGCCCAGCGACAGCGAGGCGATCCGCGCCCCTTCCCCGCGGCACCACTCCACCGCCGCGATGACGTCGTCGGTGCTGCCGCCGCCCTTCACGTCCAGCACGCGCGCGACGAGCAGTGACGCACCGGGCGCCACGCCCACCACGCCGTTCGGCTCTTCTCCGGGCGACACGCGTGCGCCCGAACCCGTGCCGAACTGCGCCAGGATGGTCGCCGCCACGTGGGTGCCGTGGCCGCCGCCCACCGTCACGATGCCCAGCTCCTCGCTCACGTCGGACGCGTCGGAGTCATCGTCGACGAAGTCCTTGCCCTTCACGAACGCCTCCTTCAGCTCCGGGTGCTTGCTGTCCCAGCCGCTGTCGATGACGCACACCTTCACGCCCGCGCCCGTGGGTGCGCCGGTGTCGAAGACACCATCGTTGTTCGCGTCCCACACCTGCGGGGCCTGCACCATCTTCAGGCCTTCCGTGTACTCGCCCACGGAGCCCTGCGTGCTGAGCACGCCCTGCCACGACACCAGCGGCGGCCGCGTCGGCAGCCCCATCGCGTAGACGCGGCGGTTGGGCTCCACGGAGAGCACGTCGGGGTTCTTCTGGAGCGCCGCCAGGGCCTCGGGCGACAGCCGCGCGGACACCATGTTCAGGCTCGGGAAGCGCCGCTTCACCGTGCCGCCCTCGCGCTCCACGACCGCCGCGAAGTCCGCCGTGGCGGCCACCGCGCTGGCGGACACCTTCGGCTTGAAGGTGATGAGCACCCCGTCCGGGGCCTCCGCCGCCGCGAGGCCGGAAGACCTCTGCCCGGGGAGCCTGGAGCCCGTGGTGCCGGGACATGCCTGCGGCAGGACGTCGATGGGGTCGGGTTTCTCGCCACCGCAAGCCACCAGACCGGACAGCCCAAGCCAAAGCCAACGCTTCATGGGGTGCATCTCCTTCGTGCCCGGCCAGCATGAGGTACCGCGCCGCGACCCGACGCCCTCGAAATTGGCGGCCGGGAGGAACGGGCAAGCCCTGCCTCCCGTTCCCGGAATCAATTTAAGCATGGACGCAGTCCGGCTGCTCGGGCGGCTGTCGTGCGCCCGACGCGCGCCGGGTACCAGTCAAAGTGCAACCACCAACGCTGCCGCGCGCGAAACCGCTCCCATCCAACATCCCGGCGCACGACCTGGCGCGTCGGGGTGTCAGGCGTCCGCGGGGTCCACGCCGAAGATGCGCTGGGCGTCCACGTCGTAGGTCGCCAGCTGACGCGCGGTCTCCGCCGCGTCCCAGCCCAGGAGCGGCGCCATCACGACCGCGGCCCGCGCGGCGGCGGCGCGGCCCTGGTCGCGCGTCTCGAACGCGACCTTGAGCCGGCGGATGAGCAGGTCGGCCAGGGTCTGGACCATCTCGTGGGACACGCCCCACGCGGCCTCGGCGCAGCGGTAGGGCAGCCCGTCCACGAGCGGCTCGGCCAGCGCCGGCGTCTCGCGCGTGAGCGCCCACACCGCGCGCCAGCGGCTGCCGTACGCCCGCACCAGGTGGTCGCCCGTGGCGGCGTCGCCCACCTCCTGGCGGGCCGCCGCGAGCTCCGCGTCCATCCGGGCAATGTCGCCGCCGGGCAGGGGACGCACGTCGGTGGTGGACTTGCGGTGGGGCAGCGCGAGGTGGCGCTCCACGGCGTTGACCACGTCGCGGGCCATGACGCGGAAGGTGGTGAGCTTGCCGCCGCTGATGGCCAGCACGCCGGAAGGGCTCACGTCGATGGCGTGCTCGCGGCTGGCGCTGCCCGCGTCGGTGTTGCCGTGGTAGCCGCTGGCGGCGAGCGGCCGGATGCCGGCCCAGGCGCTCACCAGGTCATCGCGGGTGAGGTGCGCGTCGGGGAAGAACGCGTTGGCGGACGTGAGCAGGTAGGCCACGTCCGCCTCGCTCGCGCGCACCTCGGCCGGGTGGGCGCGGGTGGCCGTCTCGGTGGTGCCGATGATGGTGAACGCGTCCGCGGGCAGGATGAACATCACGCGGCCATCCACGGGGGACAGCAGCGTGAGCGCGTCCTGGATGCCCAGACGCGAGCGGGGCACGGCGATGTGCACGCCCTTGCTGCCGCGCACCGTGGGCCCGCTGCGGGTCGTCCCCGAATCGAGCTGGCGGATCTCATCGCTCCACGGCCCGGTGGCGTTGACCACGGCGCGAGCCTGCACGGTGAGCTCCTCGCCCGTCAGGTGATCCACCACGCGCGCACCCGTGGCCTTGCCGTCCGCGAACACCAGCTGCTTCACCGACGCGTGGTTGAGCACCACCGCGCCCGCCTCGCTCGCGCTCAGCGCGTTGGCCAGCGTCAGGCGCGCATCGTCGGTGGCCGCGTCGTAGTAGCGCGCGCCGCCCTTCAGCCCCTCGGAGCGGATGCCCGGCTCGGCCTCCAGCAGCTGCTTCAGCGACAGCCGCTGATAGGCCTTCACGTTGCGGAACAGCGACAGGGCGTCGTACAGCATGAGGCCCGCGTTGAGCTTCCAGCGAGGCACCCGGGCGCCTTCGTACACGGGCCACACGAAGGCCAGCGGGCGCACCAGGTGGGGCGCCAGGTGCAGCAGGCGCCGCCGCTCGATGCTCGACTCGAAGACGAGCCCCAGGTGGCCGTGCTCCAGGTAGCGCAGCCCGCCGTGGATGAGCCGGGAGGAGCGGCTGGACGTCCCGCTGGCGAAGTCCTCGCGCTCCACCAGCGCCACCTTCAACCCGCGCAGCGCCGCGTCCCGGGCCGCGCCCGCGCCGGTGACCCCGCCGCCAATGACGAGCAGGTCGAAGGGCTCGGTCCCCAGCGCGCGCAGGCGCTCGGCCCGCGAAGGCGGTGGCGCGGGCGTCTCACCCGTGGAGGACGGAAGCGAACGGAGCACGGCGGATTCGGAACGCACCCCCAGAGTGTATGACGGGAAGTCTTCCGCCGCAGCGGATTCCAATGCAATGCGTCAAGCGGTCCACGGGCAAGGGGGCACGGAGGCCTGGGGAGTGTCGAACAGCGCTCGGGAGGGGGCGCTTGCGTGTCCAGAGGCCGACGGCTAGGCAGGCGGGCTCCGTCTTTCCCTCGCAGTCCTGGACGCCTTTCGCGAACAAACGACCGTGTGGGACTCCCGAGACCGACGCGACCTGGCCTGCCTGGGACTGATGGTCCTGGTGTACGGGCTCGCGGTCGCCCCCGTGTTGCATGCGGTGGTGGGCCACGGCGGCGGGCTGGAGGGGCACGCCCACGTGCCTGGGGCGAAAGGCCACGTCCACCGCCCCGGCAGCTCGGAGGCGAGCTCGGAGCCGAGCGCGGAGCACGAGCCATCCGCCCCAGGTGAAGCCCCCGGGTCTCCGGACGGGGCTGACGACGAAGGCCAGCACGGGCACGGCCACCAGCACCTGACGGGCTCCGTGGAGCACCTGCTGGCCATGGCGGCGAGCTGGACGGTGTTCCTGCCACCCGCGTCGCGGTGGGTGTCGTGGTCGGTGGCGCCAGCGCGAGCGCCGCAGTGGCGGCCGGGTCAGCGGTGGCGGTCCCCGGCGATGCCGCAGGGCCCATAGAAAAACCAGGCCCCTCCGCACTTCCGGAAGGACCCATCGCGAGCATGAGACCCGTCTGGCCATCCGGGCCAGGCGTGGGCCGTGAGCGCATGTCGTCCCGGCAGTCTTCTTCCCAGGTCCCAGGTGTGCGCCGAGACGCGCGCCAGGGACGTGTCGCCATTTCCTCGTGCCGATGTCTCCCGTGCTCATGTTGCCCTTCGCGCTCGCCACGCTGTCGACGTGCCTTCAAGCCATGCCGAGCCCCGTGCCGCCCCCCGCGGTGACGGAGGTGACGTCGTCACAGCTGCCAACCGAAGCGCAGCCGGCCCCGGAAGCACCGCCCACGGAGCAGGCAGCACCCGCCCCCTCCGAGCCGCCCGCGGCGGAAGCCCCGCTCCCGGAAGAAGGCCCGAAGCAGCGGGCCACGGTGGTGCGAGGGACGCGTCCTGCGCAAAGCGCCTCGGAGGTGACCATCGGCCGGGACATCCTCGACACGGCACCGCGCAGGAACGCGGTGGACGTGCTCCGCGTGGTGCCGGGCCTCGTGGCCTCGCAGCACAGCGGCGAAGGCAAGGCACAGCAGCTCTTCCTCCGAGGCTTCGATGCGCTGCACGGCCAGGACGTGGAGCTGAACGTCGGAGGCCTGCCCGTCAACGAGGTGAGCCACATCCACGCGCTCGGCTATGCGGACACGAACTTCGTCATCCCGGAGCTCGTCCACTCGCTGGAGGTGACGGAGGGCTCCTATCGCGCGTTCCAGGGAGACTTCGCGGTCGCGGGAACCGTGCGGATGGAGCTGGGCGCGAGGGACCCGGGCGTGGAGTTCGCGGGAACCCTGGGCCAGTTCGGCCAGCGCCGGCTCGTCGTGACGGTGCGTCCGGGTGAGGACCCCGGCACCTTCGCCGCGGCGGAGTTCGGCGAGTCCAACGGCTTCGGCCCGCAGCGGGGCCACGGCCGCGCGTCCCTCCTCGCCCAGGCGAACGTCCACCTCGGCAATGGCCTGAGCGCGCGAGTGCTCGCGGGCAGCTACGTCACGCGCTTCGACTCGCCCGGTGTCGTGCGCGAGGACGACCTGGAAGCAGGCCGGCGCACGTTCTACTCCGGCTCCTTCCCGCGTCAGGGCGGCACGGTGTCCCGGCACCAGCTCCTGCTCGGCGTGGAGCTGCCGCGAGAGGGCACGGCGCGCACGCGGCTGGAGGCCTTCGGAATCCTCTCGGACCTGCGGCTGCGCAACAACTTCACCGGCTACCGGGTGGACGACCGGGGTGACGGGCTCGAACAGACGAACGGAGGCTCCACGCTGGGCCTGCGCGCCGAGCACCGCCGGCAGGTCTCCCTCTGGGGCCACCCCGTCTCGCTGGAGCTGGGGCTCGGAGCAAGGCGCGACGGAATCCAGCAGACGCAACGCCGTTACCGGGAGACGGACGGCACCTTCTTCGCGGACGAAGTGGACGCGAACATCACCCAGACGGATGTCTGGGGTTACGCCGAGGCCCGTCTCCCCCTGGGCCGCTGGGCCTTCCGTCTGGGAGGCCGCGCCGACGCGCTGGGCGTGGAGGTCTTCGACGCGCTCGCCTTCCGCGACCCGCGCTTCTACGACGGGCAGGGCTACTCGCGCAGCGCCTTCGGGGTGCACTGGGGCGCGAAGGCCGGCGTGGAATATGCGCTCACGGACACCTGGGCCCTCTTCGCCAGCTACGGCGACGGCTTCCGCTCCCCCCAGGCCCGAAGCCTCTCGGAGGCAGAGCGAGCCCCCTTCGTCAACGTGCACGGCGCGGAGCTGGGCACCCGCAGAGAGGGCGAGCGTCTGTCCTTTCAAGCCAGCCTCTTCGGTTCGCAGGTGGCGGACGACTTCTTCTTCGACCACACCGTGGGCACCACGGTGTTCACGGGAGAGACGCTGCGCACTGGCGTCTCCGCGGCGCTGCAGACGCGCCCCCTCCCGGGCCTCACCGCCGCGCTGAGCGCCACGGTGGCCCACGCGACGGTGACGAAGACAGACGCGCTGCTGCCCTACTTCGCGCCGCTGGTCGCACGAGCGGACCTTGGCTGGGAGCGCCCGCTGTCGGGCCTGGGCGCCGTGCTGTCATTGGGCACGGGCCTCACCCTCATCGGTCCCCGGCCGCTGCCCTACGACGAGTTCAGCCACACGGTGTTCCTCGCGGACGCCCAGGTGGCGCTGCGCAGGGGCGCGTTCGCGCTGCGGCTCGACGTGATGAACCTGCTGAACACGCGCTGGCGCGACGGTGAGTTCGTCTACAGCTCGCGCTTCGACCCATCCACCCCGCCGAGCCTCGTGCCGGCCCGACATTTCACCGCGGGGTCGCCTCGGACGGCCGCGCTCACCCTGGAGGTCCACCTGTGATGTCCCACTCCCCTGCCCTGCTGCGCACGCTCGCGGCGGCCGCGACCCTGATGAGCCTGGGCTGCGGCGACGGCGCCAAGACCGAGGCGGAGCGGCGCACGTTCGGCGTCGCGATGAGCGCCACCTTGCCCACCGGCCCCAACGAGCACGGCTGGACCGTCACCCCGGAAGCAGTCCAGCTCTCGGTGGGCGCGGTGCGTTTCTTCGAGGGCCGCGTGCTGCTCTCCCGAGCCCCCCGCTTCGACTGGTATTCGCTCATCGGAGGCACCGCCCACGCGCACCCCGGCCACTACGTCCCTGGAGACGCGCTGGGAGAGGTGCTGAACGTCCAGACGGTGGATCTGCTCGCGGGCAGCGACCTGGGCAGCGCCAACGCGGTGACGGGCTCCTACGGGTCGTTGGAGTTGACGCTCGCGACGCCCACGGCGGCCACCGACACCCAGAACCTGCTGGGCGGCCATCAGGTGCACGTGCGGGGAACGGCCACGCACGCGACGGGGGCGACGGTGCGCTTCGACGCGGCGGTGGACCTGCCCAAGGCAGCCATTGAAGGCGTGCGCTTCGAGCGGGAGCTGAAGCAGGAGCCCGGCTCCGTGAGCATCGCGGTGGACCTGGGGAAGTGGGTGGGCCGCATCGACTTCGCCACCGCGTCGCAACCGGACGCGGCTGGCATTTCCACCTTCCCCGCTGACAGCCAGGCGCAGAACGCCCTGGTGCGCGGCGTGGAAGACACCAGCGCCTACGTCGTGACGTGGGTGGAAGGAGCAGCGCAATGAAGAAGCAGTGGTTGATGGGAGTGTCGTGCCTGGGGCTCATGGCCTGCTCGTCGGGCCAGGGCAACGTGACGTTCACGGCGTACGGCGAGGACTTCATCGAGAAGCAGATCCCCGCCTCCGCGTTCGAGGACGGCTGGAGCGTGCGTTACGACAAGTTCCTCGTGAAGCTGGGGGAGCTGAAGGTCGCCAACCGCGAGGGCGAAATCGCCGCCGAACAGGCGCCCGCGAAGGTCTACGACGTACACCGCCCGGGGCCGGTGAACGTCGCGGCCTTCACCGACCTGGCCTCCGAGGAATGGGACGAGGTGAGCTACGCCATCGCCCCCGCCCCGGACGCCACCGCCGGCAACGCGGACGCGGAGGACGTGACGCGGATGAACACCCAGGGCTGGTCCGTGTACGTCGAAGGCACCGCGACGAAGGGCACCGTGTCGAAGCGCTTCCGCTGGGGCTTCCCCACCAACACGCTCTACGAGCGCTGCCAGAACGAGGACATCGGCACCGGCGTGACGGTCCCCAAGGGCGGCACGGAGACGGTGCAGCTCACCCTTCACGGCGACCACCTGTTCTTCGACGACCTCCAGTCGCCCGAAGCGAAGATGCGCTTCGACGCCATCGCCGCCGCGGACAGCATCGGAGTGGTGGGCCCGGACGGCGAGGTCACCCTCGATGAGTTGGGTACCGTGGACCTGACGTCGCTGCCCGCGAACCAGTACGGCACGGGGGGCGCGGGCAGCGTGCGCACCCTGCGCGACTTCGTGACGGCGCTCGTGCGCACCGTGGGCCACTACCGCGGCGAAGGCGAGTGCTCGCCGCGCGTTCGCTAGTCGCCAGGAAGCAAGAGAGGCCGGCGGACAGGAAGCCGGCCTCTCTCCTCACCACGAGCGACGGACGCTGCGCGGAGGGTGCCTCAGCGCTTCATCGGGTCGGTGCCGCCCGGCATGCCGCCACCGGTCGGCGTCGCGGGGGTCGGAGTGTTGGGCCGCTGCGGGTTCATCTGGTTGGCGCGGTTGTCCTGGGCGGCCTTGTGCTCCGGGCGCTCGGGGTTCTTGGTGTTGGAGCGCTGGTCATTGGGGGTGGGGTTCTTGTTCTTGCTCATCGTTTCGAAGGCCTCCGTGTGTCCAGGCATGCGCGCCAGGACAGGGAGCAGGGTAGGGAGGCCCGCTCTGGAAACGCAGGGACCCGGGGGGCGCCCTGCACTGTCGGACATCGGTCGCTCGGAGCCACGTTCAAGCGGCAGGAGCGGCCGGTATCTGCCTTCCTGGATGCGAACGAGAAGGCGGATGCCTACTCCTGAACCGAGGGAGGTACGCGCGTGAAGACGGTGACCTACGAGCGCAGTGGTCGGACCAACACCGGCGCGCAGGCGCTGCGGGTGGAGGGCTTGAAGCACCTGCGCGTCCTCGAGCAGGGCGAAGCCGTGGTGGAGCGGGACCTGACCCCGGAGGAGATCCACCGGCTGACCCCGCTGCTGGAGAGGGTGCAGCGAGAGCCGGAGCCCGCGGCGCTGGTGCCCCAGGCCGGAGGCCCCGAGGGGCTGGCGGTGACCCTCGCCTTCGAGGACGAGGAGACCCCGCGCGTGCGGCTCGCCACCGACTGGCTGCCGGCGAAGGGCGCCGGGGGCGGGTATGATCGCCTGCTCGCGGAGCTGGACGCACTGCTGACCGCGGAGCTCCACGCCCGCGCACCCCGCCACGCCCATGCCGTCCTGCCACACCAGCTGCGCCATGATGAATAGCGACAGCGAATGACAGCGGCCCACACGGGGCCCCCGAAGGGGACGGCCGGTGCTTGCCGCGAAACAAGCCGGAGCGGGAGCGATAAGCGGGGACAGCAGGGGAGCGACCGCGGGCGGTTGCCCCGGCGGCCCGCTTCTGACAGACACGTAGCATGAAGCGCGTGCAGTTCTCCGTGCACCGCACGGTCGGAGAGGCGCGGATGCTGGCGGGAGCCCTGGAGTCGGCCGGTCTCTCGGTCGACATCCGTGGCGAGTCGCTGGTACCGCTGAGCGGGGAGATCCCCAGCACCGAGGCCTGGGTGGAGCTCTGGCTGTGGCCCCAGGAGATGGAGACCGGCCGACAGGTCCTCTCCGAGCTGCAGGCCAACCAGGAGGCCGCGAACCGTTCGGTGACGTGCCCCCGGTGCAGTGAGGAGATTCCAGCCAACTTCGAGCTCTGCTGGAGTTGCGGGCTGGAGCTGCCTTCGGGCCTGCGCCCCCACCTGCGAGCCGTCTAGGGACCCGCCATGAGCGAGCCGTCAACCGTTCCAGGGGAGCGTCGCGAACGGCGTTGGAGCCAGGGCATGCGAGGCGTGCTCTGGGTGTCCGCGATCGCGCTCGCCATCCACGTCATCCCCCTCTTCCTCCCCCGGAACATGCCGGAGCAGGAGCTGGCCATCGCCCAGGCCACGGAAGACACCCCAAGCCGCCTGCGCTTCCTGGTGCCCCTGAAGACCAACGACAAGGCCACGGCGCAGGACCTGCGCACGGCGGCCGAACTCCTGCGCGAAGGAGCACCAGCCGAGGCCCACGACCTGGCCCTGGAGGCGGAGCGGAGGGACCCCACCTCGGTGGAAACCCAGCTCCTGCTCGCGCGCATCTGCGACCTGGAGCACATGGGCCGCTGCGTGGAGCAGTCCTTGAGCAAGGCCGCCAGGCTGGCCCCCCATGACGCCCGGGCGGAGCTGCTCCGAGCGGACCTGAGCGAGGAGAAGGGCGACCTCGAAGGCGCCACCCAGGCCCTGGCCCGCGCCCACGAGCGGGTCCCAGGCGATGCCAGGGTCGGAGTGCGCTACGGCCGGATGCTCAGCCGGCTGGGCAAGCCCGACGAAGCGCTGAAGGTCTTCGATGCGCTGGAGGGCAGGCTGCCCCAGGCCAGGCTCCTGGTGGAGCGCAGTCAGGTGCTGACCCGGGAAGGCCGGAGCCGCGAAGCCGTGAAGCTCCTGCAGCAGGCGGTGCAAGCGGACCCGAAGCTGACGGAGGGCCACCTCCAGCTCGGGCTCGCCTGGTTCCAGTTGGGGAACGCGGACGCCGCCGAGGAGGCCCTGCGCCGAGCAGACCGCCTGGATGTCTCCGACACGCGCCCCCTGGCGACGCTGTGCACGCTCCAGGTGAGGGCTGGGAAGATTGAAGGAGCCCGCCAGACGCGCACGGACCTGGAGCGGCGCTTCCCACAGCGGATGGATGCCATCCGCGAATTGTGCCGGCTGCCCTGACGGTCAGCGCGGCTCCTGCCCTCGGATTTGTCGCAGCATCCGCGCGGCCGCGATGACCGGCGCATCCACGGAGCCATCCGCCCGTTCAGTCCGGACCACGGCCTGGAGGAAGGGGATTGCCTCTTCATCGCGGCCCTGCTGGAAGAGCAGCTCTCCCAGGGCGAACCGGGCCTGGGTGAGGAGGACCAGGTCCTCCGCCGCCACGGCGGCATCAATGGCGTCACTCAGCGCGGACTCCGCGAGCTCAGGCTGCCCCCGCCCGAGCAACTCACGGGCGCGCTGCAGGTATTCGAGGGTATTCATGGGGCAGGTTCCCCTGCGGAGAAGACGGCAATGGAAGACAAGCGCCTGGTCGAGCTGGAAATCCGCTACACGCAGCAGCAGGAGCTGCTGCAGGAGCTGAGCGAGGTGCTCTACCAGCAGGGGCGTGTCATCGACACGCTCCGCTCGGAGCTGGACCGGCTCAAGCTCAAGCTCGAGGCCGAGCCGGGGCTGGTGGACGCCCGCCAGCAGGAGCGCCCGCCGCACTACTGAGACCTGGCCCTCAGAACTTGTAGCCGAGCCGCAGTCCGATGATGGGGTTCGGGTCGAGGTAGCCCACCTCGACACCGATGCTCGCGGCCTTGCCCTGGAGCCCGAAGCCGAAAGCCGCGTGGGCCTTGAAGGCGTCTCCCTTGAAGAAGATCCACGGACCCGCCAGGCCCTCGATGTAGACGGTCCGGCCGATGTTCGCGCGCAGGGAGATGTCCAACGGAACGCCAATCACATTGCCGTCCGTCACCAGCACCGCGCCGAAGCGAGCGCCCACGAAGATGGGCCCCGCGACGTGGCCTTCAACGCCCAGCGTGAAGTTGAACGCGGCGCTGGTGTCCACCCAGTAGTCCGCACCCACGCCAAGGCGAACGCCAGCTGCGGCATCAGAACGGGCAGGCGCGAGCAGGAAACCCAGCGCGAGCAGACCAGCGGCGTAGATTCGAAGCAGATGCATGCGAAAGGCTCCTGTCCAGCAAGAGGGGGAAGGAGCGCCACTCAAGCAAAGCAGACAGGGCCAGGCCAGCCTCAAAGGCATGCCGCGTAAGTTCGCACCACGCCGGATCAATCCGTGAGGAAGAACGCCTTCCCTGGGACCGAAAGCCAGGCAAGACATTGAGCCCGCAAAAGGCAAAAACCCCTGGCGCCTTGCGGCACCAGGGGCTTTGCTCAAAAAGAATCCGGCAGCGACCTACTCTCCCACGCGGTTTCCCGCGGAGTACCATCGGCTCTGGAGGGCTTAACTTCCGTGTTCGGGATGGGAACGGGTGTGACCCCTCCGACATTGCCACCGGAAAAGCGATTGACGGTGCATACGAAGGGTAAGTTGCAAGCTTCTGCTTGAGTGAAGCCTCTTCATTGAAGAAGAGTGAAACAGCTGTCTTCCGGGCAGACGCGATGCTTCGCGTCGTGGCCTCGGCCTTGGCCCCGAGTCCCTTACTCCCCGGTTAGGGGGCATGCAAGAGAAGGGGGAAAGTAAGCCGCTCGACTTATTAGTACTGGTTAGCTTAACGCGTTACCGCGCTTACACACCCAGCCTATCAACGTGGTAGTCTTCCACGAGTCTTCAGGGGCTTGCGCCCGGGATACCTGGTCTTGAGGTCGGTTTCCCGCTTAGATGCTTTCAGCGGTTATCCAATCGGCACATGGCTACCCAGCGATGCCTCTGGCGAGACAACTGGTACACCAGCGGTGCCTCCAACCCGGTCCTCTCGTACTAAGGTCAGAGCCTCTCAAGTATCCTACGCCCACAGCAGATAGGGACCAAACTGTCTCACGACGTTTTGAACCCAGCTCGCGTACCGCTTTAATTGGCGAACAGCCAAACCCTTGGGACCTGCTCCAGCCCCAGGATGCGATGAGCCGACATCGAGGTGCCAAACCTCCCCGTCGATGTGAACTCTTGGGGGAGATAAGCCTGTTATCCCCGGAGTACCTTTTATCCGTTGAGCGATGGCCCTTCCATTCAGGACCACCGGATCACTATGACCTGCTTTCGCACCTGCTCGACCTGTCGGTCTCGCAGTCAAGCTCCCTTATGCCATTGCACTCGACGCCCGGTTTCCAATCGGGCTGAGGGAACCATCGCGCGCCTCCGTTACTTTTTGGGAGGCGACCGCCCCAGTCAAACTACCCACCAGACAGTGTCCCAGTCCCGGCTGACGAGACATGGTTAGACACCAGAAATCAGCAGGGTGGTATTTCACCGTTGCCTCCACCGAACCTAGCGGCCCGGCTTCAAAGGCTCCCACCTATCCTACACAGCCAATCCCTAGTGTCACTGTCAAGTTGTAGTAAAGGTTCACGGGGTCTTTCCGTCTTGCTGCGGGTAAACTGCATCGGCACAGCTATTTCAATTTCGCTGAGTCCCTCTCCGAGACAGTGCGGAAGTCGTTACTCCATTCGTGCAGGTCGGAACTTACCCGACAAGGAATTTCGCTACCTTAGGACCGTTATAGTTACGGCCGCCGTTTACTGGGGCTTCGGATCATCGCTTCGCCTTGCGGCTGACGAATCCCCTTAACCTTCCAGCACCGGGCAGGAGTCAGACCCTATACGTCGGCTTGTCGCCTTCGCAGAGTCCTGTGTTTTTGGTAAACAGTCGCTACCGCCATTTCTCTGCAACCTCTCTCGGCTTCGGCTGTACGCCTACACCTACCAGAGGCCCACCTTCTTCCGAAGTTACGGTGGAAATTTGCCTAGTTCCTTGGAGGAGAGTTCTCTCAAGCGCCTTAGGATTTTCTCCTCACCCACCTGTGTCGGTTTGCGGTACGGACACCCTGCAGACTCCCTGCGGGACTTTTCTTGGAAGCAGAGCATCAGCGACTTACCCCTTGCGGGGCGCCATGGGATCTCGGGGATAGCTGCCGCGCCTTTAATCGTACGCGACACCCCTACGTCTTTAGACTGACACAACCACCGGTCAGCTCGCCTAGCTTTCTCCGTCCTCCCTCAGTTCAACGCCTGCAAGATGGCGCAGGAATATTAACCTGCTTGCCATCACCTACGCCTTTCGGCCTCGGCTTAGGACCCGGCTAACCCTGGGAAGATTAACTTGACCCAGGAAACCTTGGGTTTACGGCGAGGGGGTTTCTCACCCCCTTTATCGCTACTCATTTCGGCATCAGCACTCCCAGTCGCTCCAGCAGCCTTTTCAGTCTACCTTCGCTGCAACTGGGACGCTCCCCTACCGCCACGTACGCTTGACGTACATGACCCGAAGCTTCGGCACTAGTCTTGAGCCCCGTTACATTTTCGGCGCGGCCTGTCTTGACCAGTGAGCTATTACGCTTTCTTTAAAGGATGGCTGCTTCTAAGCCAACCTCCTGGTTGTCAATGACCTGCCACATCCTTTCTAGTGTTCACTTAGACTAGATTTGGGGGCCTTAGCTGTCGGTCTGGGT
>NZ_RAWG01000499.1 GCF_003611735.1 Corallococcus sicarius | reverse complement strand
GGCCACCGCCCAGGCGCTGTTCCCCCGCCTGTCCGCGCGCTCCGACGAAATCGAGAGCGCACGCCGGCTGCCCCCGGACCTGGCCGCCGAGCTGGCCCGGGAGGGCTTCTTCCGGATGATGATCCCGGAGTCGCTAGGAGGGCTGGAGCTGCACCCGGCGCAGTCCTTCCAGATCATCGAAGCGCTGGCGAAGGCGGACGGCGCCACGGGCTGGTGCGTGATGATTGGCGCCTCCACCGCGCTGACGTCCGCCTGGCTGCCGGAGCCCGCGGCCCAGGCCGTGTACGGCGCGCCGGACGCCATCACCGGCGGCATGGCGGCGCCCATGGGCCGCGCCGAGCGCGTCGAGGGAGGCTACCGCGTCACCGGCCGCTGGCCCTGGGTGAGCGGCGGGCAGCACTGCCAGTGGCTGGTGGGAGGCGCGGTGGTGACGGAAGGGGGCAAGCCCCGCCTGGGGGCCACGGGGCTCCCTGAGACGCGGCTGTGCTTCTTCCCGGCCGGGAGCGTCGTGCTGCACGACACCTGGTTCGCTTCAGGCCTGTGCGGCACGGGCAGCGGGGACATGGAGGTGAAGGACCTCTTCGTGCCGGAGGCGTATGCCTTCTCGTTCTTCAGCCCGAGGCGCGTCACCTCGCCGCTCTACGGCTTCCCCTTCTGCCTGCTGGGAATGGGAATCCCGGCCGTGGCGCTGGGCATCGCCCGCCGCGCCATCGACGAGTTCATCACCCTGGCGCACCAGAAGACCCTGATGCTGGAGCGCCGTCAGCTGGCCGCGCGCCCCGCGGCCCAGGAGGCCGTCGCCGTCGCCGAGGCCACCGTGCGCTCCGCCCGCGCCTTCGTCCTGGAGGCCCTCCACGCCGTCTACGCCGAGTCCACGCGGGGCCCCGTCTCCCAGCGCGCCCGCGCCGAGCTGCGCCTGGCCATGACCCACGCCACCCGGAGCGCCGCGCGCGCCGTGGACGGCATGTACGAGGCCGCGGGCGGCAGCGCCGTCTTCCGCTCCAGCCCCCTCCAGCGCTGCTTCCGCGACGTCCACGTCGCCACCCAGCACGCCTACGTGGCCCCGCCCACCCTGGAGCTCACCGGCGGCCTGCTGCTGGGGCTCGACCTGCCGGCCCCCACGCTGTAGCCGCCCGCAATGAGAAACGCCGGACGGGGAGTCTCTCCCGCCCGGCGTGCAACGGCTTCGCGTCGGGGACTACTTGCCCTGGACGGTGGACTCACCCAGGACGGTGAAGTCGCTCGCGGAGGCCTTCACGTCGATGGAGGAGAAACCGGTGTACGGGTAGTGCCCGTCCTCGACCTCCTCGACGATCTCCAGGTAGTCGCCGCTGACCGGCTTGCCGTCCGCGTCCAGCGAGAACGCGCCCGGGGCGCCGCGGAAGCTCCAGAGGCAGGCGCCGTCGCGGATGGTGTCGAACATGCTCGTGGAGTTGTGGTTCTTGAAGCCGATGTCGATGCGGGTCAGCCGGATGTGGATGTTGTACCACTCCGAGTTGACGCCGCCGTACTCCCACGGGTGCTGCTGCGACAGCATCAGCCGGCCGTTCTGGTACAGGTTCACCCGGTAGGCCGAAGGGGTCGAGCCGCCCGTGAACGTGGGCGCGAGGACCACGCGGTCCCCCTCACCCAGGCCGACGCGCAGCGCGCTGACCACCTGGTCGCCATCCCGGGCCGCCAGGGTGAAGCCCTGCTTCGTCACACCGAGCCCGCCGATGTCCGCCTGCAGGTTCCAGCTGGTGGAGCGGGGGAACTGGCTGGAGAAGCCGTCCGCCCTCACGTCCTTCAGGCCGGAGACCGCGATGCCCTTCCCGGTGCGCGCCAGCACGGCGCTGCCCGTCGCGCAGTTCTTGATGCCGTTGAAGCCTTCGACACACTGCTGCTCGACCTTCGCTTCCTGCGACGAAAGCGAGTCACCCGCGGGCGTTTGCGCTTCCTCACCCTGGCAACCGGCGGCCGTCAGGCTCAGGAGCGCGGCCACCACCAGGCGGCCCGTCAGCTTGATACTCATGGATGAACCTTCTTCTCGTTGGGGGATGACTGCATGTCGGGTCGGCTGAAGACCCGGCACGCGCCACTGCACCCGCCGGGCCATGCCCCTGCCGCGTCCCGGACGCACGGGGACGGGCCTGCGCGCAGTAGCGCGACCCGCCACAGATTCGCGCGGGCCGTAACCTGCCATGTCACAAGGGCCAGCGGGACGTGCGTGCGTGCGCCCTGCCTGACCCGTGACATCCCACGGGGACGGACTCCACCTTGAGGAACAGGGAGGAGTACCAGTCATGGCTCAGGGATATTCCATCAACATCGGTTTGAACACGGTCGACCCCCGACACTACGCGGGTTGGGATGGCCAGCTCACGGCGTGCGAGGCGGACGCGGAGGACATGGCCAGCATCGCGAAGACGCAGAACTTCGGTCGCGTGAGCACGATCCTCACGAAGGAGGCCACGCGCGCGAAGGTGCTCGGGGAGATGGACGAGGCGGTGAAGGTGCTCGGGGCCGGGGACCTGTTGCTGTTCACCTACTCGGGACACGGCGGCCAGCTCCCGGACAGGAACGGTGACGAGTCGGATGGACTGGACGAGACGTGGTGCCTCTATGACGGGGAGGTCATCGACGATGAGCTCTTCGTCGCGATGTCGAAGCTCAAGCCGGGCGTGCGCGTCTTCATGCTCTCCGACAGCTGCCACAGCGGCTCGGTGAGCCGGGTGGCCTACGCGGCCCTGCGCTCCAGCGGCAGCCTGCAGCTGCTCGCGGACACCGTGCAGAGCAGCGAGCCCTCCGAGCGGCGCTTCAAGGAGATGCCCCTGGGCATCGAGCACCGCACCTACCGCGACAACAAGGCGATGTACGACGACATCATGAAGCGGCTGCCCAAGGAGGATCCGCGCCTGTCGCTCAAGTCCACCGTGCTGCTCATCTCCGGCTGCCAGGACAACCAGCTGTCCAGCGATGGCGCCTTCAACGGCCTCTTCACGTCCAACCTGCTGCGCGTGTGGAACGGCGGGAAGTTCAGCAACGGCTACCAGACGTTCCACCGCCGCATCCTGCGCACCATGCCTCCCATCCAGTCCCCGGCGTACTCCATCGTCGGAGTGCCCAGCCGCGAGTTCGAGCGGCAGATCCCCTTCCACCTGAGCTGAAGCACGCTCAGGGCTCCAGCGGGCTTCTGTGATGGAAGCCCCGGGGTTTGATCATGAAGGACATCCACTCGATGGGCATGTTCACCTCATCCTCATCGCGTGGCGTGTGCAGGTGCCGGTTGACGTACCAGACGACGACGTCCTGCCCGTCCACGGATTGTCCATCCACCATCGCGCTGACGTTGGGCTTCGCCGTGGTGCAGCCCGCGTTGATGTGGGGCGGGAAGTTGCCCACCGCCAGCGTCTCGCACGCGTTGTACCGGGTGACCCAGAGCTCGTGCTGGGACCAGGGCTCGTCGGTGGAGACCTGTCCCTGCCACACGCCTTCGACCTCCGGCACCAGCTCATACGACACGGTCCGCCCGTCGTTGTTGAGCAGGTTCTTGTCGTAGATGCGCCAGCTTGTATAGGCGTCCGCGGTGAAGTCCTGCGCCGTCTCCGTCAGGAGGGGCGTCACGACGTTGACGCCACACGCGCCCGGCGTGGTGCAGGGGTTCACGGGCGACGCGGCCGAGGAGGGCTGGAAGGTCATCCGCTCGACCGCGTCATCCGCCGCCCCGCCGATGTCGAAGTCCAGCCGGTAGTAGGCGTTGTGCATGTGGGACAGCCCGTAGTCCGGCGTCGCCGCGGACTGCGCGTTCAGGCGGCGGCCGTAGGGCGCATAGGCGTCGCTGCCGCCGTAGCGGGCAAGCCGCCCCGTCAGGCCCATCCGCGGCTCGATGCTCCCGTCGTCGTGGAACTCCCACTGGTTGATGTATGTGTACGCGCCCAGCTGCGAGGCCATGGTCACCGACAGGCTCTCACCGCGCTGGGACGTGTTGAGGTACTTCCACGCGAGCCCCCGGTCCTCGACGTTCAGGCAGATGGTGTCATTGGCCAGCCGCGTCCCGCCCGCGCACTCGTCCGCGCTCCACGGCAGCGCGCTCCTGCCCAGCCCGGCGGAGTCCCGGGAGAGGTCCAGGAAGCGCGGCGTGCCCACGAGGTAGGGCACGTGGATCTCCGCGAGGCTCGCCTGCCCCAGCACCCGCCGCGCCACGCCGCCGCGGGGCGTGAACGAGGCCGCTTCGATGAACAACCCCTCACACGGGCAGTTGCGGACGTTGAACCGCCACCGCGACCCCGCCGTGAAGAGGTGGTCCACCACCGAGTCCCCCGTGCAGGCCGCGGACACACACCCCTGCGCCTCGGCGACCTGCCCGACGCCCAGCAGCAGCGCGCACCCCACCAGCGTGGTGACAAAGCGAAACCCAGACATGGTGTCCCCCTCTCGGAACATGGACCGACCGCGACCGAGGGGAGGAGTTAGGGAGCAGGCGGGCGCACGGCAACGGCACGGAGGGCCCTGCGCGCGCTCAGCACCGGACACTCGTTCGCCGTGGGTGCCGCTCCACCGCACAGAAGCAGACCC
>NZ_RAWG01000498.1 GCF_003611735.1 Corallococcus sicarius | reverse complement strand
GCTTCCGCCTCCTGGGGGAGCTGTCCCGGGCGCGCTACAGCCGGGCCGTGCGTGTGCGCGAGGCGGAGGATGGGAACTCGCTCGTCGGGAACGTGGCCATCCTGGATGCGGACGGCGCGGTGATCGCCGAGGCCACCGGGCTGCGGATCCAGGGACTCGGGAAGAAGCGCGCCGCTGCCGCGCCGACCGTGGGGGCCTACACGCTGCGCTGGGAGCCCACGACTCCCCTCGAGGCACGTCCCGCGAGCGGTGGGCCGTGGCTCGTGCTGGACAGCGGTTCGGAGCTGGGCGGGCCGTTGGTGGCGGCGCTCCAGGAGCGCGGAGCGACGCGGGCCCAGGTGATTCCAGAGGTCATTGGCCACGATGCCCGGGTCATCGAGCATCAGGTGCGGGAGGCGCTGACGGCGGGCCCGGCGGGCACCGTCGTGTTCCTGTGGGAGGCGGGCGAGCGCTCCGGTTCGGTGGATCCCGGCGTGCTGGGCCACAAGCTCGCCGTGCTGGCCGCGGCCGCGCGAGGGGCGGCGCATCCCGGCTCGGGGGGCGCGAGGCTCGTCGTCGTCACCTCGGGCGCGCTGGCGGTCCAGGGACCTCCCACCGCGCCGGAGGCGGCCACGGCCTGGGGGCTCGCGCGCACGCTGTTCGCGGAGCACCCGTCGCTGGCGGGCGGCCTCATCGACCTGGAGCGCGAGCCGGTGACGGACCGGTCCGTGCTGCTGCTCGTCACGGCGCTGCTGGCACCGGAGCGCGAGCTGGAGGTCGCCTTTCGTCGGGGACGGGGCTACGTGCCGAGGCTGGAGGCGGCGGAGCTGCCCCCCGCGCCCGCGCTGCCCGCGTACCGCGCCGATGCGAGCTACCTCATCCTCGGCGGGATGGGGGCGCTGGGGCTCGCGGTCGCGGGGCACCTCGCGGCCCGGGGCGCGGGCGCGCTCATCCTTCTGCAGCGCACGCCGCTGTCGGACATGGAGCAGGGGCCGGATCCGCGTTCACAACGGCGGGCTGTTGAAGCGCTGGAGCAGGCCGGGGCTCGCGTGGCCGTCGTCCCCGCGGATGTCTCCGATGCGCGCTCTGTCGCGCGGGCGCTGGAGGAGCTGCGGCGCAGGGGGTGGCCGCCGGTGAAGGGCGTGGTCCACGCCGCGGGCGTCCTCCATGACGGCACGCTGGCGCGGCTCGACGCGGATGCGTTCACGCGCGTGCTGGCTCCGAAGGTGTCGGGTGCGTGGTTGGTGCACCGGGCGTTGGGGGACACGCCGCTGGACTTCTTCGTGCTGTTCTCCTCCGTCGCTTCCATCACGGGTGCGCCGGGGCAGGGGAACTACGCGGCCGCGAATGCGTTCCTGGACTCGCTCGCTCCCGCGCTGGTCGCGGCGGGCCGCCCGGCGGTCAGCATCAGCTGGGGGCCGTGGGCGGACATCGGGATGACGGCCCGCACCTCACGGTCCGGCATGGCCCTGCGTTCGGGACGGGGACTGGAGGTGGAAGCGGCGCTCGGTGCGTTCGAGCGGCTGCGCTCCGGTGCGCTCGGGGCCCACGTCGCGGTGCTCTCGTTCGACTGGGGGCGGCTGGGCGAGGTCGTTCCGGCGTTCGCGAGCAGGCCCGTGTTCTCGCGCCTGGTGCCTGGGTCCGCGGCTCCTGCGCGGGGACTGGACAAGGCGAAGCTCCGGGCGGGGCCTCCGGCGGGAGCGCGGCGGATGCTGGAGCAGTACCTGTGCGCGAACGTCGCGAACCTCCTGGGCTTGAAGCTGGGGGAGGTTGAACCGGATCGCGCGCTCACGGGCCTGGGGTTCGACTCGCTGTCCGCCCTCCAGCTGCGCAACACCGTGGACGCGGAGCTGGGGGTGGTGCTGCCGATGGAGGGCCTCCTGGAGCAGACCACCATCCGGAGCCTCGCGACGTCGGTGCTGCTCGCGCTTCCGGAAGGCCCGCGTGCGGATGGCGCGCAGTCCCTTGCCGAAGTGGAGCCCTGACCCTCCGTCCCGAGGGTTCAGGACTTGGAGCGGAACGCACGTTCGTGCAGGTGCAACTGGAGGGCACGGAGGTGTTGGCCCCAATGGGATTCGAAGTGGAGC
This sequence comes from Corallococcus sicarius, assembly GCF_003611735.1. Classification (GTDB taxonomy): domain Bacteria; phylum Myxococcota; class Myxococcia; order Myxococcales; family Myxococcaceae; genus Corallococcus; species Corallococcus sicarius. The sequence goes on along the minus strand of NZ_RAWG01000498.1, from coordinate 2,490 downwards.
TTGAAGTACCAGAGGGCATCCACCTCACTGGTTTCCCAACGCGACAGGACCTCCTCGAGGTCTTTGGCGATGTCCGCCAGGTCGTCAATGGCGTCACCCACCCCGGGCGTCGATGCGGCGAGGTCCGTGCTGTCGAGCGCCGTGCTGTAGTAGCCCAACCCCGGGAAGCACTGCCCGAGCCGTCGGGTCAGCGCTTCATAGGGGGTGGTGCGAACGTCATCGGGTGAAGGGGCGCTCGGGTCGAACTCCCCCTCCACGAAGTGGGAGGCCCACGCGAGCCGGTCGAGTGCCAGCCTCAGGTCGTGTTCGCGCGTGGGCGCATCGACCTCCGCGTCGAAGACGGCGAAGAGGGACTGGATGGCTTCGCGGATCTCACTTCGGGTCATGGGCAAGGAGAGGGCTCCTGGCTGCAGGGTGAGCGAACCGGACGACGTCTGGGAAGGATACTGATGCGGTCCGGGGTGCACATCCGGGCGCGACGCGGTAGATGGAGGGACCGGAGGAACATCAACGCAATGGACGCGAACGTGGTGGCGGAGCTGGAGAAGGCGGGCGTGAAGGTGGATGACCCCATGCGCCTGTTCATCCCCGTGGAGCGGGACGAGCAGGGCCGGGTCAAGACCGTGGGTGACGTGGTGCCCGTGCGCTACGGCGACATCACCGCCCACGTGCACCTGCTGCCCATCGCGAAGCTGTGGACCGGCGACAAGCAGCCCCCCAACTTCGCCAAGCCGCCCTTCTTCGAATACGAGCCGTTCTTCTTCCTCATCGAGGCCACCGCCGCCGGCTTCTGCCGCGACACGCGCCACCCGGAGAACGACCGGGAGTTCGCCCAGCTCTACCGCCACCTGGCGCGGCGGCCGGACGGCCACCACAAGAACCCCCTCTTCTCCCACCTGCGCGCCGCCGCCCGCCTGTACATGTCCCTGCGCGACGTCAGCCAGGCGGAGTTCGAGGCCGTCGCCCAGCGCCTCCACCAGTCCGCCAACACGTACGCGGCCCACGTCGGCAGCCAGAACTACTTCATCAACGTGCTGCGACAGGTGCTGGGCGCCTGAGCCTCCGCTCACCGGAACCTCCCGCTCCCGCGCTTCTGGAATAGGGTGCGGGCATGTTCCGACCGCCATTGTCGTGGCTCGCCTGTCTGGCCTTGCTGGGCGCGCCCACCGTCCAGGCCCAGCCTGCCCAGGCTCCCAGGCCGCCCGCGAAGTCCGCCGCGCCCTCCTCCGCCGTCGCGAAGCTGGGCGCCGGCATCCAGACGCGCACGTTGAAGAACGGGCTCACCGTCATCGTGTGGCCCGACCACGACCTCCCCAACGTGGCCCTCAACAACTGGTTCCGCGTGGGCAGCCGCAACGAGCGCCCCGGCATCACCGGCCTGTCCCACTTCTTCGAACACATGATGTTCAACGGCGCGAAGAAGTACGGCCCCGGCGAATTCGACCGCGTGATGGAGGCCAACGGCGGCGCCAACAACGCCTTCACCTCCGAGGACGTCACCGTCTACCTGGACTGGTTCCCCGCCTCCGCGCTGCCGCTCATCTTCGACCTGGAGGCGGACCGGCTCCAGTCGCTCGCCTTCGACCCCAAGGTCATCGAATCCGAGCGCGGCGTCGTCTACTCCGAGCGCCGCTCGGGCGTGGACAACGACAACTCCGGCGCGCTGATGGAGCAGATGCAGGCCACCGCCTTCGTCGCGCACCCGTACCAGATTCCCGTCATCGGCTGGCCGTCCGACATCGAGTCCTGGCGCATGGAGGACCTCCAGCGCTACTTCAAGACGTACTACGCCCCCAACAACGCCACGCTCGTCATCGCCGGGGACGTGGCGCCCGCGCGCGTCTTCGAACTCGCGGAGGCCACGCTGGGCGCCATCCCGTCGCAGCCCGCCCCCGAGCCCGTCCGCACGAAGGAGCCCGAACAGCAGGGCGAGCGACGCATCACCGTGAAGAAGCTCGCCCAGTCCCCGCTGCTCCAGGTCGCCTACCACGGGCTCGCCGCGAATGATCCGCAGGCGGAGACGCTGGAGCTGCTGGGGCTCATCCTCACCTACGGGGACTCGTCGCGCCTGCACCGCAAGCTGGTGGAGGACGCGCGCGTGGCCATCCGCGTGCGGGGCTCCTTCCCCATGGGCTTCGACCCGTCGCTGGCGTGGTTCCTGGTGGACCTGCCGCCGGGAGGGGACCTGGCTCGCGCCGAGGCGCTGCTCACCGAGGAGCTGGCCCGCGTGGCGAAGGACGGCGTCACCGACGCGGAGCTGCGCAAGGCGCGCAACAGCGCCCTGGCCACCTTCTGGCGGAAGCTGGAGACCAACGACGGCCGTGCCCGGGAGCTGGGCGCCGCCGCGACCTTCCGGGGGGACTGGCGCGCGCTGCTCGACGCGCCCACGCGCTACGAGAAGGTCACCCGCGACGGCGTGCGCGCGCTGGCTGCCCGACTCTTCAACTCCGACCACCGCACCGTGGGCTGGCTCGTGCCCACCACCACCCC
>NZ_RAWG01000497.1 GCF_003611735.1 Corallococcus sicarius | reverse complement strand
GAGGTCGACTCCTGGGGCGTACAAAAGCAATTGGGATGGGGGTGGCCCATCAGACAGCAACCTCACTCGCGAATCAGCTCATGGACGGGCTGGCCTTGCGGCCCCACGCCATCCAGTCGCACGAAGTCGACCGAGAAGGGCCAGGACGTCTTCACGAAGACGTGCTCCAGTCGGCAGATGCTGTTGTCCAGCTTCGTCCACGCCTGGACCTGGCAGACGCCGCCGACCCGCGCGGTGGTGATGTCGATGGGGCGCGAGGCAAAGGCCCGCAGGCGCACCCGCACCCGCCAGCCCTCCGCGGTGGCCTCGACCTGCTGCGGGTCCTCCAGCCCATACACGGGTTGCTCGACCTCCAGCAGCTCCTCCACCTCCGACGCTCCGCGCTCCAACATCCGCCAGTACACCTGCACGGGACGCGTCCCCACGGGGCGGCAGGCCTCGTCCAGGCGCAGGGCGTAGTGGACCTGGTTCCGGTTCTCGCTCCGGGACAGGAAGAAGGCGGACTGCGAGGGGAGGGGCCCCCCGGCAGCGGAGGCCAGGGCCGCGACGGTCGTCAGCGCGACGGCAGCGAGGTTGCTGAGCCCGGATTCAGGAAACATGGGGGTCCCCCTTTCATGGCGGAGCGACGGCGGTCGCCCGTGGGGCCGTATCAGGATGATGAACACTCCTGGCCCCTGGAACTGTCACTCGCCCTGCGCACTGCCGCCGTGGAGGTCGCAGGCGGGGGCTGGCATACCTGACGGCCCCGGGTGAGGTACACGCCATTCTGGAGCACCTCCGGCAGCGCGGAGCTGACGGAGCGCTTGCTGGCCTCTCCTCCGCCCCAGGATCTTCTGAGACACCTTTCTAGCGCACGACGATGACGTCGCGGCTGGGGACAGTGCCAGCACAGCCACCCGCTTCTAGCGCAGCGCCGCGAGGGCCGCGCTGACCTTCGCCACCGTCACCGACACGGGCGTCGTCACCTCCGGAGCGAAGATGGCCACGCGGAGCTCCTCGAAGGCCCACCGCAGCTCCTGCGCCGCCTCCTGGTCACGCACGGTGGCGCTCCTGGCGAGGAAGGTCTCCCACAGGGGGGTGAAGGGCGCGGCCTTCCCTGCGTCCTTGGCGGGGTTCGCCACCGCACGCGACAGCCGTGCCTGGGCCGCGCGGAGGTAGCGCGAGTAGTTCAGCAGGCGCATGAGGGGGATCCACTCGATGAGCTTCGCGGGGAACAGCTGCCCGAGCTGTGAGCGGATGTCCCGCACGGCCGCCGCGCCGCTGGGCCCCTTGGAGGCGGCCTTGAGTGCGGCGAGCGTCTCCGCGAGCTCCGCGGAGGTGACAACGACGGCGTTCGCCCAGTCCCGGGCCGCCTGCTCGATGCGCGGTGAGCCCTCCTGGACCCGCGCCTCGAAGGCCGCCTTCGTGCGGGGCAGCGGCGTCCCCGGTGCGAGCTTGAACGCATCGTCGACACCGCGTGCGAGGACGAGCGCGCGGAAGGCGTCGGCCTGGCCCCGCGCGGGAGGCGCGCCGTCCAGGGACGGGAAGGGCGGCGGCATGCGCGCGGCGCTGACGGCGACGTGTCCGCGCGCGGCGAGCATCAGGAGCCGGCGGACCCCCGTGCGCGTGGCCGCTTCGGCGGCGGAGGAGGTTTCGAGCAGCACCAGGTCCACAGCCGCGCCCCGGTCAACGAGCGCGGGATAGCTGTGCATCTCAAGCCCGCCGACCCGCCGGGTGACCACGGGGGGTAGCTCGCCGAAGGTCCACGCGGTCAGCCCCTTGCGCTCCCAGTCCGAAGTCGGTGCCACGCTGCGCAGCGCGGCCCGTGCACGTCCCCCGTGCTGCTCGAGCAGCGCGTTGGCGTCGCGGCTGCGTGCCAGCTCCTTTCCCCGCTCGTCGAGCACCCGGAGCGTGAGGCGCAGGTACGGCACCACGGCATCCGCCCGGAAGGACTCCTCGGGCACGTCCACGCCGCACAGCCGGGACACCGCACGCGCGAGCGCTGGGAGCATCGGCCCGCGGAAGGGCACGAGTTCCTTCTCGAGACGGTCGACCAGGTCCGGCAAGGGCCCCAGCTGCTTGCGCTGGGCGCGGGGGAGCTGCTCGAGCAGGGCGGTGAGCTTCTCCCGCTGCCACCCGGGGATGGTCCAGTCGAGTTCACCCGGGACCAGCTGGGCGAGCAGCAGCAGCGGCACGCTCAGGGTGATGCCGTCGTCCTCGGCCGAGGGGTCGAAGGTGTACGTCACCGGCACGGACGCGCCGTGCAGGGTGATGGCATCCGGGTAGTGCGCCGGGGACAGGCCCGGGTCGTCCGAGAGGGCATCCTCCATCGTGAGGATGAGCACGTCGGGGTCGGCCGCCTCGGCCTTGCGGCGCCAGGCCTCGAAGCTCGCTCCGTCCGTCACGTCCGCTGGGACGCGCTGGTCGAAGAAGGTCAGCAGCGCCTCGCTGTCGAGCAGCTCGCTGCGCCGGGCCTTGTCCCGCAGGCGCGCCACGCGCTCGAGCACCTCGCGGTTCTCCTCCTGGAACGCCCCCCGGGTGCGGTACTCGCCGCGCACCAGGGCATGCTCGAGGAACATCAGCCGTGCCCGGGCGGGGTCGATGTTGGCCAGGGCCACGGGGCGCTCCTTGAAGACCTGCAGCCCGAAGAGGGTCGCGTTCTCCTTCACGATGGCGCGCGCGGACTTCTCCGACCAGTGCGGTTCGGAGAAGCTGCTCTTGAGCAGGTGGGGGGCCGCCGCCGCGAGCCACTCCGGGTCGAGCTTCGCCACGGTGCGCGCGAACAGCTGGGACGTCTCCACGAGCTCGAACGCCATCGCCCAGCCAGGGGGCTTCTTCGCGAGCGCAGACGAGGGGTGGACCATGAAGCGCGTCTGCTTCGCGCCCGTATAGTGGCGCTGCTCCGGATTCCACTGGCCGATGCGGGACAGCAGCCCGGTGAGGAGCGCCTGGTGCAGGACGTCCCCGCGCGCCGGGGCGCCCCGGCCCTTGCGCGGCAGGCGCAGCTCGCGGACGGTCTCCTCGAGCTGGCGCTGGACGTCCCGCCACTCGCGCACCCGCAGGAAGGACAGGAAGTTGTCCCGGCACACGCGCCGCAGATGGGACGTCCCCCGGGTGTCGGCCTCGCTCACGAACGCCCACAGCTTGAGCAGCCCCGTGAAGTCCGAGTGCTCGTCACGGAAGCGCCGGTGCAGCTCGTCCGCCTTCTGCGCGAGTTCCCGGGGCCGCTCGCGCGGGTCCTGCAGGTTGAGCGCCGCGGCGACGATGAGCACCTCGTCCAGGCACCCGTACTCGGAGCCGGCGAGGATCATCCGCGCGATGCGCGGGTCCACCGGGAAGCGCGCGAGCTGGTGCCCGAGCGGCGTCAAGGTGCGCTCCTTGCCCTGGATGGCCCCGAGTTCCTCGAGCACCCGCCAGCCCTCGGCGATGGCCTTCGGCTGGGGCGGGTCGAGGAAGGGGAAGTCCTCGACGTCACCGAGGCCGAGGGACTTCATCCGCAGGATGACCCCCGCGAGCCCGGTGCGCTTGATCTCCGGGTCGGTGAAGGCGGGCCGCGTGGTGAAGCCTGGCTCGTCGTAGAGGCGCACGCAGATGCCCTCGCGCACGCGGCCGCAGCGCCCCTTGCGCTGGTCGGCGCTGGCCTGGGAGACCGGCTCGATGTGCAGGCGCGTGGTGCCCGAGCGCGGGTCGTAGCGCGACAGGCGCGCCACCCCCGTGTCCACGACGTACACGATGCCGGGGATGGTGACGGACGTCTCCGCGACGTTGGTGGCGAGGATGACGCGGCGCTCGGGGAGGGTGGCGAAGACGCGCGACTGCTCGGAGGCCGACAGGCGCGAATACAGGGGCTGCACCACCGTGCCGCGCAGCTTGCGCGCGTTCAGGGCGTTCTCTGTCTCGCGGATCTCCCGCTCCCCGGGGAGGAACACGAGGACGTCGCCGTCCGGGTCGAGCGAGAGCACGTTCGCCACCGAATCGGCGACGGCGTCGGCGAGCTCGGCGTCCTCGGGGGGCGGCTCGTAGAGCACGTCCACCGGGAAGGTACGGCCCTCCACCTGGATGACCGGAGCCCCCCCGAAGAACTGGGAGAATCGCTCGGTCTCGATGGTGGCCGAGCTCACCACGATCTTGAGGTCGGGGCGCCTGGGGAGGAGACGCTTGAGCCACCCGAGCAGGAAGTCGATGGTGAGGCTGCGCTCGTGGGCCTCGTCGAGCACGACCGTGTCGTAGCGGCTCAGGAGCGGGTCGCTGTGGATCTGCGCGAGCAGGACGCCGTCGGTCATGAACTTCACGGCCGTCCGCCGGGACGAGCGGTCCTCGAAGCGAATCTGGTAGCCGACGTCCGTGCCCAGCTCCGTGCCGAGCTCGCGTGCCACGCGCGCCGCCACGCTCGTCGCGGCGATGCGCCGGGGCTGGGTGACGGCAATCTGGCGCGGGCGCCCGCGCCCCATGGCGAGCAGGACCTTCGGCAGCTGCGTCGTCTTCCCCGAGCCGGTGGCCCCCGCGACAATGACCACCTGATGGGCGGCGATGGCCGCGGTGATGTCCTCCACCCGGCTCGAGATGGGGAGCTCGGGGGGGAAGTGCAGGGT
>NZ_RAWG01000496.1 GCF_003611735.1 Corallococcus sicarius | reverse complement strand
GGGGTGGGGTGGGGGTCGCGGCGGCCTCGGTGGGCTTCGCGGCGGTTTCCGGAGGCTTCGCGGCGGTTTCCGGAGGCTTTTCGGCGGCCTTCTTCAGGCCTTCCTTGCGCTCGCGCTCGCGGCGGCGCGTCTCCCGGTCGATGCCCTTGTTCGCGTCCTTCACGTACTGGGCGGTGCGCTCGTCGGTGCCGCCCTTGGCCTGGTACTGGCCCAGGTAGGCCACGGCCTTCTGGAGCCGCTCCAGCGGGTCCATGCCGGCGGGCTCCAGGTCCAGGTGGAGCAGGGCCAGGTTGAAGTACGGGTCCTTGCCGTCGGGCTGGAGCTGGAGCACGCGCTCGTACTCGGCCAGGGCGCGCGCGAAGTCGCCCTCGCCCCGGTAGGCGTTGCCCAGGTTGAGGTGGGCGGCGGCGAAGTCCGGCGCGGCGCGCACGGCGGCCTCCAGCTCCACGCGGGCGGCGGGGTAGTCCTCGCCCTCGTTGAGCAGGGCGCCCAGGTTGTTGCGTGCCTCGGCGAAGTCCGGCCGCAGGGCAATGGCCTGCCGGAAGCGCTCCAGGGCCTGCGGGCGCTCCTTGAGCCCCAGGTGCACGAGCCCCAGGGCGTTGAGCGTGGAAGCGTCCTGCGCGTCGATGGCGAGCGCGTTGCCCAGCACCATGGACGCCAGCTCGTACTTGCCCTCGCGGGCGTACACCTGCGCGAGCACCTGCATCGCGGGCACGTGCTGCTCGTCCACCTGGAGCGCGCGGCGGGCCTCGGCGACGGCGGGCGCGTGCTGCTTCTGCAGGAGCAGCGTGAGCGCGAGCGCCGTGCGGCGGGCCACCGAGTCCTGCTTCGTCAGCGCCTCGCGCAGCTCCGCCTCCAGGGACGCCAGCCGGCCGGTGCGCGAGGACAGGCGCACGAGGCAGTCCCAGGCGGTCTCCAGCTCCGGCTCCAGCGACACGGCCTGCCGGTAGGAGCGCTCCGCGTCGGGGAGGCGGCCCTGGCGCTCCTGCACGATGCCCAGGTTCGTCCACGCGGGCGCGAGCTTCGGGGACTTCTCCAGCAGGGCCTTGAGCGCGGTCTCCGCGATGCTCAGCTCGCCGCGCCGGGCGATCTCCACCGCGCGCGAGAAGTCCTTGTCCGCGCCGGAAGACACCCGGGGCTCGGGAGCCTTCGGGGCCTCCGGCTTCGTGCCGGTGCTCGCGGAGGCGATGGGCCCCGTGGAGGGCCCGTCGAGCTTGGAGTCCGTGGGCGTCTGGGGGCCGGAGGCGCAGGCGGACAGCCAGAGCGCCAGCCCGGTGAGCGCGAATCGCCTGGGGTGCCTCATCGTGCGCCCTCTTCCGTCAGCCGGGGGGCCTTGTCGGGGTCGGTCCGCGCGGGCGGCACGGGCGCGGTGAGGCTGCCCACGAGGCCGTCCGGGTACACGGTCTCCGACGCGATGGCGCCCTTGGGTTCCTTCAGGACGGGGTACTCCTTGGGCCGGAAGCGGTTGAGGGCTTCGAGCGTGCGGTGCGTCCACTCGTTGGAGACGCGGTTCTTGCGCGCCTCCTTGAGCGTGGCCGCGTAGCTCTCCACCGCGCGGTCCTCCAGCGCGACGGTGCGCTGGGTGAGCATGTCCTGGTAGGCCAGCACCGCGTCGTCGCCCAGGCGCTTCACCTCCGGCGGCACCGGGGCCTCCAGCAGCGTGTTGCCGAAGCGCTCCAGCGCGTGCCCACGCCGGTAGAACGAGGCCAGCGACCACTCGAGCTGCTTGTACGGCAGCACCTTCCCGTACGCATCGCTCACGGTCTTCACGGCTTCGGTCTTCTTGTTGAAGCTGCGCTCCAGCACCTTGCCGGAGCCGGTAATTTTCAGCGCGTCGAACCGCTGGAACTCCGCCTCCGCCAACTGGAAGCGGCTGTAGGCGGCGGCCTCGGCGGCGCGCTGCTGCGTCTCCGGCTTCAGCTTGCGCCGGTCGAACTCCTCCGCGGCGGCGGCATAGGCGCGCGAGGCCTCCTTCGCGTTGCCCCGCTTCTTCCACGCATCGCCCAGGCGGCGCTTCGCGTCCACCACCAGCTCCACCTGATCCGGCTTGCTCGCGAACTTGCGGACGAACGCCTCCAGCGCCTTGATCTCCCCGCGCGTGTCGCCCTGCTTCTCCAGGATGCGGGCCGCGCGGTACTGGTTCTCCGGCGCGTTCTTGCCGTGCGGGAACAGCTCCACGCAGCGCTGGAACGCGGCCGCGGCCTCCGCGTAGCGCTGCTGGCCTTCGAGCAGGGCCGCCGCGTTGTAGAGCGCCGCCTCGCGCTCCTCCGCCGCCGGGTAGTCCTTCACCAGCTTCTGGTAGCTCGTGACGGCCTTGTCGAAGTCGTAGGACTTCTGCGCGTTGACGGCCACGCGGAAGAGCGCGGTGTGGGCCCACGGCGACTTCGGGTAGTCGCGGTACACGCGCTCGTAGAGCTTCATCGCGGAATCGAACCGGCGCAGCTCCTCGTACGCCACCGCCGCGTTGTTGAGCGCCTTGTCGGCGAACTCATGGCGGGGCGCTTCTTCCACGAGCTGGAGGTACTTCTTCGCCGCCTCGTCGTAGCGCTTCTGGGCCGCGAGCTGGTCCGCGAGGTTGAAGCGCCCGGCGAGCTTGAACTTCATCAGCTCGCGGTACTGGTCGCTCTGGGGATCCACCACCTGCGCGTTGCTGGCGAGCCGCGCGCTGACCTCCTCCACGCTCTTCCAGTCCTGGTCGACGAGGAACGACTCGATGATGAGGTTGGTGGCGTAGCCGGCCACCGCGTTGCGGGGATACGCCTGCACCACGCGCTCGAAGCGCGGGCGGGCCTGGGCGAAGTCGTCGTGCGTGTAGAACAGCTCCGCGGCCTGGTAGGCGATGCCCGGCGCGGCCTCTTCCTTCGGAAGCATCGCCACGTAGGTGTCGGACGCCTTCACCAGCCGCGCCTCCGTCTCCGCCAGGGCCACGGGCGCGTGGGGGCTGTCCTTGGGGCGCTCGGCGGCGCGCAGCGGCTTGCGCTCCGGCACGCGGCCTTCCTTCACGTCCCGGGTGAGCTGCTCCTTCCAGGCGAGCACCGCGTTGTGCGCGGACACGTGGCGGTAGGTGTCGTCCTGGTTGGAGTCGCGCACCGCTTCGTACGCCTTCGCCGCAGCGTCGAACTGGTTCGAATTGAAGAGGCACTCCGCGAGGAAGAAGCGCATCGGGTATGCGTTCTTGCTGCGCGGGAAGCGCTCCAGGTACGTGCCGTAGGCGCGCGCGGCGCCCGCGTAGGTGGACACGGACTGTTCGGCCTTGCCCTCCTTCTGGAACGACTGGGCCTGCTGGTGCTGGTACGCGGCGGCGGTGTACAGGCTCTGCTCGGCGAGCGTCTGCGCGTTGGACAGCGCGTTCGTATCGTCCTTGTTCTTCTCGTACCACGCGCCGCCGGGCAGGTAGTCGTTGGCCAGCTTCTCGGACTCGCGGGCGTACAGGTCCATGCGCCGGTCGCGCTCGTAGGCCTGGACGATGCGCTGCTGGAGTTGCGGCGCGTCCGCGGTCAGCGGATCCATGGTCAGCACCTGCTGGTACGCGGCGATGGCGTCCTCGTTGCGCACCTGGTCGAAGTAGGCGTTGCCCAGCCGCCGGTACACCTCCGCCTCGTAGGGACGGCCGCCGCGCTTCGCGAAGACCTCCTTCGCGCGGGCCATGCCGCCCCAGGTCTCGTCGGCCAGCGACAGCGCGATGTACTGGAGCGCCTCGGCGCGCAGGTCGCCCTCGTCCGCCTTGTCACCGGACTGCTGGTGGGACTGGTAGTGGTCCAGCAGCAGCAGGAAGCTGTCCACGGACTCGTCGAACCAGTCCATCCGGTAGTACGTCCAGGCGAGCTTGTAGCGGGCCTTGTCGTAGAAGCGGTGTCCGGTGTCGCGCGTGGCGGCGGTGTACGCGTCGGCGGCCTTGCGCAGCGCCGCGGGGTCCGTCTCGTCCTCGAACCAGTACTCGCCGATGCGCGTCCACGCGTCGGTGGTGAAGCGGCTCTGGGGGTAGCGCGTGGTGAGCTGCTGGTAGGTGGCGAGGCTCTCCTCGTCCTTGTGCTGTTCGGAGAGGCAGTACGCCAGCAGGTACAGCGAGCCGTCGTTGAGCTTGTAGTCCGGGAACTGCGCGAGCAACTGGCGGTACAGGCCGATGGACGGCGTGAAGTCCACCTCGGGCTCCGGCGGCAGGTCCGCCATCGCCTCGTCCGACAGCGTGCGCACGCGCTCCGTGTAGTCCTTGCGCGCGAGCTGGTGCTCGTCCGCCGAGCGCTCGTAGTACAGCTCCGCCAGGCGGAACATCACGTCCGGCGTGGAGCGGGGCTCGTTGGGGTAGCGGCGGAGGAAGTCCTCGAAGCGGGAGATGGCGTCCAGCCGGTTGCTGCGCTCCTGCGACTCCAGCGAGGTGAGGGTCTTCTCGTAGGAGCCGGAGAGCGCCGCGCGCCGCTGCGCATACCGGCGCTCCACCAGCTGCTTCACCTCGCGGTGGAAGTCGCGCGACTCGGCTTCGTACGCCTCCAGCGCGCGGCTCACCTCGCCGAGCAGCTTCTGCTGTTCGGGCGTGTGGCCCAGCCCGTCCAGGTAGCGCGGGGCAGGGGCGGCGACG
>NZ_RAWG01000495.1 GCF_003611735.1 Corallococcus sicarius | reverse complement strand
GGGGTGGGCCGGACGGTCATCGGGCGGCTGCGGCTGCGGGGAGCGGACCTGGATCCGCTCTCCGCGAAGCTGCGGCTGGAAGGCCTGCTGAGCGGCGCCCACCTCTCGCCCATGGGACTGCCGCCCGCGGCCACGGTGTGCATCCGCCGGCTCGTGGATCCCAAGCCGGGGGTGCTGCCGGTGCGGCAGTTCGCGCCCCGCCCGCCCCCCGCGTGGGATGAGGCGTTCCGTGCCGCGCTGGGCGCGCAGTTGGCCCACGCGGCGCGGCCCGCGCAGGGCCCGGTTCCACCGGATGCCGGGGCCGTGCTGTTCCTGGATCCGTCGGAGCTGCTCGCCTGTCTGGCGAGTGATGTGTGGCGGGGGACGGCGGCCGGGCACTGGTGGTGGAAGGGGCTCTTTCCCAGCGCGGACCTCACGCTGCGGGTGGTGGCCGAGTGGCTGCGCCGGCCCGAGTACGTCCCCGCCGCGCTGGAGGCCGTGGCCCGGAGGAGCGAGGCCCGGCCCGTGCTGTCGCTGTTCACGCGGGACGAGGCGCACACGCTGCTCGCCAGGGTCTGCGTCACGCAGGGTCTGCCCGCGCTGGCGTCCGCGCTGGGGGCGTTCGAGGAGGAAGCGGCGCGGGCGGAAGTGATGACGGAGTCGCGGGCGTCGAAGGAGGAGCGTGTCTCCGGGAGCGACGCCGTGCCGCTCGCGCCGTGGGAGTCCTGGGTTCCGGAGGCGCGTGCGCCGGGACTCGGGAGGGAGCACCAGACGCTGCTGGGCGTGGCGCTGATGCTTCGACGTGCGCCCCTGGAGGCGAGGCATGCGGCGTTCATTCCGGCCGTGGTCGCCTGGCGACGCGAGGAGGCACGCGGGGTCACCGGGGACAGGACTCACGAGTCCGTGCACGTCGTCACGGGGACGCGGGAGGCCGGGACGTCGGCAGCGCGTGCATCGGGTGTGAGGTCGGAGCAGGCCGGCTCGCGGGAGCAGGTGGATCCTTCTCCCCTGCCCTCGTTCGAGCGCCTCACGGACGCTCCGGCGCCCGGGGCTGTATCGCGCGGGGAGTCCGCAGGTTCCGCCACGTCTGCCCCGGTGTCCGGGGTCGCGAGTCCTCTTCTCTCCGCGCCCATCGAAGTCACGGCATGGCCGGCCCACACGGAAGCTCCCGCGACGCCGTCCGTCGTGATGCCCGTGCCGGAGCCCATGTCCGCGCCGCCTGAGCTGTCATCGCCGCCCGGGCTGCTGGCCTCCAGTGCGGCGCGGTTCGCGCCCGCGCCAGGACGTGGGTGGGGCCTGCCCATCTCCACGGGACTGGGCGGACTCTTCTACCTGGTCAACGTGGGCCTCTTCCTGGAGCTCTACGGAGACTTCTCTCAGCCCGCGTTCCCCTGCCTCCCGCTGCCTGTCTGGGACTTCGTCGCGCTCCTGGGCCAGCGACTGCTCGGGGAGGCGCGGCCTTCGGATCCGGTGTGGAAGGTGCTGGCCCTGCTCTCCAGTCGCAGGCCGGGCGAGGCCCCGGGGCACGCCTTCGAGCCGCCCGAAGACTGGCGCGTGCCCGAATCCTGGCTGCGAGCCTTCCGCACGCAGGCGTCCTCCACCTGGACGTGGAACGTCACCGACGGAAGGCTGCGCGTGCGTCACCCCGCGGGCTTCCTCATGCTCGACCTCCGGGTCCCCGAGCCAACCGACTCCACCGAGGCGCTCGTGCGGCACGAGCTGGCCTCGTTCGCGACCGGGTACACGTTCACGCTGGAGCGCGGCGATGTGCCCGCGTCCACGGGGCACGGAGCGATGCCGTTGGAGCGATGGCTGGGCTGGCTCGTCCCGTACGTCCGCGCCCGACTGTCCCGTGCGCTGGGTGTGGATCCGGACGACGCGGAGGCTCTCGCGCGCACGCTGCTCGTACACGACGCGCGGCTGCACCTGACGGAGACGCACGTGGACGTGGTGCTCGCGCTGGCGCAGCTCCCGCTGGAGGTGCGCGTGGCGGGGCTCGACCGGGACATCGGGTGGATTCCCTCCGCCGGCCGTCACCTCACCTTCCACTTTGAATGAGCCAGGCGCCATGTCCGACACCCCGACCGCCGCCACGCCTCCCGACGCACTGGAGCACTTCAAGCTTCACTTCTTCGCCGCTGCCACACGCGTGCTCACCCAGGCCGCGCGCACGTTCGGCAGCGAGGACGCGATGCTCGCGCGCTTCCCCTTTCTCACCGCGTACCGCGAGGAGCTGACCGGGCTGGGCGTGGGCTCGCTGGAGGAGGAGAACGGCCCCGGCAACTGGCCCGAAGCCCTCGCCGCATGGGAGGCGGACGTGGAAGGCCACCTGCCCCTGCGCGCGTTGCGGGAGGCCGCCAGCCTGGACGTGGACGCGCTGGCGTTGCTGCTCGCCGTGGGCATGGTGGAGGAGGACGCGCGCTTCGGTGCGCTCTTCGCGGCGCTCCAGGGCACGCCCACGGTGCACCGTCCCACGCTGGGGCTCCTCAACGCGTGCTGGCGTGGCGAGGACGACCGGGGCGAAGTGCGCACCTTCCTGCGCCGCCTGATGGAGTTGGGGCTGGTGGAGGTCATCAACCGCGACACGCCCCGCTCCGAGTGGGCGCTCCACGTCCCCGGCGCCGTCTGGGATGCGCTGCGCGGCGAAGCCCCGGAGACGCTGACTCCGTGGATGAAGCACCACGCGCTGTCCGTGCTGGAGCGCGACGAACCGCTGCTCGTCCCCAACGCACTGCACGAGGCCATGGCGAGGCTGCCCGCATTGCTCGCCTCGGGTGAGGCCCGGGCCGTCGTGGTTCGAGGCCCCCGGCACAACGGCCGGCGCACCCTGCTGCGCTCCGTGGCGAAGGCCCTGGGCCGAGGCGTGCTGGAGGTAGAGGGTCCGGAGAAGGCCGACGACGAGCGCTGGCGCATGGTGGGCGCACTGGCCACGCTGCTGCACGCGCTGCCTGTCGCGGTGTTGGACCCCGCGCCTGGAGAGGCTGCCACGGTGCCGAAGCTGCAGGGCCTGGATGGGCCTCTCGGCGCGGTGCTCGGCCGGCTGGGGGGCGTCAGTGGGGAGGGCGTGGATCGCGCCCTCACGCTCGCGGTGGACATGCCCGGGCCCCAGGAGCGGGCACTGCACTGGGAGCGCGCGCTGGCCGGCAGGCCCTGTCCGGCCCTGGAGGAGATCAGCGGCCGCTTCCGCTACACGCGCGGCAACATCCGGCGCGCGGCGAAGCTGGCCCAGGCGCACGCGGCGCTCGCCGGACGCACGGCGGTGGAGCCCGAAGACGTGCGCGAGGCGGGACGCGCCCTCAACCGGCAGGCGCTGGACACGCTCGCCGTGCGGCTGACGTCCACGGTGGACTGGACCCAGCTCGCGGTGGGCGGCGAGACGATGCGCGAGCTGCGCCACCTGGAGGCCCGCTGCCGGGGCCGGGAGCGGCTGGGCGGCGTCGTGGGCGGCACGCTGGCGAGGCAGCTCACCCCGGGCGTACGCGCCCTCCTCCAGGGCCCCAGCGGCACGGGCAAGACGCTGGCCGCGCGGCTCATCGCGTCGGTGCTCCAGCTGGACGTGTACCGGGTGGAGCTGTCGTCGGTGGTGAACAAGTACATCGGCGAGACGGAGAAGAACCTCGCGCGCATCTTCGCGCTCGCGGAGGAGCTGGACGTGGTGTTGCTGTTCGACGAGGGCGACTCGCTCTTCGCGAAGCGCACGGGCGTGAGTTCGTCCACGGACCGCTACGCGAACCTGGAGACGAACTACCTCCTCCAGCGCATCGAGTCCTTCGAAGGCATCCTGCTCGTCACCACCAACGCGGCCGAGTCCATCGACTCCGCCTTCCAGCGGCGCATGGACGTGGTGGTGGACTTCCGCGCACCGGACGCCTCCGAGCGCTGGGCCATCTGGCAGATGCACCTGCCCGCCGCGCACGCGGTGGACACGGGGCTGCTGCGCGAGGTGGCCACGCGCTGCAACCTGAGCGGAGGGCAGATCCGCAACGCCGTGCTGCACGCATCGCTGCTGGCCATGGAGGACGGAAAGCCCGTGGCAAGCGCGCACCTGGAGGCCGGCGTCGTGCGCGAGTACCGCAAGGCCGGGGATGTCTGTCCGCTGCGCCGTCAGGGCGCCGTGTCCCTGCGGGGCTGAACCGGAGGGAACGCTGCCATGGCCGTCGCCGCCAGAGCCGCCGCCCGAGGACCCGCCCGCGCCGCCGCGGCGGCCCCGGCGCGTGCGGCGGCAGGCGGTGCCACCTCCGCGGAAGCGCCCGGTGGCGCGGCCGTGAAGGTGGGCGGTGACGCGGAGAAGGACCCGCGCTTCCGCAAGGTCATCGAGAAACTGGAGAAGAGCGCACAGAAGACGAAGAAGCACCCGCCCGCGTCGAAGAAGGCCGCCGAAGCGCAGGCCGCCGCCGTCTCCCCACCCAACGAAAGGAACGCCGGGGCGAAGGCCAATCAGGTCGAAGCCATGAAGTCCGCTGAAGCGCCCAAGGCCGAACCCAACGGTTTCCTCGCGCTGCTGCGCGCCGAAATCGAAAAGGTGATGCCCAAGAACCTGGACGACGCGGACAAGTTCATGGAGGGCAATGAGACGGAGCAGGTGAAGGGCGCCGTCT
>NZ_RAWG01000494.1 GCF_003611735.1 Corallococcus sicarius | reverse complement strand
CGCCTCCCCACCCCCCAGGGCTTCAGGATCGTCCTCTGGAGAGCCGGAGTATTTTTCAGCCCAAAGGGTCGGGAGTCATTGCAAACCCCCGGAAGCACAGGGATGTCGCACGGTACACTTTTGGCAGCGGCCCCGAGCATGACCCTGGCCAGCCCCTCCAGCGTTGCTCCCGGATTGCAGGCCTTCACGGTGCTCATCGCCCGGGGTGTCCAGTCGACGGTGGACGGGCTGTCGGCGGAGGTCCGGCAGGCGGTGCTGGCCGAGTTGTTCCGCATGGGGGCGGACGCGTGCCGCGAGCACGCGAACCGCGTAGCCTGTAATCCCTACACCCTGCGCCTGGACGTGGCGGACTGCCGGATGCACGTGGAGCTGGACCCGACGCGCACCCGGCTGTCGCTGACAGGCCTCACCCGGCCCCGGCCGCACTAGAGGGCATGTGAACGAGAGGTCGAGCAGTGGGCCGTCAGTGCCCCGACGCGCGGGCTACGAGGAGAGCTGGGAGCTCACCTACCGCGTCGAACAACTCCGGGAGCTGGTGGGCCAGGAGCTGCGCCTGGACGACGCCCTGGCCGAGGACCTGGAGACCACCCTGGTCCGCCTGGTCCTGCGCAACCAGCGCCTCCGGGGCCTGCAGCGCATGGTGTCCGCGGAACGTGAGCCGGAGGACCTGGCCATGTTCCGCGCCGCGCTGGAGGACCTGGACCGGCAGCTGCTCCAGGATCTGCCCGGCCTGCTGGAGCGACTGCGCGCCACGGTCCTGTAGCAGCCTGCGTCGTCCGGTGGCCGTCGTGCGCCGTCCCACGCGGCTTTCCACGCGAAGGCACAGGTGCCCTCTTCTTCAACCAGTCTATTTGTAGTGTTGATCAACTGGTAGAAGCAGTAGGGGGCGCGGAGTTGGGGACAAGTCAGCAACCCCATGGATTCATGAAGGAATCGGCGATCTGCTACATGTGGGCAAGTTGCCGGTTTCCCCCGGGCATCCACAGCCGGGAAGTCCGCCCGCGGGTTTTCCACAGCCCCTCCCCCGCCATCCACAGGTGCTCCACAGGGACCTGGGGGGCATGCGGGCCCACCCTGCGTGGGGCCGCACCCGGACGGAACGTCCCCTGGCGCAACAGCCCTGTTATGGTCGCGGGCGGTTTGCTGGCTCTTCTCTCATGATGCGGGCGCGGCCGATTCGGGGCGCTGGAGGATGACCTCATCGACTTTCACCGGGGCGAGCGCATCGGGAAGTACGAGGTGCTCACGCAGCTGACCGTGGGTGGCATGGCGGAGCTGTTCCTGGGCTACACGTCGGGCCCGGGCGGCTTCCGCAAGTACGTGGTCATCAAGCGCATCCTCCCGGATGCCCGCTCCAATGATCAGTTCGTCCGCATGTTCCTGGACGAGGCGCGCATCACCGCGGCCTTCAACCACCCCAACATCGCGCAGGTGTTCGACCTGGGGGAGGAGGACGACGGGCTCTACCTGGCCATGGAGTTCATCGGCGGGCAGAACCTCAACCAGGTGACGAGCGCGTGCCTGAAGAAGCGCCAGCCGGTGCCGCTGGCCTTCACGCTGTCGGTGGCGCGCGACGTGTGCCTCGCGCTGCACTACGCGCACACCTTCACGTCGCCCGGCGGAGAGGCGAGCCCCGTCATCCACCGCGACGTGGCGCAGAAGAACATCATGGTGACGTACGACGGCACAGTGAAGCTGCTCGACTTCGGCATCGCCAAGGCGAAGAACAGCCTGGAGCGCACCCACGTGGGCACGGTGAAGGGCACCACCGGCTACATGTCCCCGGAGCAGGTGCGCGGCGATCCGCTGGATGGCAGGAGCGACCTGTTCTCCGTCGGCGTCGTGCTGCACGAGCTCATCACCGGCGAGCGGCTGTTCGCCGGGAAGACCGAGCGCGACGAGATGGTGAAGATCCTCGAGGACCCCATCCCGTGGCCCTCGGTGCTGCTGCCGCACATCTCCGAGGACATCTCGCGCGTGGTGATGCGCTCGCTGGAGCGCAACGTGGATCGCCGCTACGCGTCCGGCCGGGACATGGCGCGCGCCATCGAGAAGGCGGCCGGTGGCAAGCTGATGGACGCCGAGCAGCGCGCGGCCCTGATGAAGAGCCTCTTCGCGGAGCGCATGGCCGCCACGCGCTCGCTGCTGGAGAGCGCGGACGTGACGACGAGCAGCCAGGTGCTGGCGTCGGCGAAGCGCGCGCTGCAGAAGGACGACGGGCCCTACCTGCCGGAGCGCAAGGTGGACGCCCTGGGCGTCGTGGAGGCGCGCAAGAAGGCGGAGATCGCGCGGGCGCGGGCGGATGAGGCCTCCAGCGCGGACGCCGCGCCCCCGGTGAAGCGCGCGAAGCTGGGCGCCGTGTGGGCCCTGCTGGTGCTGACGTTGATGCTGGGCGGGGCCTACGGCGCGTTCCGGCTCACCCAGCTGCTGGAAGCCGAGGAAACCCTCCCGTCCCCGGGCCCCGGGCCCATGGTCGCCATCCCCATCCCGCCGCCGCGGGCCGCGCCGGACGCGGGCGTGACGACGGCGCAGGCGGTGGCGGTGAAGGAGAAGACCCCCCGGGACCGGGTCACGACGCGGAACGAGCCACGGGACGAGCCGCGGACGGGACGCGGCAGGCGCGGCAAGGGCGAGGTGACGCTCTTCCTGGACGAGTCCGCGGAGGTGTTCCTCAACAACAAGTCCCTGGGGCGCACGCCGCTGGTGAAGCGCGCGCTGCCGGTGGGGCCCACGGAGTTGATCCTCGTGGGTCAGGACAAGAAGCGCCGCGTGCTCGCCGTGCCGGTGGAGGCGGGCAAGCCCGTGCGCCTCAACCTCAAGCTGAGCGACCTGCCCGGCCGCTGACCGTCCGTTCCGGCGCGGACGGATGTGCGTGGGAATGAGCGGCACCGGCGCAAGGGCTCCGCTATCCTCGGAGCCTCATGGCGTTCTCCCTTGGCTTCCTGATGGACCCGCTCGAGAGCGTGCGGGTGGACCACGACACGACGTTCTCGCTGATGCTGGAGGCCCAGCGGCGCGGGCACGACGTCTACTACTTCGAACAGGGATGGCTGCGCTTCAACGGCCGGTGCGCGGAGGCGCGCATGCGCCAGGTGAAGGTGCGGCGCGAGCCGGGCCGGCACTTCGACGTGGTGCGCGAGGAGGTCCGGCCCCTGTCGAAGCTGGACGTGCTGTTCCTGCGCAAGGATCCGCCGGTGGACGCGAACTATCTGCACGCGACGCAGCTGGTGGAGCTGTGTCCGGACCGGATGCCGGTGTTCATCAACAACCCGTCCGGCATCCGCGACGCGAACGAGAAGCTCTTCACGCTGAACTTCCCGGACCTGATGCCGGAGACGCGCGTGACGAGCGAGCTGTCGGTGGTGATGGAGTTCGCGGCCCAGAACACGAAGGGCACCATCCTCAAGCCCATCGACGGGTTCGGCGGCAAGGGCATCCTCTTCCTCGCGCCGGGGGACCGCAACGCGCGCTCCATGGTGGAGCTGCTCACGCAGGGCGGGAAGGAGCCCATCCTCGCGCAGGCCTACGTGCCGGAGAGCCGCCTGGGCGACAAGCGCATCATCCTGGTGGACGGAGACCCGGTGGGCGCGGTGCTGCGCGTGCCGTCGGACGCGGACCACCGGGGCAACATGGCCGCGGGTGGCACGCCGATGAAGGCGGAGATCACCGCGCGCGACCTGCACATCTGCCAGCGGCTCAAGCCCGCGCTCCAGGAGAAGGGGCTCATCCTGGTGGGCATCGACGTGCTGGGCGACTACCTCACGGAGGTGAACGTCACCAGCCCCACGGGGCTCGTGGAGGCCAGCCACCTGGACCACGTCTCCTGTGAGGCGAAGGTGCTGGACGTCGCCGAGCGGATGCACGGCGCGCGCTGACGTGACGGCTTCCCTCGAAGCCGACGAGACGCTGGACTCCATTGGCACCGCGGACGTGCGGGTGTTCCAGCGCCGCTCGGGCTACCGCTTCACGTTGGACGCGGTGCTGCTCGCGCACTTCGCGGCCACGGAAGGGCGGGTGCTGACCGCCGGGCCGGTGCTGGAGCTGGGCGCGGGCAGTGGCGTGGTGTCGCTGCTGCTGGTGAAGCAGTTCGGCGTCGCGGGCCCGGTGGATGCGCTGGAGCTGCAGCCCGGGGTGCACGCGAGGCTGGTGCGCGCGGTGGCGCTCAACGGGTGTGAGGGCCGGGTGCGGCCGGTGCTCGGGGACCTGCGGGAGGCGCGGACGCTGCTGTCGCCCGGGGCCTACGCCCAGGTGGTGTCGAACCCGCCGTTCCGCCGGGCCCAGGCGGGGGTGGTGAGTCCGGACGCCGAGCGGGCCGTGTCCAAGTCGGAGGTGGCGTGTGACGTGGACGCGGTGGTCGCGGCGGCGCGGCATGCGCTGCGGCCGGGCGGTGCGGTGAGCCTGGTGTATCCGGCGGCGCGGCTCGCGGAGGTGCTGGGGGTGCTGGCGCGGGCGCGGCTGTTCCCCCGGGTGCTGCGGTGCGTGCATGCGCGCGTGGAGGCCCCGGCGACGCGCTTCCTGGTGCAGGCGCTGAGGGATCAGGACCGGGGGCTGTCGGTGCGGCCGCCGCTGGTGGTTCACGGGGCGGGACCGGGGGGCTAT
>NZ_RAWG01000493.1 GCF_003611735.1 Corallococcus sicarius | reverse complement strand
AGATGTGTATAAGGAGACAGACGGCCTCGGGGAATGGCCCGCAGCGCGTGCTGCTGGTGGACGACAGCCGCTCCATCCGGACGCTGCTGAAGATCTACCTGATGGCCCGCAGCTTCGAGTTCCTGGAGGCCGAGTCCGCGGAAGAGGGACTCAAGGTCGCGGAAGCGGAGCCGGTGGACCTCATCCTCACGGACTTCCACATGGACGGGATGAACGGCGCGGACTTCGCCGGACAGATTCGCGCCAGCGCGAACGCCCGGCTGTCCAAGGTCCCCATCCTGATGATGACCGGCGATCCGAACGTGGCGGAGGTGCGGGCGCTCGGTCAGAAGGCCGGCATCAGCGCGTTCGTGCGCAAGCCGGTGAGCTGCGCGCAGCTGATGACGCTGGTGGACACCATCCTCCCGCTGCCCCGCGCCGCGAAGTAGCGGGCTGGCGAGCGACGCCTCAGGCCGTGCGCTGCGCGGCGGCGAGCGCCCGGCGCTTGCGCACGGCCTCCCCCACCCGCACGGCCAGCAGCAGCGCCAGCACGGCCCCGTAGAGCGCCGGCTCCGTCACGTCCTTCTTCACCCGCCACACGAAGTGCACCACGCCCAGCACCGCGGCCACGTAGGCCAGCCGGTGCAGGCGCTGCCACTTCGGGAAGCCCAGCCTGCGCACCTGGCGGTTCGTGGAGGTGACGGCCAGCGGCACCAGCAGCACGAACGCGGTGAAGCCCACGGTGATGAAGGGCCGCGTCACCACGTCCTCCACCATGGCGCGCACGTCCACGCCCTGGTCCAACACCGCATACGTGAGGAAGTGCGCGCCCGCGTACGTGAACGCCAGGAGCCCCAGCGTGCGGCGGATCCGCGCGGGCCACGTCCAGCCGGAGACGAGCCGCACGGGCGTGCACGCCAGCGACGCGAGCAGCATCGCGAGCGCGAAGAGGCCCGTCTGGTTGAGGGCGAACTCGATGCCGTTGGCCCCGAGTTGCCCCTGGGCCCCCTGCACCGCGAGCTGGGCGAGTGGCGCCAGTCCCCCGACAGCGACGGCGGGGTTGAGCCAGGGTTGCTTGGAAGCCATGCGCTAGAAGTCCCGCTTCAGGTCCATGCCACGGTAGAGGTCGGCCACCTGCTCCGCGTAGCCGTTGAAGGGCAGCGTGGGCCGCCGCCCGCTGTCGCCGATGCGGCGCTCGGAGGCCTGGCTCCAGCGCGGGTGGTCCACCTCCGGGTTCACGTTGGCGTAGAAGCCGTACTCCCGCCCGTTGGCCAGGTTCCACGTCGTGCGCGGCTGCTCGCGCGTGAGCGTGATGCGCACGATGGACTTGATGCCCTTGAAGCCATACTTCCACGGCACCACCAGCCGCAGCGGCGCGCCGTTCTGCGCGGGCAACTGCTTGCCGTACAGGCCCGTGGCCAGCAGCGTCAGCGGGTGCAGGGCCTCATCCAGGCGCAGGCCCTCCACGTAGGGCCAGTCCAGCACCGGGCTCTTCTGGCCGGGCATCTGCTCCGGATCCTCCAGCGTGGTGAAGGCCACGTACTTCGCGAAGGACGTGGGCTGCACCTGCTCCAGGAGCTTGCCCAGGGGGATGCCCAGCCACGGAATCACCATGGACCAGGCCTCCACGCAGCGCATCCGGTAGACGCGCTCCTCCAGGGGGAAGCTGGAGATGAGCTGATCCACGTCCACCGTCCGCGGCTGGTGCACCTCGCCGTCGACGACGACGGTCCACGGCCGCGTCTTCAGCGTGTGCGCGCGGCGGGCCGGGTCGTTCTTGTCCAGGCCGAACTCGTAGAAGTTGTTGTAGGTGGTGATGTCCTCGTAGGACGTGCGCGGCTCGGCCGTGTCGAAGGCGCCCCGGGCGGGGACCACCGGCTGCGCCACCGCGCCCGCGTCCGGCACGAAGCCGTCCATGGGCTGCGTCCGCTTCAGGCCCAGCAGGTACAGCCCGCCTCCCACCACCGCGGCGGTGCCCGCGAACAGGCCCGCGTTCTTGATGAGCTCGCGGCGGCGCAGGTAGAGCTTCTCGGGCGTTACCTCGGAGCCAGGGGGCTCGGGGGGGAGCTTGTCGCGCATGGCCCCTCTATAACGCCCCAGCCGCCCTTCCGGTTACAGCCGGGCGTCCTTCACCCGCCACAGCCGCCACCAGGGCGTGCCGGGGGACTCGTGGTGCTCCCAGTGGTAGCCGAAGAAGAAGCACGACAGGAGGGCCCACAGGTGGTTGCGCGGCAGGGTGCGCGCGTGGTGCGGCGCCATGGCCTCCGTGTCCGGCCGCCGGTGGGGCCGCCAGGTGCCGAAGTAGAAGAGCTGCACGGTGGCCAGCACCGACGGCAGCACCCAGAAGCCCAGGATGCGCGCCTGGGACACGCCCAGGAGGAGCAGCGCGTTGAACTTCAGCGCCATCACCAGCAGCTGCGGCCACGTCGTGTAGCGCACCATGAAGGTGCCGAACCACGGCCAGAAGGCCTGGGTGCGGGTGGCGAAGTCCGGGTCGTGCTCCCCGGTGGGGTCCGCGTGGTGGGCGCGGTGGTTCACCACCAGCCGCCGGTAGGACAGGCCCGCGAAGAGGAAGCAGGCCACCGTGCCCACCGCCGCGTTCACCCGGCGGTGCAGGGACACGGTGCCGTGCATGGCGTCATGGCCGGTGATGAAGAGGCCGGTGGACAGCCACATCTGGAGGAGGACGTGCAGCCAGGTAAGCGGTGAGTCCCATGGCCGCGCGGGCCCGGCCAGGAGCCAGGCCAGGTGCCCACCCCACGCGCCCAGGACGGTGAGGGCCAGGACGATGCCCCACGGGTCGGGGGGCATGTGACGGGGGTGGGACGGAAGCGCCATGGGCCTTCCCTAACGCTCCTTCGTCCCGGCTGCCGTGGGAGCGGCGGCGGGCAGGCCGAAGTCCCGCACCAGCGCGTCGGCGGTGACGTAGCGCGGCTCGATGTCCACCGGCACGTTCTTCAGCCGCTCCAGCACCTTCTGCACGGAGGGCCGCACCACGCCCTGCTTCGCGAGCAGCGCTTCCGCCGCCGCGCGGTCACCCTTCGCCTGGAGGGTCATCAGCTGGGTCGTCAGCGCGTTGATGGAGGCCTGCATCTTCTCCGGCACCACCTCGAAGGTGCCGTCCGCGTTCACCTTCACCGCGCCGGTGTCGAGGAAGTGGTTGAGCTGCAGCGCGATGCCCTTGCCGTGCGCCTCGTCGATGCCGAAGCGGATGGAGCGGAACGCGGACGCGAGGAACGTCGTGTACATGGTGCGCTGGAGCCCCTTGTCCAGGGTGCCCTTGTCCACCAGTCGCTGGAGCGCCCACAGGCCGGAGATGTCCGCCTTGGCCTCCTCGATGGCGCTGGAGGACGCCTGCAGCGCCTGCCGCACCGTCGTCTGCTTCCCGGCCACGGTGACGTTGTGGGGCCCCAGGCCGTGCATCAGCTCGTGCATGAGGATGTGCGTGAAGAAGGCGTCGAAGGCCACGTCCTTGCGGTCCTTCGCGGGCAGCGCCACCTTCGCGATGGGCAAGAGCACGCGCTGGAACTTCGCCTCCTGCACGTTCTTGAGCATCACGCGCTTGGTGCCCTTCTCCGCCGCCACGCGCTCGTCGTTGGGCAGGTTGAAGGCCGCCGTCTGCACGCCCCGGTTGCCGTCCCCGGAGGAGTACAGGCTGTTGATGACGCGGATGGGGGCCAGGGCACCCAGCTTCGGGTTGCGCAGCGCGGGCTCGATGGGGAGGTTGTTCTCCAGCTCCTGCAGCTCCGCGCTGAACTTCGCCAGCTTCTGCGTCTCCACGTCGTCGCGCACGCCGATGAACGCCTCGAACGCGGCCTTGTAGTTGAACCAGCCGTCCTCGTAGACCTCATAGGGCCCGATGGTGGGCTCCACGCTCGCGTCCAGCTCCATCCACGCGACCTCGCTCGCGTAGTAGTCGTTGGACAGGAACGCCGCCGCGCGCTTCTCCAGGAAGGCCTTGAGCGTGGGCTGCTGGGTGAGCGCCGCCGCCTCGCGCAACAGCTGCGCGGCCTGCCCCAGCTCGCCCTGGTATTCGATGCTGTAGGGCACGCTCACGAACTTGCCGTCCGGCCCCTTGCGAATCGTGGTGAAGAAGCCCGTGGCCGCGGGCTGCTGCGCCTCCGGCAGCCCCTTCACCCACGCCTCCACCTCCGCCTTGGTGGCGCCCGCGGGGTAGAAGTTCCCCTCCTCCGGCTTCGCCGGCACGCCGGGCAGGAACGCCTTCGCCTCGTCCAGGCGCGACCAGGGGCCCTTGTTGAGCAGGAACGCGTGCAGCCGCTCCTTGCCCAGGGGCGTGGTGTCCTTCACCAGGTCCAGGAGCAGGGTCTCGTTGCCCGCCCACGCCTGGCGCAGGAAGAGGGGGTCCATCAGCTTCGCGGCCTGGACCACCTTGGTCAGGGCGCGCTTCTCCGCGTCCGGCAGCTTCGAGACGTCCACCTTCAGGTCCACCGGGACGAAGCGCGCGGTCATCCGCTTCAGCGTCGGGGCGTCGGGCAGACGGGCGGGCGCTTCCGTGGCGGGGGCGGCGCTCGACAGGAGCAGCGCGCCCAGGAGGGGCAGGAGGGTACGGGTGTGGGAC
>NZ_RAWG01000492.1 GCF_003611735.1 Corallococcus sicarius | reverse complement strand
GCCCGTGGGGGGCGGGGAGGCCTTGCCTTCGGACTCCTTGTCCTTGGAGCACGCGGTGAGGGCGAGGCAGAGGAAACCAATGGTCAGGAATCGGGTGCGCATGGCGCCGGCATCCTAGCGGCTTTCGACCCGGCCACGGCGTGCTAAAGAGTCCAGCCATCCCCGGAGGTTTTCCCTGTGACAACCGGACAGGAATGGCTGGTTGACGCGAGCGGCTGCGCGCCGGAACGGCTCAAGGACGCGCCCGCCCTGGCGGCCCTCTTCGAGGCGCTCGTCGTCGCATTGGACCTCA
Organism: Corallococcus sicarius; assembly: GCF_003611735.1. Classification (GTDB taxonomy): domain Bacteria; phylum Myxococcota; class Myxococcia; order Myxococcales; family Myxococcaceae; genus Corallococcus; species Corallococcus sicarius. Next base: position 4,356 of record NZ_RAWG01000492.1, on the reverse strand, counting down.
AGGTCGTGGGCCAGCCCCAGTGGCACGTCTTCCCGGAGCCGGGGGGCATCACCGGGCTGGCGCTGCTGGCCGAGAGCCACCTGGCCATCCACACCTTCCCGGAGCACGGCTTCGCCGCGCTCAACGTCTACTGCTGCCGCACCCGCGCCTGTCCGGACTTCACCGCGCTGGCGGCCCGGTACCTGGGCGCCACGTCCTGCCGCGTGCGAGAGCTGTCGAGAGGGGTGGAGGCGTGACGCAGGGGGCGTGTCCGTCGTGTGGGGCGAGCGTGGAGTTCACCGTCGGTTCGGCGCAGGTGGTCGTGTGCGGCCACTGCCAGACGATGGTGGCGCGCACCGGCGTGGACCTGGAGTCCCACGGCCGGGTGGCCCGCGTCGTGGAGACCGACTCCCCGCTGCGCCTGGGCCTGGAGGGGCGCGTCAACAGCAGCGCCTATCAAATCGTCGGCCACCTCCAGAAGGACCATGGCGCCGGGCCCTGGGACGAGTGGTACGTGGAGATGGCGGACGGCCGCACCGGCTGGCTCAGCGAGTCCGAGGGCGCCTTCCACCTGCTCTTCGACGCGGGCGTGGAGGAGGGGCTGGAGCTGGACGCGCTCCACCCCGGTGACCGCCTGCGCCTGCGCAACCGCCCGCTGGTGATTGAGGAGCGGGGCCACGGGCGCGTGGTGGCGGCGGAGGGGCAGCTCCCCAGCGACGTGGACTCCTCCCAGGACGCCTACTACGTGGACGCCACGGGCCCCCGGGGCCTGTTCGTCACGCTGGACTTCGGCACGCGCGACCGCGACCCGGAGGTCTTCCTGGGCCAGCGGCTGGAGCTGTCGCAGCTGGGCATCCCCGCCAACGACCTGCGCCCGCGCGTGCGCAAGGCCACGCTCCAGCAGGCGCGCTGCACCCAGTGCAACGGCCCGCTGGAGTTGCGCGCGCCGGACCAGACGATGCGCGTGGCGTGCCCGTACTGCGGCGCGCTCCTGGACGTGAGCAAGGGCAAGCTGTCGTTCCTCAAGCTGCTCCAGAAGCCGGACCTGCCGGCGGACCTGTCGCTGGGCATGAAGGGGACGCTCGACGGGGTGGAGTGGATCCTCATCGGCTACCAGGAGCGCTCGTGCGTGGTGGAGGGCACGCGCTACCCGTGGCTGGAGTACCTGCTCTACCACCCGACGCGCGGCTTCACCTGGCTGATGGAGTCCAACGGCCACTGGGTGTTCCTGAAGCCCCTGGCGGCGGGTGACGCGGACGTGGTGCCGCAGTCTTCCGCGTACTACGAGGGCCGGCGCTACAAGGCCTTCCAGTCCGTCACCGCCGTCACCGACGCGGTGGTGGGCGAGTTCTACTGGCAGGTGTTCCAGGGCGAGACGGCGCACGCCACCGAGTACGTCGCGCCGCCGTACTCCGTGAACGAGGACGCCACCGACAACGAAGTCACGTACACCCACGGCGAGTACCTCACGCCGGAGCAGGTGCAGGCCGCGTTCAAGCTGAAGGAGCCGCTGCCGGAGCCCCGGGGCATCTCCCCCAGCCAGCCGAACACGCGCCGCAAGAAGCTGATGGAGACGCTGGTCTGGACGGGCATCTGGGTGGTGGCGCTGCTCGCGCTGTCGGCCTTCCTCCACGCGCGGGCGCTCAACGCGCAGGTGCTGGACATGCTGGTGCAGGTGCCACCGGGCGCGTCATCCGGCACCCCCGCCACCATGCACTTCAGCGAGCCGTTCGAAATCACCCGCGCGGGCAACGTCCGGGTGGAGGTGGCGGTGGCCAACGCGCTCGACAACGCGTGGGTGGGCGTGCAGGGCGACCTGGTGAACCAGCAGACGCAGGACGTGGTGAGCTTCTACGAGGAGATCAGCTACTACCACGGGCGTGACAGCGACGGCTCCTGGAGCGAGGGCGGCAACCAGGGCAGCGTGTTCCTGTCCACGGTGCCCGCGGGCAAGTACGTGCTGCGCACCACCACGTCGTACGACCCGAACCTGGGGCTCCAGGTGGCGAACCGGGGCGGCATCGGGTACCGGGTGCGGCTGACGCACGACACGGTCAACGAAAGCTGGCTCGTCATCGCGCTGGTGCTGCTGCTCCTGGCGCCGGGGCTGTCGCTCATCGGCTCCACCGGCTTCGAGACCGAGCGGTGGAAGGAAAGCAACCTGCAGTAGGCCCCGCGGCGAGCGCGGACGGAGGTGGACGATGAAGTACCTTGGCGGGCTGGTGCTGCTGGCCTACGGGTGGGCGACCTTTACCGGCTGGGCTCCGTTCAGTGGCGAGGAGCGCGGCAGGGTGACGGGGGATGTGCGGCGCGGCCCCGGCGGCGTGCTGCTGTGGACCGGCGGATTCATGGGAGGCAAGTGATGGTGCTGCTGCTCGGAGTGGTGGTGACGCTGCAGGGAGTGTTGGCGAGCGTCATCTATTCGATCATCGGGCTGGCGGTGTTCGTCGCCGGCTTCTTCGTCATCCGGCTCATCCTCCCCTACGACGTGCACAAGGAGATTGAAGCCGACCAGAACACGGCGCTGGGCATCGTCATCGGCTCCTTCATCCTGGGGCTGGCCATCATCATCGCGGCGGCCATCAGCGGCTGAACGACGTGACGCTTTGAACAAGACGCTGCTCTTCCTCACCGTCCTCGTCATCGCGACGTGCGGGCTCATCTACGAGCTCATCGTCGGGACGCTCGCCAGCTACCTGCTGGGGGACAGCATCACCCAGTTCTCCACCGTCATCGGCGGCTACCTGTTCGCGATGGGGATTGGCAGCTACCTGTCGCGCTTCGTGGAGCGCGGGGTGGCCCAGCGCTTCGTGGAGATAGAGCTGGCGGTGGCGCTCGTCGGCGGCCTGTGCGCGCCGATGCTGTTCCTCACCTTCACGCTCACCAGCGTCTTCCCCGTCGTGCTGTACGGCAGCGTGCTGGTGATTGGCACGCTGGTGGGGCTGGAGATTCCCCTGCTCCTGCGCATCCTGCAGGACCAGCTCAAGTTCAAGGACCTGGTCAGCCAGGTGCTGACGTTCGACTACCTGGGCGCGCTGGCCGCGAGCGTGGCGTTCCCGCTCCTGCTCGTGCCGAAGCTGGGGCTGGTGCGCACGTCGCTCCTCTTCGGCCTGTTGAACGCGGGCGTGGGGCTGTGGAGCACGTGGCTTCTGGCGCCCGTGCTGGCCAACCCCGTGCGCCTGCGCATCAAGGCCGTGCTGCTGTGCGCGGGGCTGCTCGTGTGCTTCGCGCTGGGGGACCGGCTGACGACGTTCTACGAGGACCAGCTCTACGCGGACGAGGTGGTGCACGCGACCAGCTCCCCGTACCAGCGCATCATCGTCACGCGCGGCAAGCGGGGCTTCTCGCTGTTCCTCAACGGCAACCTCCAGTTCGCCAGCATCGACGAGTACCGCTACCACGAGTCCCTGGTGCACCCGGCCATGGTGCGCGCGCGCTCCGTGGAGCACGTGCTCATCCTGGGCGGCGGTGACGGGCTCGCGGCGCGCGAGGTGCTGCGCTACCCGGAGGTGAAGTCCGTCACGCTGGTGGACCTGGACCCGGCCATCACCGGGCTGGCCACGGGCTACCAGGAGCTGGCGGCGCTCAACGGGCACGCGCTGACGCACCCGAAGGTGCGCGTCATCAACACGGACGCGATGCAGTTCCTGTCCGAGGGCACGGGCTCCTACGACGTGGTGGTGGTGGACTTCCCGGACCCCAACAACTTCGCGCTGGGGAAGCTGTACACGACGGGCTTCTACAAAATCCTGAAGCGGCGCCTGTCGCCGGGCGGGGTGGCGGTCATCCAGAGCACCAGCCCCCTGTTCGCGCGGCGCTCGTTCTGGTGCGTGGCGACGACGCTCAAGGCGGCGGGCTTCTGGACGGAGCCGTACCACGCGCTGGTGCCGTCCTTCGGCGAGTGGGGCTACGTGATGGTGGCGCTGGAGGCGCCCGGCCGGCACCGCGCGCTGCCAGAGGGGCTCGTGTTCCTGGACGAGCACACGCTGGAGGCCCTCACGCGCTTCCCGCCGGACATGGCGCCCCTGCCGGCGGAGGTGAACCGGCTGAACAACCAGGTGCTGGTGCACTACTACGAAGAGGAATGGCGTCGGTGGAACTGACGCGGCGCGAGCTGGTGGCCGCGTTCCTGGGCGCCTCCGTCGCGAGCGCGTGTCAGCGGCAGCAGGCGCCCCGCGCGCCGGTGCCGGGCGCCATCGTGGACCGGGCGGTGGACACCGGCCACAAGCTGCGGGGCGGTCCGCTGCCGCGCGCGGAGACCTTTGAACCGGTGGACGTGCTGGTGGTGGGCGCGGGCGCGGCCGGGCTGTCCGCCGCGTGGCGGCTCGCCGGCGCAGGCGTGAAGGACGTGCGGGTGGTGGAGCTGGAGGGGGAGGC
>NZ_RAWG01000491.1 GCF_003611735.1 Corallococcus sicarius | reverse complement strand
CCTGCCATGCCCCCCGGCTTCCCGCCCCCTACCAAGACATGGAAGGACCGGGCGGATACGGTGCACCGGCCCTCTCCTGCCAGAACTGCAGGAATCCGCGAGCCAGCGGGCCGTGCGGAAGAGTTCGAGCGGCGTGACGTGGGCCTCCTTCATGTCGACACGGACGCCCTCGCCCCCCTCGGCGATAGCCCTCAGCTTCTGGCGGAACCGTGGGCCGTCCGTCCCTGGCCAGAAGCGCTCCAGCACGGCATCGTGCCGGACGGTGGCCTGTGGGCGGCGCTCGAGTAGGTTAGCCAAGGCCCTGCCTCCTGCTCGAGGGTGCCCTGGATCAAGAAGCGGGTTGTCAGTGGTCCCGCCCGTACAGAGCTTCACGGGTGTCATGGATCCACGTCTCGGGTTTGAAGGTGTAGGACGAACGACGAACAGTGCCAGCCTCGACGCTCTGTATCGCGTGTTTCTTGAGAACCCGGCAGTCGCGACACTCGGAGCCCGTCTCCAATTCCGCGAGTTCACCCCGGAGACGGTCGCGGCACTCCGACAGGAACTTCAGGGGATGCAGTCCGCAGTCCGGATGCAGGCGGCGGACCGCCAGGCGGAAGCAGAGACGGTCAGTGGCCTCAACGGCATCCTGGCATCCATCGGAGCGAATCCGAGTCTGACACTGTCATCCCCCGGCGGCTTCCCGTCTGCGACGAGCGGCCTGCCGTCAATCCAGCATGGCTTGTTCGCGGCGATGATCGTCTCCGTCGTCGATGGAAACGGCGATCCCCACCTGACGGTGGATTCTCGGATCCAGGACTCCGCGCAGGCGTACCTCATGGGCCAGCTCTCCGAAGGAGCGTGGATTGAGCACCTGGTGGGCCCGCAGGGCCGCGCGCAGTTCGAGTTGGCCATGCAGATCTATCAGCCGCTGATCGCCGAGCTGGGTTTGTCGGAGCTGCCGGAGCTGATGCGCTGGAGCATCTGGGAGCCCGTCCGAATCAGCGCCGCCTCCATGGTCCCACGGAGCCGGCTGGGGGAGCTGCTCGTCCACCTGCAAGGCGGTGTGGGCCCGGATCCAGCCCTGCAGGAGCCACTCGCCAGGGAATACCTCACTCAAGGCGTCGCGCTGTGCAATCAAGCGATGAAGGAGGGCGCGGATTCGGACCGCCTGTTCGCGCAGGGCGAGCAGAAGTTCGCCGAGGCCGTTCGTCTCAAGCCGGACATGCCCGAGGCCTTCGGTGCTTGGGGGGTTTCGCTCTGTCATCGGGCCCTGGGCAGTTTGATGGGGGACACCGGGAAGTCGGACCGCCTGTTCGCGCAGGGCGAGCAGAAGTTCGCCGAGGCCGTTCGTCTCAGGCCGGACAGGTACCAGGACCTCCTTGCTTGGAGCTCCGTGCTCTCCCTCCGGGCCCTGTTGGTGTTGGCCCTCCTGAAGAAGGGCGAGGAGGCGGAGCACCTGTTCGAACTGGCGCGCCAGAAGCTCGAAAAGGCGGAAGGGATAAAACCTGGCTCCGCCGCCTACGAGTTGGCCTGCATCGCGGCGCGCACGGGGCATGAGCAGGACTGCCGTGCGTGGCTCCATCGGGCGCGAGAGCATGGGGCGCTGCCGGAGGTTGAGCGACTCAGGAGCGATGCCCGCCTGGGCGCCGTGCGCAAGCAACAGTGGTTCACCGCGCTCCTCCAGAACCATGAGGACCGAGGCGCGACGCATCCCTGAGGCGGCGTCGCGGCGCTCAGGCGCGCAGCGCGTCGAGGATGGACAGGCGCGCGGCGCGCAGCGCGGGCAGCAGCCCGCCGATGAGCCCCATCAGCGTGCCGAACAGCACCGCGCCCAGGACGATGCCGGGCGTGGGCGAGAAGCCGAAGCCCACCTCGGAGAAGGTCTGGAAGTTCAGCGTGCGGATGTGGATCCACCGCGTGGCCAGCGCGCCCAGGGCTCCCAGCACCCCGCCCGCGGCGCCCAGCATGGCGGACTCCACCACCACGCTGGCCAGCACGCTGCGCCGCCGGAAGCCCAGCGCGCGCAGCATGCCCAGCTCCGCGATGCGCGTCGCCACCTGGGCGTACATCGTGATCATCGCGCCCAGCACCGCGCCCACGCTGAAGACGAAGGACACGAAGAGGCCCAGCACGCGGATGAAGGTGGCCAGCCCGCTGGCCTGGTCCGCCCAGTACGCCGGCTCCGGCTTGCCCTCCAGCGTGAGGCGCGGGTCGGCCTCCACGCGCTTCGCGAAGGCGTCCGCCTCCGAGGGCGAGCGCAGCCGCACCAGCGCGGAGCTGTAGTCGTCGCGCCCGAAGGCCGCACCCAGGCGCCGGGCGTCCGTCCACAGCTCGGATTCGAAGGCGCCGCCCCGGGCCTCGAAGATGCCCACCACCGGCCAGCGCTGCTGGGCGAAGCGCAGCGCTCCGCCGGGCCGGGCCTCCGGCGAGGAGCCCACGAGGGAGCGGCCCAGCGCCACCTCGTGGGTGCCCGGCCGGGGCTTGCGCCCGGAGACGAGCTGGACCTCCGGCCGCGCCGCGAAGCTCCCCGCGCTGATGCCGCGCGCCGTGGTGTTCATCGCCTGGGTGCCCCCGCGCGGCAGCGTCACCAGCACCACCAGCTCCCCGGCCACCAGCGGCGCGCCGTCAGGCCCGGACGCCACCTCCGGGTCCGTGGAGAGGACGCGCACCGCGTCCCGCTCCACGCCGCTGACGAGCTCGCTGGTGGCCCCCTTGCGCAGGACGACGACGTTGGAGGCGTCCCCGCCCGACGCCAGCGCGGACTCGATGCCGTTGGCCAGCATCAGCACCGAGGAGAAGACGAAGACGACGAGCCCCAGGCCCACCACCGTGAGGCCGGTGGACAGCCGGCGCGCCCACAGGCTGCGCGCGTTGTAGAAGAGCGGCACCATGGCTCAGGCCACCTTGCGCAGGCCTTCGGCCACCGGCAGCCGCGCCGCGCGCAGGGCCGGCCCCAGGCCCGCCAGCAGCGCCACCACCACCGCCGCGAGCGCGGAGACGACCAGCGTGCGCCCGCGCATGAGGTGGTCCGGCAGCTGGCCGAACTGCGCGGCGATGAGCTTCCCGAAGGCGTTGACCAGCACCGGCGCGGCCGCCACGCCCAGCGCCGCGGCGCACAGGCCGATGACGGAGGACTCGGCCAGCACCAGCGCCACCACGGTGCGCGGGCGGAAGCCCATGGCGCGCAACGTGGCGATGTCACGGGTGCGCTCGCGCACCCCCATGGCCAGCGTATTGCCGATGACGAGCAGGATGATGAGCAGGATGACGGTGGACACCACCTTCACCGCGGTGAGGATGGCGGACGACATGGCCACGAAGCCCAGCTGGAAGGCCTTCTCGCTCTCCGTCTTCGTCGGGAACGGGCTGTTGTCGAACATGCGGTCGATGGCCGCCGCCACCTCGCCCGAGCGCGCCGGATCATCCACCCGCACCGCGTAGATGCCGGCCTTGTCCTTCATGGCCTGGGGCAACATGGCGCTCTCGTTGAGGCAGCGGTAACCGAACACCAGCGCCGTGGTGTCCGCCCCCGGGCGCGTGCCGGTGTAGATGCCGCGCACGTTGAGCGTCCAGTCTCCGGGGTAGATTGTCCCCTTGAGCGTCACCCGGTCTCCTGGCTTCCAGCCGAAGCGCCGGGCCAGCTTCTCCCCGACGAGCGCGCCGCACGGGTCGCCGCGGAGGGCGGCGAGCTCCTGGGGCGTGGTGGCGTACTCGGGGAAGACCTCCAGGAAGGTGTCGGGGTCGATGGCGAAGTTGGCGAAGAAGTCCTTGCGCGACTCGCCCAGCGAGCCGCCGAACCACTCCTGGTGGGTGACGGCGGTGACGCCCGGCAGCGCCGCGATGCGCGCGTAATACGACAGGGGCAGGGGCTGGGTGATGGACACCTTGTTGCGGACGATGAGCCGGTCCACCTGCGCGGCCTGCGCACCGAAGTAGAAGAGGTCGATGACGGTGCGCAGGAAGATGAAGGCCGTCACGCCCACCGCGCCCGCGAGGATGGTCAGCGTCAGGCGCAGCGGGTTGCGCAGCAGATCCCGCCCCGCGAGTCCCACGTAGTTCACTGGAGCACCCCCTTGTCCAGGTGGTGGACGCGCCCGGCGCGCTGCGCGGCATGCGGATCATGCGTCACCATGACGAGCGTCTTGTGCAGGTCCCGGTGGAGCACCTCGAAGAGGTCCAACACGGCCTCGGCCGCCTTGCGGTCCAGGTCCCCCGTGGGCTCGTCCGCGATGATGAGGTCCGGGTCCGTGACGATGGCGCGGGCAATGGCCACGCGCTGCTGCTCGCCGCCGGACAGCTGCGGCGGTCGGTGGCCCACGCGGTGGGACAGGCCCACCAGCTCCAGCGCGGCGGCCACGTGCCGGCGCCGCTCAGCGCGCGACAGCGGCGTGAGCAGCAGCGGCAGCTCCACGTTCTCCGCCGCGGTGAGCACGGGGATGAGGTTGTAGAGCTGGAAGACGAAGCCCACGTGGGCGGCGCGCCAGTCGCTCAGCTCTCGGTCATCCAGCTGGGCCAGGTCGCGGCCGGCCACCTCGGCGACTCCGGTGGTGGGCCTGTCCAACCCGGAGATGAGGTTGAGCAGCGTGGACTTGCCGGAGCCGGAGGGGCCCATGAAGGCCTCGAAGGCGCCGGTGTCGATGGACAGGTCCACCCCGGCCAGCACGGGCACCTCCACCGTGCCGCGCCGGTACGTCTTGGACACGCCCCGCAGGCGGACCATGGGCGGCACGGTGGAGGTGCCCGTGCTGGCCGGGGTGGACC
>NZ_RAWG01000490.1 GCF_003611735.1 Corallococcus sicarius | reverse complement strand
ACGGCCCCCCAGGGGGGGCGAGGTCCGGGTGGGCGTGCTCATGCGGACAGGGTCTCCTTGGGGGGAAGCAGGCACACCCCCTCGTGGATTGTGTGTCTTTCCGCCAGCCACCGGGCCGTGTTTCAGCCCACCAGGGCAAGCCGGGTCCGGTATCCGACGGATGCGGGCAGGCCTACGATAGGGTTTGCGACCGCGATGTGCATGCCGGCTGGGATTGGGAAGGCCCTACGTCTCTTCCAGCATCTGTCGCACGCGCGCCACCAGCGCATCCATGGCCACGGGCTTCGTCATCATCTCCATGCCGGGCTGGAGGAACCCGGAGGCCTGGGCCGCGGCCTGCGCGTAGCCCGTGAGGAAGAGCACCTTGAGGGCCGGGCGCCGCAGCCGCGCGACGTCCGCGAGCTGCCGCCCGGTGATGCCTCCCGGCAGGCCGATGTCCGTCACCAGCAGGTCCACGCGCGGCATGGACTCCAGCAGGCGCAGGCCGGACGGACCGTCCTCCGCCTCCCGCACCTGGTAGCCCAGCTCCTGGAGCACCTCCTGGATGAGGGCGCGCACCACCGGCTCGTCCTCCACCAGCACCACCACCTCGCCGCCCCGCGCGAGGTGCTCCTCGCCCGGCCCCTCGGAGTCCACCGCCTCCGGGCCGGCCTCCCCGCGGGCGCGTGGCAGGAACAGCGACACCGTGGTGCCCCGGCCGGGCTCGCTCTGGATGCGCGCGGAGCCTTCCGACTGGCGCGCGAAGCCGTAGATCATCGACAGGCCCAGGCCCGTGCCCTGGCCCTGCGGCTTGGTGGTGAAGAAGGGCTCGAACGCGCGCGCGATGACGTCCGGGGTCATCCCCACGCCGGTGTCGGTGACGCTCAGGCGCACGTAGGCGCCGGGCGTCAGGTCCCCGCTCACCGGCGGGTCCATCCGCACGTTGAGCGTCTCCACGCGCAGGCGGCCGCCGTAGGGCATGGCGTCGCGCGCGTTGATGACCAGGTTGAGCACCGCGCTCTCCAGCTGGTTCGGGTCGCACAGCGTCGTCCACGGCGCCGGCGTGAGCGCCAGCTCCAGCTGGATGGTCTCCCCCAGCGTGCGGCGCAGCAGGTCCTCCATGGAGTCCACCAGCTGGTTGACGTCCGTGGGGCGCGGGTCCAGCGGCTGCCGCCGGGAGAAGGCCAGCAGGCGGTGCGTGAGCGAGGCCGCCCGGTGCGCGGAGGACCTCGCGCCCGTGATGAAGCGGCCCAGCTCCTCCGTGCGTCCCTGGCCCAGGCGCTTCTGCACCAGGTCCAGCGACCCGATGATGCCCTGCAGCAGGTTGTTGAAGTCGTGCGCGATGCCGCCCGTGAGCTGCCCCACCGCCTCCATCTTCTGCGCCTGGCGCAGGGCCTCCTCGGCCTGGTGCAGCGCCTGGGCCGCCTCGCGCTCCTGGGTGATGTCGCGCCCCACCGCGTGGATGCGGCCCTCGTCCGGCACCGCCGTCCAGTCCAGCACGCGGTAGGAGCCGTCCCGGTGGCGGTAGCGGTTCTGGAACGCCAGCGTGGTGACGCCGCTGGAGAGCCGCTGCAGCTCCGCCGCGGTGGCCTCCAGGTCGTCCGGGTGGATGAACTCCGACACCGCCCGTCCCACCATCTCCGGCTCGGACCAGCCGAGGATGCGCGTGGCGGACGGGTTCACGTTGAAGATGCGGCCGTCGAACCCGCACACCAGCATCAGCTCCTGGGACAGGCGCCACAGCCGGTCATGGTCCGCGGTGCGCGCGCTGAGCTGCTGCTCCAGCCGCGCGGTGAGCACCTGCAGGGCCGCCTCCGCGCGCTTCTGGTCCGTCACGTCGTAGATGACGCCCGGCACCCGGCGCATGCCCTCGCGCGGCGCCTCGCCCCGGCGGGCCACCCAGCGCTCCTCGCCGGTGTCGTCGCGCCGCACGCGGTACTCGATGTATTCCAGCGCGGTGGGGCTCAGGGTGCCGTCCACGGTGCGGACGCGGGGCTGGTCGTCCGGGTGCAGGCGCGTGAGCAGCTCCGCGATGGGGTACGACGGCCGCACCGGGATGCCCCAGATGCGGCAGAACTCCTCCGACGTGAAGACGGTGCGCGTCTCCACGTCCAGCTCGAAGATGCCCACGCCGCCCGCCCGCTGCGCCAACTGGAGCGTGGCCAGCGCCGCCTCGCGCTCCCGCTCCGCGCGCTTGCGCCCGGTCGTCTCCACCGGCGCGCAGAACACGCCCGCGATGGTGCCCGTGTCGTCCCGCGCCGGCACATAGGAGAAGGTGAACCAGATCTCCTGCGGCTGGCCTTCGATGGTGAGGTTGAACGCCTGGTCCTCGACGAAGACGGTCTCCCCCGCGAGCGCGCGCTCCAGGAGCGGCTGGAGCCGCGACCAGAACTCCGGCCACACACGGACGCACGGCTGGGCGAGCCCCGGGTGCTGCGGCCCCATGAAGGGGCTGTACGCATCGTTGTAGAGGTAGCGCAGCTCCGGGCCCCAGAGGACGAACATGGGCTGGGTGGAGTCCAGCATCAGCCGCACCAGGGTGCGCAGCGCCTGTGGCCAGGTTCCGGGAGGCCCCAGGGGCGTGGCCGCCCAGTCCAGTTCCCGCATCCGCGCGCCCATCTCACCGCCGCCAGCGAGCAATGACACGGACGGCGCGGGGGCAGGGGAGGAGGCGTCGCTCAAGGCGGAGCCTCAATAGCAAGCGGCGGGGCGGATTGCCATGAACGACGAAGCCCGCTTCCCTGGAGGGGAAGCGGGCGTGTGTATCACGGGGCCGCCACGGCGCTTCAGCGCACCCAGTTCACGTTGCTGTATGCCTTCACGCCGTCTGCCCGCTCCGTGTTCGTCAGCGGCGCGTAGACGCGCGTGGTGAGGGTGTTGGCGGCGGTGTCGATCTCCACGAGCCGCGTCGGGTTCGTCGTGCTGTCGTGGTAGGCGTTGAGCATCTGGTAGACGGTGTTGCCCTGGACGCCCACGTCCGTGCGGTAGGCGGCGTTGCCCACGTGGCCGGAGAAGACCATGCGCACGTTGGCGTACTGCTTGATGAGGTTGTCGAAGATGTACTGCGGGCTGTTGTTGCCGTAGCCGCCGTTGCCCTGCTCGATGCCGCCGCTGCCGTTCAGGTGCGAGTGGGTGATGATGATGACGTTGTGCCGGGGGAACTGCGCCAGCACCGTCTTCGCCCAGTTCACCGCGTCCGTGCGCGCCCACAGCTCCAGGTTGAGCACCAGCCAGTTCAGGCCGCCCGCGCTGAACGTGTGGTAGGCGTTGTCGCACTTGCCCGTCTCGTACACGCCGCCCAGTGCCTTGAAGCGCGACAGCGGGAAGTACGCGTTGAAGGTCGTGGTGTTGCGCAGGTTCGCGTTGACGTTGCCCGGGCACGCGCTGCCGCCGGGGCACACCGCCGCCGTGTCATGGTTGCCAATGGCGATGGCGTAGGGAATCTGGGCGGTGTCCAGGATCTGGTACGCGTCGCTCGCGCGCTGGTAGTGCAGGTGGTCCGGCGTGTCCCAGTCCATCAGGTCGCCGGTGTGCATCACGAAGCGGATGTCCTGCGCCGTCTTGTTGTCGGCGATCCACTGCATGCGGTGGGTCAGCCGCGCGGGCTGGTACACCGTCTCCAGCTGCGTGTCCGGGATGACCACCAGGGTGAACTTCGTGTCCACGGCGGTGGGCGCCGCGTAGAACTGGATGCCCTCGCTCACCCAGCCGGCGGCGGTGAGGCTGTCGCGCTCCGCCTGGGTGACGGCGTGGCGGTGCTTCTGGAGGGTCGTGTTGTTGAAGCGGTAGACGGGCACGAGGCACGCGGCCGCCGTCTTGGACGCGTAGAACCCCACGCCCTCGTCGGTGGTGTAGCCATTGGCCATCAGCGTCGAGCGCTCCGCGGCGTCGATGGTGACGATGTGCTCGACCTTGCCGGGGCTGTAGAGCCGGTAGACGGGCGACAGGCCGGTGCCCGTGGACGTCGCGGCCTTGAAGGGCGTGCCCCGGTCATCCGTGAACCCATACGTCGTGCCCGCGTTGGCGGCCTCCGTGGCGTTGGTCGTCAGCAGGCTGGAGCCGGTGGCCGGACGCACGCGCATGTACACGGGAGCGCTGAGCGCGGCGCAGTCCAGCGACTGCGTGGTGCTGCCCACGTCCTGCACGGAGGCCGGCTGCGACGGCTGCGCGGGCGCTTCACCCGGGCCACACGCGGACAGCAGGCCCGCCAGGGCCAGGGATGCGATGAGGGAATGGGACTTCAAGGATGTCTCCTCCGGTACCGTCAATGCTGTCGGGTTGTCCAGATTAAAAATGGATTGCCCGGCTGCGCATAGCATTGCCGAAGCGGTCGGGGAAGACTGGAGGAAGCCCCCGGCTCAGTCCGGATAGAACATGGGGTCGCGCGTGGCGACGAACGACGAGATGGCGTGCGCCACCTCGGGCGGCAGTGTGGTGAACTGCACGCCCACGCCGGGCATCAGCTCCGGGGTGCGGTCGTTGCCGTCGCGGGCCCAGCGCACCACGCCGTTCACCGTGAGGGGCCGGCCGCCCGGCAGGGTGAAGTCCAGCTCCACCGGCGTGCCGCGCGGCACCGCCTCCACCGTGGCGATGAAGACGCCGCCCTCGCTGATGTCCATGGAGAAGCCGGTGAAGAAGTTGGAGTCGCTGCGCGTGTCGATGGTCGTGTGCATCCGCACCCGGCCGTTGCGCCGCGCCTCGTCCTTCGCGGGCGGCGGCACGGCCGCGGGGGCAGGCGCCTGGGGGGGCCCCTTCGCCCGGGCGCCTGCCCCCGCGGC
>NZ_RAWG01000048.1 GCF_003611735.1 Corallococcus sicarius | reverse complement strand
GTACGGGGGCGCGAGTGGCACGGGGAGCTTCCCGTTCGGGCACCTGGACGGAGGCCCGTGGCGTCCCCCGGAGGGCCTGCGCGAGCCCGAGGACGTGGGGCACGCGGAGTTCATCCTCGACGACCTGGAGCACCTGCTGCCGGAGCTGCCGAAGGACGGGGTGCTGCTGGCCGCGCCGCGCTGGATGGCGGTGGGGCAGACGGTGGATTCGCCGGCGCTGCGGAGGGCGGGGATTACGCAGGACGAGGCCGGAGGGTTTGGCCTGTTCAACGCCGCCGCGCATGACATGGACGAAGAGGATGATTGAGGGCAGCCGCTGGTGGCCGGGGGGGCTGGTCATCCTGCTCTGCCTGTCCTGTGCTTCGACGGGTCCGAGCCGCTACGAGCAGACCGACTCCGCGACGAGCGGATGCCTTCGGAACCCTGCCTGTTACACCCTGCAGGGCAATGAAGCCGTGCTCCCCTGGGTGGGCCAGGCCGCGAGGGCGGCGGCGACCGCCAGCGCCACGTTGCGCGTCCTGGAAGCCGCGGAGGTCGCGCGCATCGAGTACCTGCTGGTGGAGTGCGCGAAGGAGGCGAACTCCCAGGTCAACAAACGTGAGTACGGCGAGGGGAAGATTCCGGACGATGACGAGTGCAATCGGGTGATCGGACGAAGACGTGGCGAGGCGATCACACGAAAAGTGGAACTCGGCACCATGAAACATGTGCTGGCATTCGAGTGCGTGCGGCGTGAAATCCTCCGGCTTTTTCCTGACCATGTCTCCATCGAGCCACGCTACGGGCCCAAGGCGAGCACAGGAGGCTACGGACTGACGAACCAATGGGAGGGGTCGATGAAGCCCGACATCGTCCTCCATGCCCCAGGCCAGCCGAACCAGGTCCAGTGCGTCTACGATTTCAAATTCCCTTGCGTCACGAAAAGCAAAGACAATCCGTTCAGCGCTTCCGAAGTGCTCCAACAGCTCAAGGACTACAAACGTCTTGGTGGAGATTGCAGTCCGGCCATCATCACACCCCAGCTGGGGATCAGCCGTGAATAGACATCCTCCGTTGGAGCCACCCGGCAAGGGGATTCCATCCATCCAGCCAGTCGTGCGCATTGAGTTCTACATGCCCCATGATCATCGGGAATTGGCGGCGCACATCCCCCGAACGCTCGACTCCTACCTCCAAGCCGTGGGTTCAGACCCTGGAGGCTTGACCACGAGCTGGGACGCCGAAGGCGATCCATTTCCCCTCACGCCAGAAACCTGGGACGAAATCCGCACAAGGCTGGGTGAATCTCCAGGGGATGAGTTCATGGAGGATCTGGCCGAGGACTCGCTGTGGTTCCGGACTTTGACCAAGAGACAGTTCGATACCCATGCATTCCTCACGGGTGCCCCCTCGGAAGCGGATGGCTACGCATTCAGCTACCGCGCCCGACTGCCCTGGCGTCATCCTGAGGTGATGGCGCTCAGCACCTTGAGCGTCACGGTCCCGGTTCGATTCCTGGAGGAACGAGGTCCTGATACGCTCCGGGAATTGGCCCTGGCACTCGCGGCCCCCCTCCCCTTCTCGACGGGGCATGCCGGACTGTCGTTCGCATACTCCAGGGGCCTGTGGCGAGCTCTCCCCCGCATCAAGGAAGAACTGTTCCAGCATCCTGGCTGGGGCGTGCCCAGAGCAGGTTCAACGATGGGCCAGGGCGCCCAGGTCGACGGCGTGCATTGGTTGAACTTCCTGGGCCCACCCGTGCTCGAAGCCATGGGTGGCCCTCGGACGCTCCGCTCACGCCTGAACTCACCCGACACCACCGTGCTGGAACTCACCGAAGGACGCGCCCTGGTCACCCTGGGCTTCGCCCCGCTGCCCGGAGACCTGAAAGCGGGCCAGTCCCTGCCGGCCTATCGTGAACTCGCCAAGGTCCTGGAGCCCTGGATGTTGAAGTTCTCTGCCTTCCACACCTGGGACGGGTTCACGGAAGAGGAAGCCCGGCGCTGGTGGCGCCGCTTCCTCGATTGATCAACCGCAAAGGATTTTTCTCGCGCGTTGCCCGCGCACCCGACCCGCTGGTAAGCCGCTGCCGGTTGTTCACGGTGGGCGGACGCGCTTGCGTCCGTGCCGGCCTCGCGGATCGGAGTTCGTTCGATGCGGTCACAGCACGCTGTCTGGAGCAGGATCCTGGTGTTGGTCGCGGGCGTGAGCCTGCTGGCCTGTAGCGCGAAGGACCACCCCTCCTCGGGCGAGGGCGCGCCCTCCTCCGCGAAGACCCCGCTGGCCTCCGCGCCGGGCTGGACCGCTACCGCGCCCATGGCCCGCACACGCGGGCAACATGGCGCCGTCCTGCTCCCCTCCGGCGAGCTGCTGGTCGTCAACGGCGTCAACAGGCTCGGGTTCGTCACCGTGGCGGAGCTCTACAACCCCGCCACCGGCACCTGGCGCGATGCCGGCGACTCCGGCCTCCAGGGCAACGTCACCGCGGCCCTGCTGCTTCCCAACGGCAAGGTGCTCGCGCTGACCGACGGCTCCACTTCGGGACGGCTCTATGATCCCGCGACGGGCACGTGGACCCCCACGGGCAACATGGCGCAGACCCGCGGGCTCCCCACCGTCACGCTGCTGAACTCGGGCCAGGTGCTGGTCGCGGGTGGCACCGGCAGCGGCGGCGTCCGGCTCGCCTCCGCGGAGCTGTACGACCCCGCGAGCAACACGTTCCTCCCCACCGGCGCCATGACCCTGGGCCGGAACGCGCACTCCGCCACGCTGCTGCGCAACGGGCAGGTGCTCGCGGTGAGCGGCTTCAACCAGGCGGGTGAGGTCCCTGGCGCCGACCGCTATGACCCCACGACGGGCACCTGGACCGCCGCCGCGCCCCCGCTGACGCCCCGGCACTACTTCACCAGCACGCTGCTCCCCGACGGCCGCGTGCTCGTCGCGGGCGGGTTCGCCGCGGGGGGCATCACCACCGCCTCGGAAATCTACGACCCGGCGGCCAACACCTGGACCGCCACCGGCAGTCTCGCGTTCGCGCGGTCAGGTCATTCAGCCACGCTGCTGCCCGATGGCAGGGTCCTGGTCTCAGGCGGCGCCGATTCCACGCGGGCTCCGCAGGTCGTCTCGGAGGTCTACGACCCCGCGACGGGCACGTGGACCGCCGCGGGGTCGCTGAGCATCGGGCGTGAGAACCACACCGCGACCCTGCTGCCCTCCGGCAAGGTGCTGGTGGCGGGCGGGTACAGCAGCCCGGGCAGCCTCACCTTCTACGCGGAGACGGAGCTGTACGACCCCGCCGTCAGCCGGTGGTCCCCCGCCGGGGTCATGGGCACGCCCCGGAGCGACCCCATGGTGGCGCTGCTGCCCACGGGCAGGGTGCTCGTCGCGGGCGGCCGTGACGGAAGCGGCGCCTCGTCCACGGCCGTGGAGCTCTATGACCGGACGGCGAACACCTGGACTTCCGCACCGGCCCTCTCCACGCCTCGCGAGCGCGCCACCGCGACCGTCCTGCCTTCGGGTGAGGTGCTGGTCGTGGGCGGCCGGGTTGGCGGCACGTCGGTGACCGCCACCGAGCGCTACAACGCGGCCTCCAACACCTGGACCCTGACGGCATCGCTCACCACTCCACGGCACATCCACACCGCCACGCTCCTCCCCGATGGGACGGTGCTGGTGGTCGGAGGTCAGCGCAATGCGGCCGTGCTCAGCGCCGTGGAGCGGTACGCGCCCGGGAGCAACACGTGGACCCCGCTGGCGTCCGCACCCCGGATCCGCGCGGGCCACGCCGCCGTGCTGCTCCCCAGCGGCAGGGTGCTCGTCGCCGGAGGTCATGACAACGTCGGCACGGCACTCGCTTCGGCGGACCTGTACGACCCCACGACCAACACCTGGGCCCCCGCGGCGGCACTCGCCCAGGGCCGTGATGAGCTGACGCTGACGCTCCTGCCCTCGGGCCAGGTCCTCGCGACCGGCGGGCTCGCGGGCCTCACGGAGCTTGCGTCCTCGGAGCTCTACGACCCTGGCACGAACACGTGGTCCTCCGTCGGGGCGCTCGCGCAGCCGCGCTGGCTCCACACCGCCACGCTGATGCCGTCTGGCAAGGTCCTGGTCGCGGGCGGCCTGACCGTGTTGAGCGCGTTCAGTGATGTGGCGGAGGTCTACGATCCCATCACCCGCGTCTGGAGCACCGTCAACGCCCCGGCCTCGCGCGGAGGCCTCGTCTCCGTCGCCCTGCCCTCGGGCGAGGTCCTCCTCGCGGGAGGCGCGGACACCACCAACGCCGAGCTGTTCGACGACACCGGAGCCCTCCCCGCCTGGAGGCCGGTCGTCACCCGTCCGGAGACCCTCGTCCCCGCCTGCCCCACGGTGCTCGAAGGCCTGCTGTTCCGGGGCATCTCCGGCGCGAGCGGCGGCGCCTCCACTGGCGACTCCCCCACCGACTTCCCCCTCGTGCGCCTCCTGTCCGCGGAGGGCGAGCGCCTCCTGACGCTCCCTGGCTCCGACACGTCGCAGACGCGCGCGACGGTGACCGTGCCCGTCAGCGTCCCACTGGGCCCCTATGCGCTCACCGTCTTCGCCAACGGCATCCCCGGCGGACGCATGGTGCAGGTGGTGGCGAACCAGACGCCCGCGGCGCTGAACCAGGACGTGGCCACGGGTTCGGACACGGCCCTGCCCATCACCCTCACCGCGACGGATCCGGACGCGGGCCAGGTGCTGACCTGGACCATCGTGCGCCAGCCGCTGCACGGCACGCTGAGCGGCACGCCGCCCAACCTCACGTACACGCCCGAGGCGGGGTACGTGGGCGCGGACAGCTTCGACTTCCGCGTCCGCGACTGCATCCAGGACAGCAACCTGGGCACGGTGAACATCACCGTCACGGCCGGGCCGCCTCCGACCCTCACGTGCCCCGCGGACGTCACCGCCGAAGCGACGGGCCCGGATGGCGCCGTGGTCACCTACGATCCCGCCGTGCCGAGCCAGGTGGGCACGCCGGTGAACTACTCGGTGCCCTCGGGCTCCCGGTTCCCGCGCGGCACGACGACCGTCACCGCCAACACCGCGGGCGGCGTCCCGGCCTCGTGCTCGTTCCTCGTCACGGTGCAGGACACCACCCCGCCCTCGGTGACGTGCCCGTCGGATCAGACGGCGATCACGGACGCCTCGGGCGCGCAGGTGACGTTCGAGCCCACGGCCACGGACGCTGTCACGGCGACGCCGACCATCACATCCTCGCCCGCGTCGGGCAGCACGTTCGCGCCGGGCTCCACGCAGGTCACCGTCACCGCCACGGATGAGGCCGGCAACTCCGCGCAGTGTACGTTCCGGGTCGCGGTCCAGGCCACGGTGGTGTCCATCGCCGGAGGCGGCTGCCAGAGCGCCGGGGGCGATGCGACCTCCGCGCTGGCGCTCCTCGCGGGGCTGGCGTCGTGGGCCGGTCTGCGCCGCCGCCGCACCAGCACCGGGGTTCGCTGATCCATGCGCTCCGGACCTGAACGTCTCGCACGCTCCTTCCTTTCCCGAATGGACCTCCCCTTGCGTACACAGGCACAGAGATGGGCGCTGGCCGCGCTGCTGGCCACCGCCGTTGCACCCGCTGCCTTTGGCCAGAGCCTCTCGAGTCCCCTGCGCCCGTTGGACCTGGAGCGCCTGCGCTTCACGCCCGCGGCCACGGACTCGATGCTGGTGGACACCGGCAACGTGCTCCCCGAGGGCGGCTACCGCCTGCTCCTCATGGTCAACTACGAGCGCGGCATCCTGTTGTTGAAGGGCAGCGATGGGGCGGAGCGCTCCATCCTGCACTACCGCACCGCGGGCTGGCTCGCCGGCGCGTGGTCGCCGGTGGATCGCCTGGAGTTGTCCGCGAAGCTGCCCGTCATCATCTCCCAGGGCGGACATGGCGCGGAGACGCTGGCGGGTGTGACGGCGCCGCAGTCCTACGGACTGGGAACGCCCGAGCTGGGCGCCCGCTACGCGCTGCTGCGTCGCGAGGACGGAGACCCGGTGTTCCTCGGCCTGGGCCTGGACGTGGGGCTGCCCGGTGGCACGGCGGACGCGTTCGGCCGGCAGCAGGGCTGGGCCGGGTTCCAGATCGCGCCCCGCGTGGCGGTGAGCCGCGAGGTGGGACCGCTGGCCCTGGGTGCGAGCGCGGGCGTGCGGATCCGCTCCCGCGAGATCGAACCCGGCCGCGACGTGGGCACGGAGCTGGAGCAGGGCCTGGTGGTGGCCACGCGCGGCGAAGGGCTGCGAGGCGAGATCGCGCTGGAGGCCGCCGAGTCCCTCGTGGAGTCGGACCTGGCGCTGGAGCTGCTCGGAGGCCTGCGTCTGCCGGTGGGCATGGGCTTCGAGGCGTTCGCGCTCGCGGGCCATGGCTTCACGGACATCCCGGGCACGCCGTCGTTCCGGCTGGCCGCGGGCATCGCGTGGGCGAACAAGCCTTCGCCGCGTGAGGACAAGTGCCAGAGCGGCCGGAGCCACACGCCGGAGGAGTGCCCGGATCAGGATGACGACGGCGACTCGGTGAAGAACCGGGATGATCGCTGCCCGCTGGAGGCCGGCTCCGTGGACAACGCGGGCTGCCCGGACAAGGACTCGGACAGCGACGGCGTGGTGGATCGCGAGGACCAGTGCGCCACGGTCGCGGGCTCTCCGCGCTACAAGGGTTGCCCGCCGCCCGACTCGGATGGAGACAGCGTCGCGGATGACGAGGACGGCTGCCCGCAGGAAGCAGGCCCCGCGTCGAATCGCGGCTGCCCCGTGCGCGAGGAGCCCAAGCCTGTCGAGCCGAAGCCCGAGGAGCCCAAGCCCGAGGAGCCCAAGCCCGTCGAGCCGAAGCCCGAGGAGCCCAAGACTCCGGTGGAGGACACGAAGTCGCCGCTGGATCACCGCGTGCAGTTCCCGGTGGGTCAGGCCGAGTTCCACGAGGAGGAGCAGCGGCAGCTGGACGCCATCGCGGACTACCTGAAGGCGAATCCGAAGCTGCAGATCCGGATTGAAGGCCACACGGACAACACCGGCCCCGAGGAGCTGAACCGCACCCTGAGCCAGCAGCGCGCGGACCGCGTGCGCGCGTATCTGATTCAGCGAGGCGTCGCGGGCAACCGCCTGGAGGCGAAGGGCTACGGGCCGACGCGTCCGTTGATGTCCAACGACACGCCTGAAGGCCTGACGGCGAACCGCCGCGTGGAGTTCGTCGTGACGGGCGGAGAGATGGGGCGCTGACCCCGGCTGCGGCGCGGTGACGCCGCTTCGTGGACTGGAGGTTTCAGTCTCGCGAAGCGGCGCGCTCCCGCCTCAGGTCTCTTCGGGCTGCAACTGCACGAGCGAAGGCAGCTCCGCCGCACGCTCGCGCAGCCGCGCCTTGGGCCGGATGGCCACGGGGACGCGGGACGCAGCCAGCAGATCCAGATCGAACACATTGTCACCAAAGGCGGCGCAGAGCGGCCGGCTCGTGCGCTGCCTGAGACAGTTCACCTTGCCGGGGCCGTAGGGCACGGGCTCGAAGACAGACGTCTGCAGCCGTCCGTCCTGCTCCCTCGGTGTGCACGCCAGCACGAACTCGGCGGTCAGCCCCACCTCGCGCACCGCGGCCTCCACCACCGCGCGCGGAGACGCGCTGACGACGTAACAGTCCACGCCCTGGCCGCGGGCCCACTCCACCACCCGGCGGGCCTCCGGATGGATGCGGCCGGCGACGCCTTTGCGAGCCACCACCTCCTGGGCGAAGCCGCGCATCTCGTCCACGTGCCAGCCCGCGAACACCCACGCCATCATCTCGTAGGTGTCCTTCTCCGGAAGCCGCCCGGCCTCGAACGCCGCGAACAGGGCACGCGCGAGCATCACGGTGTCCGGATGGGCCTCCACGCCATGCCGGGCACCCAGCCGCTCCAGGCCCACGCGAGCCTCGGGCCGCACGCCGCCGTGCTCCAGCAGGGCCAGGAACAGGTCGTCCCCCACGTCCCCGCTCCACAGCGTGCCGTCGCCATCGAAGGCCAGCACGCCGTCCGGCGTCTGCGCGACCTCGCGACGGATGCGCTCCAGCGTCTCCTCGACCCGCTCCATCCTCATGCCCGTCATCCTCGCTGGCCCACCTGTCCGGTGTCACCCGCCTGAAAGCTCCAGCCACAGGGGGTGTTCAGCACTGTCCGCATGAGCACCGGGCGACCAGGTCACCGCCGCAACGCCAACACTCCCGCCGCATCTGTCCGCGCCCGTCGGCTCAGCTCGCGCGGACATGGCGCTGCGAGCGGGGCGTTCCTTGCGCGGTCGGTCGGACGTGGGTAAGCAATCCACACGATGGAAAAGCCCCGACTTGAGCGTCGCCCCGAGGCCCGCGCCTTCATGGTGGATGCGCTGCTTCAGCACGTCCGGGACGGCAGGATCCGGGTCCCCGACTTCCAGCGCCCGCTCAAGTGGCGCGCCAAGCATGTGCTGGACCTCTTCGACAGCGTCTACCGGGGTTTTCCCATCGGGGACCTGCTGCTCTTCAAGGGTCCGGCGGAACCGGCGTCCCTGCATTTCGGGCCGCTGCGCATTGATGCGCCGCGAATGACGGATGCGTACTTCGTGGTCGATGGACAGCAGCGGCTCACGGCCCTGGCGGCCGCGATGCTGCATCCGGATCTCCATCCACGGGGAGACATCCATGCCATCTGGTTCGACCTGGAGGAGGAGCAGTTCGTGCGCCTTCAGCTCGCCGAGCCTCCCCCCCATTGGATCCCGGTCAACGTGGTGGGGGATTCGTTCACGCTGCTCAACTGGCTCAACGCGTGGCCCTTCCGGAGCACGCGTCCCGACCTCGTCCAGCGGGCCATCGCGCTGGGGAAGGCGCTGCGCGAGTACCAGGTCCCCTCGTACATCGTCGAAAGCACCTCGCAGGAGGTCATGCGACTCATCTTCACGCGGGTGAACACCTCGGGTGTCCCCATGCAGGAAAGCGAGGTCTTCGAGGCGCTTTTTGGTGGCCAGAAGCCGCGTCCCATCGAAAGCGCTTGCAACCGCCTTCAGGCGGAGACCGGCTTCGGAAGGATCGCCAAGGACTGGTTCATCCGCTGCTTGAAGGCGGTGGAGGAGATCGACCTGCGCCAGAACTTCATCCAGCGCGAAGGGGCGGTGGACGGCGTACATCCGGAGGCCGTGGAACGAACCGAGACGGCGCTGAGACATGCCATCGGGTTCCTGGCGGACGACGTGGGCATTCCTCATGTCCGGCTGCTCCCATACTCCTTGTCCCTCATCGTGCTGACGCGCTTCTTCCATCTGCACCCGCGCCCCCACCCGCGCACCCGGGCCCTTCTGGTCCGCTGGGTCTGGCGAGGCGCATTGTCCAAGGTCCATGCGGACGCCGCCCTTGAGAACATCCAAAGGCTCCAGTCGGACATTGGCACCACCGAGTTTGATTCGGTCGAGCGGCTGCTGGCGAGGCTTCCCCTGGTCGTGCCCGGGAGCTTTCCATCGGCATCGACTCCTTGGAGTGTCGGAAGCGTGGAGATGCGCCTGTGCGCGTTGGCCCTTCTGCATCTGGGGCCACACGACCCGGAGACCGGAGAGCGCTTCCGGTTGGATGAGATCCGCGCATGGCTCGATGAGCGCGCTTTGGAACAGGTCTTCATCCCCATCCATCCGAACGCGCAGTATGTCGCTGGGCGCTTCTTGCTTCCCGCCAAAGAGAAGTTCCAGGCCTTCGAGAGCGCATCGACCGAGGTCCTGCGGAGCCATTCGCTGGATGCTCAGGCCGTGAAGTCACTGGATTTGAAAAGCCCCCAAGTCGTCTTTGAACGCCGGCTCGAACTCCTGGACGAATGGCTCACGCGATTCTTCTCGGAGCGCATCGCATCAGACGACGGTGACCGTCCCCCCATCACCGAGCTGCTCCGTCGGGTTGACGCGCAGGTGACGTCCCCGTGAGGGCTTTGGAAGTATGGCTCGGGGATACGCGCGTCGGGCTGATCGAACATCTGGAGGAATGGGAGTACCGCTTCTCCTTCGACGCGGCCTGGCTCCGCGACCCCGAGCGCCCGGTCCTCGGGCAGTTGTTCGAGGACCGCATGCCTTACGACATCCCCACCACGGGGCACGTTCCCATCTGGTTCTCCCACCTGCTACCCCAGGGCCCGCTGCGCCGCGTCCTCGCACGGGAGCTGGGTGTGGACACGGATGACGAGTTTGACCTTCTGGAGTACCTGGGCTCGGAGCTGCCTGGGGCGGTCATCCTGGTTCCCGGCCAGCCACGGTTGTCGTCTCAGCCACCCGCACGCGAACGGATCGCGCCGCCCAGCGCGGCGAAGCTGCGCTTCTCCCTGGCCGGAGCACAGTGGAAGCTCTCGGTCCGCCCTGGAGAACGGGGGCTGACCGTCCCCGTCCGGGGCGAGGAAACGGGCTCGTGGATCGCCAAGTTCCACGACCCCGTCTTCAAGGACCTTCCCCGGATCGAGTACTCGACCATGACCTGGGCACGGCTCGCGAAGCTCGCACTGCCCGACTTCCGGATGGCCCAGGCCGCGGAGTTCGCGGAGCTGCCCCAGAACACCCCCACCGGCGACGGAACCGTCTTCCTCATCGAGCGCTTCGACCGGACGTCCACGGGACAGCGCGTCCACATGGAAGACATGGCCCAGGTGTTCGACAAGCCTCCCGGCGATCCCCAGTACGGCGGGCGTTATGAATACATCGCGGCCCTGCTCTCCTACGTGTCGCCAGACGACCTCCGCGAGTACTGCGAACGGCTGGTCTTCTGCGTGCTGAGCGGCAACACGGATGCGCACCTGAAGAACTGGTCGTTGCTGTACCCGGATGGACGCCATCCCAGGCTGTCTCCCGCCTACGACCTGATTTCATCCGTGCTCTTCGCGCCCCAGTCCATCAGCGATGATCTGGCGCTGAGCCTCGGAGGTTCACGTCAGTTCGAGGACGTCCGTCTTGATTCGTTCAAGACCTTTGCCCAGGTGAGCGGACACGACTTCGACGAGGTGACCACCTGGGTCACCCAGGCGGTCGAGCGGGTCCGCACCGTCTGGCAACAGGAGGCCCACCACCTCCTGCTGAAGGACGAAGAGCGCCAACGCATTGAGCGGCACCTGAAACGCGTTCCCCTTGCCCAGCAGGCATGAGCGCGTGCCGGTCCAAGACGACCGCAGCGTGCGAGTGGCCCAGCCCCTGCTTAATCGGGTGCTGCCGTGCGGCCCTCATCCTCCGCCCCATCCGGCCCTTCCACGGTGCGCTCCAGCGTCCGGGCCAGCTCGGCCCGGGCCTCTTCGACTTCCTCGGACGCCTCGCCGCTCCCGGTGCGAACAGAAGCAGGCACCGTGCCCTCCAGCTCCTCGGGGTGCAGGCGGAACCACTTGGCGATGAGCATCAGCTCCTGCGCCTCCTGGGCCCGGAGGCCAATCGCCTCGGGCTCCGGCAGCGAGAAGATGTCCCGCACCCGCGCCTCCAGCGCCGCCTGTTCCTCCGGCGTCTGGGGTGCCGGCACCTCCGCGCGGATCCGCCCCCGCCGCAGCACGTAGGTGCGGTCCTCGCCTCCGCCCTGCCCCTGCACCGTGTAGACCAATGACAGCCGCCGCAGCGTCCGCCCCAGCTCCACGATCCACGACTGCACGTGCTCCAGCCGCTCGGCGCGGTCGCGCAGCTCCGCCGCGTATTCGAACTGGAGCCGCCGCGCCGCCATCGCCATGCGCTCGCGCAGGATGACCAGCGGCCGGTCCGACTCGCCATTCAGGAACGCCCGCGCCAGCGCGACCCGCTCCAGGTACTCCGCCTGCGTGCACCCGCCCGCGCATGGCGAGATGCACCGCGCCGTCTGCCCGCGCAGACAACGGGGATCCTCCTTCGTCGGGAAGAGCTGGATCTGATCCGCCAGCCGCATCGGTGTATCGGAAGGACAGTCGCGCAGCTCCAGCAGGTCGCTCACCGCTCGCACCACCTCCGCCATGATGTGGCGTCCGTGGAAGGGCCCGAAGTACTCCGCGCCGCCACTGCCGCCGGGCTGCCCCACCACGCGCAACCGGGGCACCGCCTCCCGGGTAATCTGCAGGAAGCAGTGCGAGCGGTCCCGCTTGTGCTGCACGTTGTAGAGGGGTCGGTGGCTTTTGATCAGCCGGAACTCGTGCAGGAGCGCCGCGAACTCGCTGGGCGTGTACTCCCACTCCACCAGGTGCGCCTGGGAGATGATCTCCGCCGCCTTCTCGCCCTCGTCCGCGCGGAAGTACGACAGCAGCCGCGTGCGCACCCGCACCGACTTGCCCACGTAGAGCAGCTCGCCGGAGGGCCCGAGCATGCGGTACACGCCGGGCCGGTTCTCGGCGTTCGCGCGAACGTGGCTCAGGAGGGTGGCGACGCGGGGGTCCATGCGGCGATGGGAGCGGGCACCTTCAGCACCCGGCCCCGCAGGCTAACCCGACAGGTCGCGCCGTACCGCAGCCCCTGCCCCGCCCCCTACAACCCGGCCGGTGGGCGGGCGACGAAACGCGCGCCCGCGACCCCCTCGGCCTTTCAGCCGACGTCCTTGAGGGTCACCGCGGTGGCGGCGGCCTCGTCCTTCAGGTCCTTGGGCGTGGCCACGGCGGCCTTCAGCTCGCGGTAGGTCTGCGCATAGCCATTGCGCAGGATGCCCTCGCGGATGCGCTCCATCAGCTTCTGGTAGTGCCGCACGTTGTGCACCGACAGGAAGCGCGAGCCCAGGTGGTGCTTGCCGCGCATCAGGTGCTGCAGGTAGCCGCGCGTGTAGCGCTTGCACACGTAGCAGTCGCACTCCGGATCCAGCGGCCCGTCTTCCAGCCGGTACGCCGTGCGGGTGATGCGCACGAGCCCCTGGAACGTGTACGCGTAGCCCTGCTGCGCCATCTTGGTGGGGATGATGCAGTCGAACATGTCCACGCCGCGCAGCACGGCTTCCAGCAGGTCCGTGGGCGTGCCCACGCCCATCAGGTAGCGCGGCTTGTCCTGCGGCAGGGACGCGGTGGCGCGCTCGGTCATCGTGTCGCGCTCCACCTTCGTCTCCCCCACCGCGAGCCCGCCGATGGCGAACCCGTCGAAGGGCAGCTTCGTGAGGAACTCCGCGCTCGCGTCGCGCAGGGCCGGGTGCACGCCGCCCTGGACGATGCCGAACAGCGCCTGGCCGGTGTTGCGCGACTCCTTCGCCGCGAGGCTGCGCACGGCCCAGCGGTGGGTGCGCTCCATGGCCTCGCGCGTGCCCGCCTCGTCCGTGCGCGAGTCGATGCACACGTCCAGCACCATCATGATCTCCGAGTTGATCGCCTGCTGCATGGCGATGCTGGACTCGGGGCTCAGGAGCTGGCGGCTGTTGTCATAGAAGCTGCGGAAGTGGGCGCCCTTCTCCGTGATGAGCCGGTCCTCCGGCAGGGAGAAGATTTGAAAGCCGCCCGAGTCGGTGAGCACCGCGCCGTCCCACCCCATGAACGGATGGATGCCCCCGAAGCGCTCGAACACCTCGGAGCCGGGGCGGAGCATGAGGTGGTAGGTGTTGGCGAGGAGGACCTTCGCCCCCGCCTCCTTCACCTCCTCCATCCCGAGGTGGCGGAAGCCGGCGTGGGTCGCCACGGGCATGAACATCGGCGTGGGGAAGGACCCCTTGCGGGTGTGCAGGATGCCCGTACGGGCGCCGGTGGGGTCGGTGTTCAGGAGTTCGAAGCGGACGGCCATTGTCGGGCCTTATACCCGTGGCGCGCGTCGGGGGGCACCCGCTTCCTGGGGACGCCCGCCCGGCCTCCATGGGGAGAAGCGCCGTTTTCCCTACCTGGGGGAGCCCCGAAGCCGGCATTTCCAGGGCCTTCCGGCGGTTACATTGGGCCTTCCGGTACGCCGCCGGGCCTTGATTCACCGCGCGTCTTTGGTCGCCGCGCCATTTCCGCTACAAGCCGCCGCCATGTTCAACGTCATCAACGTCTCCAAGGCCTATGGGCCCAAGAAGCTTTTCGAGGAGGTCAACGTCACCTTCTCGCCGGGCCGTCGCTACGGCCTGACCGGTCCGAACGGGGCCGGCAAGTCCACGTTCATGAAGATCCTCGCGGGTGACGAGGAGCAGGACATGGGCGACATCATCCGCCCGCGCAAGCTGGGCATCCTGCGCCAGGACCACTTCCGCTACGAGAACGACCGCGTCCTGGACGTGGTGCTGATGGGCAACCGCCACCTGTGGGCGGCGATGGACGAGAAGAACAAGCTGCTCGCCAAGTCGGACATCACCGAGGAGGACGGCAACCGGCTGGGTGAGCTGGAAGGCGTCATCGCGGAAGAGGACGGCTATTCCGCGGAGAGCGACGCGGCGACGCTGCTGGCGGGCCTTGGCATCGACGAGGCCTTCCACGAAGAGCCGATGCGCCAGCTGACGGGCGGCCTGAAGCTGCGGGTGTTGCTCGCGCAGGCGCTGTTCGGCAAGCCGGACGGGCTGCTGCTCGACGAGCCCACGAACAACCTGGACATCGATTCCATCCGCTGGCTGGAGACCTTCCTCCACCAGTACGAGGGCGTGCTGATCACCATCAGCCACGACCGGCACTTCCTGAACTCCATCTGCACGCACATCGCGGACATCGATTACGAGACCATCATCCAGTACACGGGTGGTTACGACGACATGGTCCGGCAGAAGTCGCAGCTGCGGACCCGGGTGGAGTCGGAGACGGAAGAGAAGAAGAAGAAGATCCTCCAGTTGCAGGACTTCGTGGCGCGCTTCCACGCCGGCACGCGCGCCTCGCAGGTGCAGAGCCGCATCAAGCAGATCGACAAGCTGAAGACGGAGGACCTGAAGCGCTCGAACATCGCGCGGCCCTTCATCCGGTTTGATCAGAAGGTGGTCAGCGGCCGGCAGACGCTGATGTTCGAGGGGCTGAAGAAGTCCTACGACGGCGTGCCGGTGATCAAGCCGTTCACGGGTCTGGTCTGCAAGGGCGAGCGCATCTGCGTCATCGGCCGCAATGCAGTGGGCAAGTCCACGCTGGTGAAGATGCTGGCCGGGCAGACGGAGCCGGACGCGGGGACCATCACCTGGGGCCACCAGGCGACGGTGGGCTACCTGCCGCAGGACCACCACGGGGTCATCCACAAGGGGACGACGTGCTTCGGCTACCTGCGGGAGATCAGCGAGAAGCTGACCAACGAGGAGATTTCGGGCGTGTTGGGCCGGATGCTCTTCTCGGGTGAGGAGCGGATGAAGCCGACGGACACGCTCTCCGGTGGTGAGACGGTGCGCGTGCTGTTGTCCAAGCTGATGATCACGCAGGACAACGTGCTCATCCTGGACGAGCCGACGAACCACCTGGACCTGGAGTCCATCGCGGCGCTGGCCGACGGCCTGTCGAAGTTCGACGGCACGGTCATCTGCGTGACGCACGACCAGGAGCTCATCTCCGAGGTCGCCACGCGCATCTGGAGTCTGGAGGCGGGCAAGGAAGTGCTCGACTTCAACGGGCCGTATTCGGAGTTCATGGAGAAGCACGCGGACGCGGCTCAGAAGCGCCGGTAGTCAGCACGGCATCACGAGGCAGTGCCAACGCCGCCCGTTTCCGGTCCTCCGGAAGCGAGGCGGCGTTTTCGTGGTAACTGCTCGCCGGGCCCCGTCGTGACGAGAGGGGCCGCGACGTGAGACCTCCGGGTCAAAAACCTGGAGGTGCACGTGGAGAAGGAGTTGGAGCAGTTCCGGCAGGAGGTGGAGAGGCTGAGGGCCGGGCGCAAAGCAGGCTCGGGCCCATTCCCGGAGCCGCTGCGCGCGTTCGCGGTGCGCTACCTGGCGCATGCCCTGGAGAAGGGCGACACGCTGAAGGCGGTGGTGGAGAGGCTGGGGGTGTCGGAGCCGACGTTGCAGGCGTGGAGGCGGGGGCAGACGCCCGGCGGCAAGAAGACGCAGAGCAGTGAGCAGGGGGCCGCGCCGCTCAAGCCCGTGGTGGTGCACCCTCCGAAGCAGCACGCGCCCTCGCCAGTGGCGACTACCTTCGCAGTAGTGTCACCGCAGGGCTGGCGCGTGGAGGGACTGGGCCTGGAGGAAGCGGCGCAGTTGCTGCGGAGGCTGGCGTGCTGACGCTCACGCGGGCGGTGCGCGTGTACGCCTGTGCGGCGCCCGTGGACATGCGCAAGGGCTTCGACGGGCTGAGCGCCCTGGTGGAGCAGCAGTTGGGCGGACAGCTTCTCAAGGGCGACGTCTTCCTCTTCGTCGGGCGGTGCCGTCGCCGCGCCAAGGTGCTGTACTTCGACGGCACGGGGCTTTTGCTGCTCACCAAACGCCTCTTCAAGGGACGCTTCGCCAGGCCCTGGGTACAGGCGGGTGCGCTGAGCGTGGAGCTGACGGTGGCCGAGTTGTCGCTGTTTCTGGAGGGCTGCGAGCTGGCCGGGCGCTGGAAGCTATCGCCTCCCGCCTTCGAGGAGAAAGAGCTTGCGGTGGCGCCCGCCGTGTAGCACTACCGCGGAAGTGTGGTGCGCATCGAGCATGTGACAGACTTGGAAACGGCGAAGCAGATGGCCGCGCTGCTCGAGGCGGAGAATGCGCGCCTGCACCAGCGGCTGGAATTGCTGGTGCAGGAGAATGTCAGGCTCAAGGGTGAGGATGCCCAGGCGCGACTGCAACTGGAGCTCACCCAGCTTGCGGAGCAACTGGCGCTCATGCAGCAGCGCCTCTTCGGCGCCTCCAGCGAGAAGCGAAAGCCAGCAGTGGAAGCGACACCGCCGGCGAGCGCACGCAAGCAGCGCGGGCACGGGCCGCGTGCCCAGCCGCAGCTGCCCGTGCAGGAGGTGGTGCTGCCCCTGGACGAGGCCGACAAGGTGTGCGGCCTGTGCGGCGGTGCGTTGAAGGAGTGGGCGGGACAGACGGAGGACAGCCAGGAGGTGAGCGTGGTGGAGCGCCACTTCGTCCTCAAGCACTACCGTCGGCAGAAGTATCGCTGCCCCTGCGGGTGTGCGCCCGTCACCGCGCCGGCCCCGCCGCGCCTCATTGAGGGGGGGCCGCTACTCGGTGGACTTCGCCGTCCACGTCGCCCTGCAGAAGTATGGCTTCCACCTGCCACTGGCGCGCCAGGAGCGCATGTTTCAGCGAGAGGGCCTGGTGGTGGACAGCCAGACGCTCTGGGACCAGCTCAACGCGCTGGCCCACCACCTGCAGCCCAGCTACGAGGCGCTGCCCGCGGTTGTCTTCTCCTCCCCGCTACCGGATTCTGCCCAGTCGCTCCGGGGCCACCGCGAAGCTGGTACTCGGTGACTCCGCGGGCGTCGTCATGGTGGATGGCTACGCCGCCTACCAGACGGTGACGAAGCCTGGAGCGGATGGGCCAGCCTCCTGCTCCCTGGTGTCTTGCTGGGCCCACGTGCGACGCAAATTCGTGGAGGCCGAGAGAGTGGCCCCCGTGTGCGCCGAGGTGCTGTCGCTCATTGGCCAGCTGTATGCCATTGAGGCCGACCGCCCACAACCGCACGTACTGCAGGGGGAGCAACAGGCCGCGGCACTGGCGCAACGGCTCGCGGTGCGACAGGAGAAGTCCGCTCCGCTGGTGGCTGCCATCCGCGAGTGGGCGCTGACCCAGCGCTCGCTGCCAGGCAGTGCTCTGCGCAAGGCGCTCGAGTACATGCTGGAGCTGTGGAGTGGGCTGACCGTCTTCCTCTCCAACCCATGGGTGCCGCTGGACAACAACCTGGTGGAGCGGCAGCTGCGCGACATGGTGGTGGGCCGCAAGAATCACTACGGCTCCAAGTCGCTGCGCGGCACCGAGGTGGCGGCCCTCTTCTACTCGCTGATTGAGACGGCCCGCCTGCGCGGTGAGGACCCGGGGCGCTACCTGCTGCACGCTGCGCTCGCCGCCATCGAGACTCCCGGCACCGTCACGCTCCCGTCCAGCTCCGACTGACACCACCGCGCCCATCGAAGCCGGGCGGGGGCTCATCCACGCCCCGTCCAGATGGGGCGCGGCGAGCTGTTACCCATGGGCTTCCCTGGTGGTCTCCGCATTCCTGTAGTTGAGTCAGTCCATGCGAAAACTCCTCCTCCTCTGCTTGCCGCTGTTCGCCTGTGTGACGACGAAGTCCGTCCCGGTCCCGGCTTCTGCCGACTCCAGCGCGTTGCATCAGGTGAAGCGGGTGAAGGTGGCCGAGGGGGTCGAGCTCGAGCTGCTCGACTTCGGAGGCCAGGGACCCGCGCTCGTCTTCCTGTCGGGCCTGGGCAACACGGGCCACGTGTTCGACACCTTCGCGCCGGAGTTCACCGCGGCCCATCACGTCTACGCCGTCACCCGCCGGGGGTTTGGCTCGTCGAGCTGGCCCGAGCAGGGCTACGACACCGCCACCCTGGGCGAGGACGTCGTCCGGGTGCTGGAGGGGCTGGGAATCGCGAAGGCGTCATTCGTGGGCCACTCCGCCGCCGGGCCAGAGCTCACCTGGGTGGCAACCCATCACCCGGAGCGCGTGGAGAAGGTGGTCTACCTGGACGTGAAGACCAACGGTGACCTGCTGGCGGAGCTCCTTACGGTCCTGCCCATGCCTCCTCCGAGCGAGCCCGCTCCCGAGGACGTGGCCTCACGCGCCGCGCTCGCCGCCGCGGTCGCGAGTGACGTCGGAGGAGCGTTCCCCGCGCACGAGATCGACGAGACGAACGAGTTCGATCCGAAGACCGGGCACTACCTGCGCGACCGCAAGTGGCCGCACGCGGAGGAGCGGGTGATGAAGGGTTTCTCGAAGGTGGACTTCGCGGCCGTGACGGCGGCCGTGCTCTTCCTCTACGTGGATCAGCCTCGGTTCGGGCGGCCGGAGGACCTCCCAGGCTTCTCCCAAATGGACCTTCCCGTGCAGGAGAAGTTGAGGAACCTGAGGGCCAGGGCGCTCCAGCGGGACGCCGAAATGCTGAGCGTGATGAGCATGCCGAACTGGAAGGGCATCAAGCTCGAGCACGCGCGGCACTACGTCTGGCTCACCAACCATGACGAGGTGCTGCGCGAGATGAAGACCTTCCTCGAGACATTTTGAAAGGGCGGCGAAGGCGCGCTGGATGAGCGCATCTCCTGTTTCCACACTTCGAGCAAGCGAACACGTCCAGCGCTTTCCGTCCTGCGTAGCAGCCTGGCGAGAGTCCAATCGTGGTGTGCGCTCCTTCTTCGGCTCCTCCCTCGTCGCGGCAAAGGACGGGCTCTCTTCCTCCGGCTCCGGCCTCGCCCCTGCTTGGGGGAAATGGCTCGCCTGCGCGGTGAAGACCCGGGATGCTACCTGCTGCGCGCCGCCCTTGCCGCCATCGAGAATCCCGGTACCGCCACGCTCCCGGCCAGCTCCGACTGACGCCACCGCGCCGTGCTTCAATGCCCGGCGGGCTCATCCTCGCCCCGTCCAGACGGGGCGCGGCGAGCTGTTACTTTTCGTGGGCGTGTCCATACCCCTCCCGGGGGATGCCGCTGGCGCGAGGAATGGGTCAGAACCAGGGTGCCAGGTCGCCCTCCCATGACGACCCGGGGAGGGGCACGCACCGATGACTCCGCACGATCCGGTCCTGCTGAAGGAGCTTGAACGGCAGCGCACCCGGCTCCTGGACCTGAGTGCGTCCAACCGCCTCCTCCACTTCAGGCACACGGCGCGGACCTCGCTGCGGCTCGTGGACGAACTTCCCGGAGTCATCTTCGAGCGACTGAGCAACCACCGTGCGCTCACGTTCCTCCCGGTTCCCGAGCCCGCGCAGGTGCCTCCCGCGAAGGAGCCCAAGCCTGGCATGCTCACGATGCAGGCCGTCGCGCCGCCCGTGTCCCGGCAGCGGCTGGCGCTCCAGGAAGCCGAACGCCTGGGCATCGACACCCGCTTCGACCTCCCCCCGGCGCTTCCGGCGAGTGGATCCGCCTCGCGCAAACACCAGGACCGCCATCTCCAGACGCTCTATTTCCCCGAGGAACTGGAGGCGCAGCTGCGCCAACTGCACGGGCTCGCACAGACGGCGATCCAGGAGACGGGCGCGAACCTGCTCCACCTCGTCTTCGGCTTCCTGCGTTGGTACGAGTCGGGTGATACCGAAAGAGCCAAACCGCGCAGCGCACCGCTGGTGCTGATGCCGGTCAGCCTCCGGCGTGGGCCGCCAGACCCGAAGACGCAGGTCCACGGCTACGACGTGGACTACAACGAAGGAGAGACCATCGAGCTGAACCTCACGCTCCAGGAGAAACTGAGGCAGGAGTTTGGCATCACGCTGCCCTCCTTCGACCCGGACGCGGGACTGGAAGCGTACTTCGCGAAGGTGAACGCGCTCCTCGCGAATGGGCGCCCGGGCTGGGGCCTGGAGCGCCAAGTCACGCTGACGTTGCTGTCCTTTGGACGGTTGCTCATGTGGCGGGACCTGGAGCCGAGCCGCTGGCCGGAGTCGAGCCCGCTGCTGGCCAGCCCCCAGGTCCGCACCCTGCTGGGCGCCAAGGAGGAGAAGGAGTCCACGAGCCGTGGCACGAAGTCCTTCGTGGAACGCCGGAGCGAGGTCTACGACCTGGATTCGCCGACGCTCGCGCCTGAAGTCCCCCCACTCATCACGGACGCGGACAGCAGCCAGCACAGCGTCCTGGTGGACGTGCTGCGCGGAGAGAGTTTGGTGGTACAGGGCCCGCCGGGCACGGGGAAGTCGCAGACCATCACCAACCTCATCGGTGCGGCCCTCGCGGCGGGCAAGACGGTGCTGTTCGTCACCCAGAAGATGGCGGCGCTGGAGGTCGTGTCCCGACGGCTCCAGCAGGCAGGGCTTGGCGACTTCTGCCTGGAGTTGCACAGCCACAAGACCCAGAAGCAACAGTTCATGGAGGACCTGCGAAGACGGGTGCAGCAGCGACACGCAGCCGTCACGACACGATCCCTGGAACCGCAGGTCGCGAATGCCGTCGGGGTCCTGCGTGCGCATACCGTTCGACTGCACACGCCCTACGGCGCGCTGGGACTGACGCCGCATGACATCTTCTGGAAGGTCGGAAGGGCCGAAACGGAGCTGGGCGATGACCTCGCGTCGCTGCGAAACGTACGGGTCGAGGCTCCCGCGAGCGTGTCGTCCACGGCGCTGGAAGATGTGCGCGAAGCGCTCCGCGGATTGACGGCACAGCTCAAGGACATCCTTCGCGTCGCGCCCCTGCCCTCCGAGCATCCCTGGGCCGGCGTCACGAATCCTGGACTGACCGCCGAGGACAGCCAGTCCCTCGTCGAGCGGTGCTCCGCGTGGAAGGACGCCGCGCTGCGCCTGATGGAAGCCCTGGCGACGCTGGCACCTCTCACGGGCGTGACGGTCCGTGACAGCGCCCTCGCAGCGGATGCCCTGGTGACCGCGATGCGGCTGCTGCCCAGACCGCCCGACCTCACGCCTCCAGGACTGCTTCCTGCACTCCTTGAAGCCTCGAACCGAACGGGCTTGCGCTCGTTGCTCGACGCCCTCGAAGCGGCGCAGCGGCAGTGGATGAGCCTGGAAGCCGGATGGAGTTCGAGGGAGGACCTGACAACAGACGCCCTGCGAAGCGCGGAAACAGTGCTCGACACCTGCCTGCGGCTCTTCACTCCAGAGACCACCCTGCTCACCCTGGCCCGAGCACGGGAAGTCGTGGAGCAGGCCTCGGTGGCGGTCGACCGGGGACGCGAGTTCGCGGAAGCCGTCGCCCCCACCCTGGGCCTTGAAGGGCCCATGACGCCCGCGGTGATCCAGACACTCGCGCGGCTCGTGGATGTGATGGCGGAGCTGGACGACGGCACCCTGGATTGGCGCGATCCCCGTTGGGTCACCCGGGAGGCAGAGGAGACGCTCCGCGGAGCAGCGAGCACCTGCGCGGAGCTGAAGGAGCAGGCACGGGGACTGGCCGTCCGCTTCATGTCCGAGTTGGTCCCACCGCTGGAGACCCTGAAGGCGCACGCCATCGCCGTCGCAACGGCGCCCCTCATCCCCTGGCTTTCCCGAGGCTGGCGGTCCGCGCGCCGCGACTTCCAGGCCATGGCCCACGGCCTCCGGCCCACCCGACCCGTCTTGAGGCTGGCGTACAACGACCTGCTGGCGCACCACGCGGCCCGCGAGCGCTTCCAGACAGAGGGGCCTGTGCGGGAACTCCTGGGTGCGCGCTTCCAGGGGACCGAGACTCGCTTTGATCGGCTCCTGGCGTGGATGGATGGCTGGAGGAAGGTGGAAGCCTTGCTGCGCCCGATGGGTGCCAGCGGCGAAGGACTGGCACGGGCAGCCCTGGAACTGCCAGCGGGCCAGTGGCGGGAGGCCCTCGCCAGGGCCGCGTCCCGGGAGGAGGCACACGCCCAGGCCCGGAACATCAGCACGGTGGTGCAGGAAGCAGCCGCGCGCATCAACTTGCGGCAGACGACCTGGAACACCGAACTCGCGTCCCAGGTCCACGCCAGCCTGGATGCGCTCCGGATCCATCTGGGTGAGGTCTTGGGCTGGGGACGGAAGGGAGATGCGGCACCCTTGCTGCCCCTGGCCCAGCTCCAGGTCCAGGTGCGTGCCGTTCGGAAGGCCTGCGAAACGGTGGACCGACTGTCGGACCACGCCACGGCGTCAGCACTGCTTGGGTCAGGGCCCCTGGGACGAAAGACGCTCTCGGCCGGTCCCCGTGCGGCGCTCCAATACGCCGAGGACGTACTCGCGGCGCCCCTCCCCGAAGGCCTCGCGACCTGGCTGCTCCGGGAGGACACGGCGCGACGCCACGCGGACCTGGTCACGCGGGCCCGCGAGGTGGAGACGCGGCTTCGGGCGTACCGTGACGCCACGACCCGGGCCAAGGAGCTGGGTCAGATGGCAGCCGGGACCTGGGAGGACGATGCCATCAGCGAGGCGCCGCTGGCGGCTACGGTGCTGCGGTTGCGGAGCGCACTCGAGCGCTCGAACACCCTCCACGGTTGGGCGTCCTACCTGAGGCATCGACACGCGGTGGCGCGCCTGCGCATCGCCACGACGTTTCTCGAACGAATCGATACCCGGCCTTCGCTGGCGCCCCGGCTGCTGGTGGCGTTCGAAGCCGTCTTCTTCCGTTCCCTCGCCGAGTCCGTGCTGCGAGACCAACCCGAACTCGATCAATTCTCCGGGGTCGCTCACGCTGCACGTCGGGAAGACTTCGCGCGACTCGACCAACAGCTCATCGGCCAGCAGGGACCGAATCTGGCGCATCAACTCAGCAACCGTCCGGTGCCGCAAGGCATGCACTCGCAGAAGGTGGCCGGGCTGACGGAGGTGCATCTCATCCAGCACGAACTGGGCAAGAAACAGCGCCACGTCTCCATCCGCGAACTGGTGCAGCGCGCGGGAGGCGCACTCCAGGCGCTGATGCCTTGTTTCATGATGGGTCCGCAGTCCGTATCCCAGTACCTGCCGCCCGGACACCTGCGCTTCGACCTGGTGGTGATGGACGAAGCCAGCCAACTGCGGCCTGAGGATGCACTGGGAGCCATCGCCCGGGGCAGCCAACTGGTGGTGGTCGGAGACCCGGAGCAGCTTCCGCCCACGAGCTTCTTCGCGCAGCTCGAACGGGACGACGATGAGGTGGCGGGCGAAGCCGCGGACGCAGAGGAGGTGCGAGGTCCCTCCCTGTTGGACGAATCCGAGAGCATCCTGGTGGCGGCCGCGCAGCGCTTCCCCATGCGCATGCTGCGCTGGCACTACCGCTCACGTCATCCTGCCCTCATCTCCTTCAGCAACCGCGAGTTCTACAACGGAGACCTCATCGTCTTCCCGGCGCCCGGGCAGCACCTGGAGGGATTGGGTCTGCGTTTTGAACGGGTGAAGGATGGGCTCTATGAATCCAATCGCAACGAGCCCGAAGCGCGTGCCGTCGTGAAGGCCGTGGGGGAGCACGCGAGAACCCGTCCCGAGCAGAGCCTGCTGGTGGTCACGCTGAACTCGAAGCAGCGTGAACTCATCGATGCACTCGTGCTGGCCGAGGAGAAGAAGGATCCCCAACTCGCGGCCTTCCTGTCGAAATGGGCGAAGTCCCCCTTCCCCTTCGACGTGAAGAATCTGGAGAACGTCCAGGGCGATGAACGCGATGCCATCTTCGTGTCGGTCACATTTGGCTGGGACCGGGAGAAGCGCTTCCGCCAGAACTTTGGCCCCATCAACCAGGCGGACGGCTACCGCCGCTTGAACGTGCTCTTCACCCGGGCCCGGTGCGCGCTGACGGTGTTCGCCTCGTTCGACCCCGCGGAGCTCAAGGTGCAGGAGAGCAGTCCCCGGGGGATGCGCGTGCTGCAGCGCTACCTGTTCGAGGCCCAGGGGACGCCGGTGGCCCACGGCGTGGGAAGTGGAAGGCCGCCGGACTCGGACTTCGAGGTGGCGGTGGCGAAGGTGCTCGCAGCCCACCACTACGAGGTCGTGCCGCAGGTGGGCGTCGCGGGCTATTTCATCGACATGGCCATCCGGCATCCCCGTCAGCCGGGCCGTTACATCCTGGGCGTGGAGTGCGATGGCGAGCGCTACCACTGCTCACGGTCCGCGCGGGACCGCGACCGATTGCGGGACCAGGTGCTGACAAACCTGGGTTGGCGGCTCCACCGCATCTGGTCCACGGACTGGTTCAAGTCCCCCACGGAAGAAGCGGCGCGGATTGTCGCTCGCATCAACGCCCTGCTCCGGGACGAGGATGCGGAAACGCTACCCGAAGTGCTCCCTGAAGAAGCTCCGGCCGACAGCCAGATGCGCTCCGTGAGCGCCTGAACCCCTGCCCTGATCCACCAGGAGACGTCCATGTCAATGATTGCCATCGGGCTGGGAGTCCTGGCCCTGTTACTCGTGGGATTGTGGCTCAAGAGCCGGAGCCAGCTCCGGGCATTGCAGGAGCGGTTCAAGCCAATCCTGGACCTGGAAGCCGAGCGGCGTCGGGTCGCGGAGGAGCTGACGCGCGCCCGCACGGACGCGGAAGCCACCATGGCGTCGGAGCAGAAGCGCGTCCGCGAAGAGTTGGCCCGAGCCCGGAGCGAGGCGGACAGCGCGCTGGCGGCGGAGCAGAAGCGGGTGGAAACCCAGCTTGCGCGAGCGAAGGTGGATGTCGAACAGGCCATCGCCGCCGAGCAGACACGGGCGAAGGAGGAGCTGACACGGATTCGCGACGAGACCTCTCGGACGACGCAGAGCGCCACCCGCGCCATGGCGGAAGCAGAGGCCCGGCGTCTGCAAGCGAATACGGAGCGGACTGGCCTGGAGTCCGGAATCGCCCGATTGAGGGCGGAGCTGAAGGAACTGGAGGAGGAGGCGGTCCTACTCTCCTTCGGCTTCTACAAGCCCGTGTATGCCTTCTCTTCCGTGAAGGAGTACGAGGACCGGCTGGAGACGATCCGCGAGGCCCAGAAGAAGATGTTGAAGGACAAGGAGGCGGCGACGTGTTCCCTCCAGTGGGAGGTCAATGGAAGCAAGGCAGAGGGAAAGAAGCAGACCGACCGAACGCTGAAGCTGTTGCTGCGGGCCTTCAACGGGGAGGCGGACGCGTGCGTCGCGAAGGTGACGTACAAGAACGTGAAGGCCATGGAGACCCGCATCGAGAAGTCGGCGGAGGCCATCAATGGCCTCGCGGAGATTCAACGGTGCGTCATCGCGAAGCGGTATGTGAAATTGAAGGTGGATGAGCTTCGCCTCGCGTATGAGTACGCGGAGAAGGTCCAGAAGGAGCGGGACGAGCAACGTCGCATCCGGGAACAGATGCGCGAGGAAGAGGCGGCCCAGCGGGAGCTGGAGAAGGCGAAGCTGGAAGCGGAGCGTGAAGCGAAGCGCGATGCGGATGCCCTGGCCAAGGCGAGGGCGGACTACGAGCAGGCCAAGGGCTCGGAACAGCAGAAGCTGCTGGAGCGCATCGCGGAGCTGGAACGACGCGTCGCCGAGGACCTGGAGAAGCAGCGGGCCATCTCCCAGGCACAGCTCACCCGGACAGGGCACGTCTACGTCATCTCCAACATCGGCTCGTTCGGGGAAGGCGTCTACAAGCTGGGGATGACGCGGCGCCTGGTGCCGCAGGATCGCATCGACGAACTGGGAGACGCCTCCGTCCCCTTTGAGTTCGATGTCCACGCCATCATCCGGACTTCGGATGCACCGGCACTGGAGAGCGCGCTGCACCGCACGTTCACGGACCGGCGCGTCAATCGCATCAACGAGCGCAAGGAGTTCTTCCGCGTCAGCCTGGAGGAGATTGCAGCTGCGGTGCGCAAGCACCACGGGGAGTTTGAACTGACCCAGCTCGCGGAGGCCGAGGAGTACCGCAAGACCTTGGCGCTCCAAGAAGAGGAGCGGGGTTCACTCCGAGAGAAGGCGGCGTGAACTCGGAAAAATGCATTCGTCTGGTAGTCTTCATGACCAATGGCCTCTGAGAGTCACCTTCCACCATTGGATGCGCTTCGCAGCGCCTTGCAGGCGTCCACCCATAACAAGAAAATCGCATTTCTTGTCGGCTCGCCCCTATCAATGCAGGAGAAAGCCGATGCTCCCCAGGTGCCGGGGGTGTCGGCGATGCTCCAGCTCATTCGTAAGCGCATCCCAGCCCAGCACCTTGAGCAATTCAACGCGGAACTCAAGGCTGGAAAGGATAACGCCTATCAGTGGGCGATGAAATTCCTTCAAGACCGCAGCAATCGCGGCGTGGCCAATGAGGTCATTCGCGAGGCAGTTCGTCTAGCACGAACGAATCCGCAGCGGGATGCAGGGCTCACAGATGCCCAGCTCGATGACGATTTCGGCGGATGGGCGCTGCCTCCAGCGACGCTTCATCTCGGCAAGCTGCTCGCGGAGCATCCGAACCACTTTGGCCCCATCCTGACGACCAACTTCGACCCCCTCATCTCCGCATCAGTGAAGGTGGCACGAGGAGAGTTCCTTCGGACCGTCCTTGATCGTGATGAGCCATTCAGTCAGGCCAAGCTCTCAGCTACGAACGTCGCGCACATCATTCATCTCCACGGCTATTGGCTGAACGCAGAAACTCTTCACACCCCCATCGAGATCGCCCGCGAACGCAAACGCGTCACCGCCGACATCGAAAACCTTCTAAGCACCCACACTCTTGTTGTCGTCGGATACGGTGGATGGGATGACGTCTTCACTCAGACCTTGTCGTCCATCAACACCGATCGCCACCGGAATATCGACATCCTGTGGGCGTTTTTCGATAGCGAAACCGACGTCGTCCAAGCTCGCAATAGGCATTTCCTCACCAAAGTCAGGGAACTGACTGGAAGGAACCAGCTTCGTCTCTATGGTGGTATCAACTGCCATGAGCTCTTCGCCAAGCTCCGTGACGATTTTGGAACCCGTGACATCCCGGCTACGGCTCCCGCGC
Source organism: Corallococcus sicarius (assembly GCF_003611735.1). GTDB lineage: Bacteria > Myxococcota > Myxococcia > Myxococcales > Myxococcaceae > Corallococcus > Corallococcus sicarius. Next base: position 15,924 of record NZ_RAWG01000048.1, on the reverse strand, counting down.
AGGCCCCAGCATCAAGTGGCGCAGACAGCTCTCCGCCGTTGAGTGGAGGTGGCATCGGCACTTCGCCAACAACGAAGCCCATCGCCAACTCGGCACCACCTCACCAGGATGCACCATCCCGCCCACACCCCTCTCCTCGGGCAGGGTCAACCACGGCGCAGACGTCAACGGAGCCTCCTCCCAAGGAGAGTCGGTCCAACCCCGGCAAGCTCGTTGCGCTCGTGGCAATTCCATTGTTCGCAGGGGGATTAGCGATCGTGACGCAGCGGGAAGTCGAACGCAGAGAAACTGGAACGGATCTGCCACCTCCCGTGAATGCAATTCGCGTCGAGCAGAAACCCGTCTTCCGCCCTGTGGTGGCGCCTTTTGGAGCGCTCAGTGTCCTGCGCCAACAACATCGGGTGTCGCCTGCATCTCCGCTTGAACGAGGTTCGCGCATCGACCAACTCCCCAGAGGCCGGTACGGCTTTGTTCGAATGGAATCGGTCACATCGTTCAATGCCGCAACTCCGATATTCACCGGCTTCAGAGATGGCATCGAAGTGCATCGCACTCCCGCCAACGAACTCTTTCTCGTCGGCTATGTTGATCCTCGGAGCAATGCCGAGCTGGCAACTGGGCGACCCGCCAATATCAACCTCGCTCCGGTCCAAAGTGACAAACTGCCTCACCCCGCGAGTATTCCTGTTGCTCGATTGGCCACCGCGACTGTGCGCCAAGACAACGGAGCCCGCGTCCTATCTCTTCAGCTGAATGGCCCCCGATAACACTCATGAATCGAATCCTCCCTCTTCTCTGCGTGACGTCCTTCATGTTCTTGACCGGCTGCCCAGAACACGGGGATGACATTGAGGGCCCTCCTGTCACCGAGCAACCGCCTCCCCTCAACGAGTCCTGCACGTCTGCGAACTGTTCGCTCGGGTGCTGCGACCAGGAGACGGGCAAGTGCGTCACCACCCGGGGACCAGCAGCATGTGGACTCAATGGCAGCATCTGCTCGAAGTGCACTTCCGGGATGGCGTGTCACCCTTCACGGCAGGAGTGTTTCACGCCAATCATCCGCACACAGGTCAGGGCACTGCGCGCCTCGCTGGTGGCGCTTGATCCCAACGACGAAAGCGACTGGGATATCGATGGCTCCCCTCCGGATGTCATGGTCGAACTGACCTGCCCCAAGGGAGAGCCTGAAGTCTCCCTCACGGAGGAGGTAGAGAGCCTGACCCCGCAGTGGAGCAAAGGAGGCTGTGACATCCTCTCTCTGGACCTCCTCTCGGCACCCATCAGGTTCAAGGTGATCGACGTCGATTCCTTCTTCAACGACGAGATTACCACCGCACAGTTTCAACTGACCCAGGCAGACCTAGAACGCGGCTCAGTGGAACTCCAAGTCCCCAAGGCCATCACGTCCCTCGTCTTCCAGCTCTCCACCTATTTGACCGAGTAGATGGATCCAGTTCAGGAGGATTGTCGTCACCTCCGGGAAGGTTGCCCTTGCCTCTAATTGAGGGCCAGCCCCCCGGGGTCTGCTAGGGTGCTCCGCCGCTCTCATGAAAACCCTCGGCACCCTCCTCTTCGCCCTGTCGTTCGCGCTGTTCCTCCCCTCCTGTGGACCTTCGGAGTGCACCCCGGAGAACTGTGCGAACGGGTGTTGCACCGCGCAGGCCGAGTGCATCCGCTACCCGAGTGACACCGCCTGTGGCCCTGGTGGTGGGAGCGCCTGTGAAGTCTGCGCGGACGGCAACGTGTGCCACCTGGGCAAGACCGTGTGCATCCCGGGCGTGATGCGGACGCGGGTGCAGCCGCTCGAGGCCTCCGTCGTTTCGTTCCAGCCTCCGGATGACGAGGAGTGGGACTCGGATGGCTCGCCTCCGGACGTCGTCGTCGAGATGCGCTGCCCCTCTGCGCCCGAACTCTCCCGCACGCCCGAGTCCACGAGCTTCAATCCCATCTGGTCCACCGGCGGCTGTGAGGTCATCACCTCCAACCTCCTCAAGAACCCCCTTGAGATTGCCGTCATCGACGTCGACCCGTTCACCCTCGACGACACCATCGGCACCATCAACTACCAGGTCACCCCTGAAGACCTGAACCTGGGTGGGGTCGAACTCACCATCCCGGAGACGGTGATCTCCCTCTACATCGACCTCTCCCACACCTATTCAGAGATGTAACCCGCACCCGGGCACCTGCGTAACGCAGGGATGACCCCGCGCCCCCTGCTCCTGTCCCTGCTCCTCGCCGCCGCCTGCGGCCCCTCCTCCTCCGTGGACGAGGGACTCGGCGTCGTCCAGGAGCTCGATACCTCCGAACAGGGCATCACCGCCTTCGTGCGCTCAGGCGACTACAAGTCCTGGCTCGCCGAACCCACCGTCCACGACACCCGCGCGCCCCACGGCAGCAAGGTCCGGGTCTTCTTCAATGACCTGGTCGTGCGCTCCCTGCGCGATGGCAATGCCACACACCCGGTGGGCAGCATCCTCGTCAAGGAGCTGTTCGAGGACGACGGGAAGACCCTCCGGGGCCACGCGCTCGACGTGAAGGTCACCGACGGTGCCGGCAAGGACACCTGGATCTTCTACGAGGGCTTCGGCCCGGACTACTCCAACAACTACTACGGCCGCGCCCACTCCGCCTGTCACAGCTGCCACTCGGACGGGAAGGACTACGTCACCACGCCCCTGCCCTGAAACGAAGACGGGCGGCCCTCCAAAGAGGACCGCCCTCCTTCAAAACACAGTCAGGCCCGCCTACCGCACCGCGGACTTGCGACGCATCAGGAACACGCCCAGGCCCACGCCCGCGGCCCACTTCGCCGCTGCCGCCAGCGGCGTCTTGCTCAGGGGCACCGGCTGCGTCCCGTACGAAGGCACGGGCGGCACGGGACGGAAGTCCGTGGCCCCCGGCAGGTTCGCCCCCCGGTCCTCCGCCTCCGTCTTCGTCACGTTCGGCCCCGCCTGCGCGGGATCGCGCTGACCCGGCGACTTACCCTCCGGCGACTTGTGCTCGAGGATGCCGTTGATCTCCGCGCCCAGCAGGATGACCTGCGCGGAGATCCACATCCACAGCAGGAGCACGATGACGCCACCGATGGCGCCGTAGTTCACGTCGTACGAGCCGAAGTTCGCCACGTACTTGGAGAACCCCCACGACGCGACCACCCAGATGAGCACGCCCACCACCGAGCCCGGCGTGATGAACTTGAACTTCTGCTTCACGTCCGGCAGCACGTAGTACAGCACCGCCCACAGGCACATCATCAGGAAGCCGGCCACCGGCAGTCGCAGCCACAGGACGACGGTCCCCACCGGCTCGCCCAGCTTGTCCGCCACCGCCGGCGTGACGACCGCGACGATGGCCGCCAGCACCGCCACCACCGCCGCGCCCAGCGTCGTCAGGAGCGCGATGCCCCGCTTCTTCCAGAACGGGCGCTTCTCCTCCACGCCGTACACGGTGTTGAGCGCCTCCATCAGCCCCACGATGCCGCCCGACGCCGCCCAGATCGCGCCGACGCCGCCGATGGTCAGCAGCCCCACCGGGTTGCTGTCCGCCAGCGCCTTCAGGCGCTCACCGAGGATCTTCGTCACCTCCGCCGGTGCCACCTGCGACAACTGCTTGATCAGCTCCTGCGCCTGGTGCGGATCAATGAGCACGCCCGCCAGCGACACGAGGAACAGCAGGAACGGGAACAGCGCCAGGATCCCCTGGAACGTCAGCGCCCCCGCCACGTTGCCCACGTTGTCCCGCGCCCACTCGGCCTTGAGGGACTTGAAGAACTCCTTCCAACCCATTCCCTTGCCGGGCCAAACCATGCTGCCTCCTCCGAGGTTGCCGTGACTGCTCGGAAGAGATTGGCCATTCCATCCCCTGACTGGCTTCCACCCCGAAGTCGGTGCTCGCCTCCCTGCCTGCTGACCGCGCACGCACCCCGGGATGACAAGCCCCCACGCCACGCCTGCCAGGCTGCTCCGGAAGTCAGAAAACAGGCAGCACGGGCGCGTCCTTCAGCCGGGGCGCACGCTGATCCTTCTCCGACAGCAGCGGCTCGCGCACCGGCCACGGGATGGCCAGGTCCGGATCATTCCAGTGCACGCTCCGCTCGGACTCCGGCGAGTACTGCGCCGTACACTTGTAGAAGAAGTCCGCGGAGTCGCTCAGCACACAGAAGCCATGCGCGAAGCCCGGGGGAATCCACAGCTGCCACTTGTTCCCCGACGACAGCTCCGCCCCCATCCACCGGCCGAACGTGGGCGAACCCCGGCGCACGTCCACCACCACGTCCCAGACCGAGCCCGCCAGCACCTGCACCAGCTTCCCCTGCCCGTTCGGCTCCTGGAAGTGCAGCCCCCGCAGCGTGCCCTTCACGGACCGCGACAGGTTGTCCTGCACGAACGTGCCGGGGATGCCGGCCTCCGCGTAGCGCTGCGCGTGGAAGGTCTCCACGAAGAAGCCCCGCGAGTCCCCGAAGACACGGGGCTCCAGCAAGAGGACCTCCGGAAGCTCCGTGGGTCGCACCTTCATGGCGCCACGCCCCGGTTGCCGCGCAGGGCCATCAGGTACTGGCCGTACTCGTTCTTCAACATCGGCGCCGCGAGGGCCGTGAGCTGCTCCTCGTCGATGTAGCCCATCCGGAAGGCGATCTCCTCCGGGCACGCGATCTTCAGGCCCTGGCGCCGCTCGATGATCTCAATGAACGACGAGGCCTGCATCAGCGACTCGTGCGTCCCCGTGTCCAGCCACGCGTAGCCGCGCCCCATCAGCTCCACCGTCAGCTGCCCCCGGTGCATGTACTCCGCGTTCACGTCGGTGATCTCCAGCTCGCCCCGCTTGCTGGGCTTCAGCGCCGCAGCGATGTCCAGCACCTGGTTGTCGTAGAAGTACAGCCCGGTGACGGCGTAGTTCGACCGGGGCTTCGCGGGCTTCTCCTCGATGCTCACCGCGCGGTTGCCCGGCGCCAGCTCCACCACGCCGTAGCGCTGCGGATCCTTCACGTAGTAGCCGAACACCGTCGCGCCCGACGTGCGCCGCGCCGCCCGCCGCACGAGTTCACTCAGGCCGTCGCCGTGGAAGATGTTGTCCCCCAGGATGAGCGACACCGTGTCGCTCCCCACGAAGTCCCGGCCGATGACGAACGCCTGCGCCAGTCCCTCCGGCCGCGGCTGCTCCGCGTACTGGAGCGACATGCCCCACTGCGTGCCGTCCCCCAGCAGGTCGCGGAAGCGCGGCAGGTCCTGCGGCGTGGAGATGATCAACACCTCCCGGATGCCCGCCAGCATCAGCGTGCTCAGCGGGTAGTAGATCATCGGCTTGTCGTACACGGGCAGCAGCTGCTTGCTCACCACGAGCGTCAGCGGGTATAGCCGCGTGCCCGACCCTCCCGCGAGGATGATGCCCTTCATCCCGCCTCCCCGGCCCGACGCCACGTCGCATGGAAGCGCTTCAGCGACTCCTCCAGCGCCAGCGGCTTCTCCGCCAGCAGCTCCCGCGCCTTGTCTGTCTTCAACCCGCTGCGCAGGGGCCGGGGCGCCGACAGCTTCAGGTCCGCCATCTTCGTGGGGACAATCAATCCCGCGTCGAAGCCGAACACCTCACACAGCGCCCGCCCGAAGGCCACGCGGTCCAACACCGTGCCGCCGCACGTGTTCCACACCCCACCCAGCCGCCGCTCGCCCAGCTCCACCAGCATCGCCGCCACGTTCTCCGCGAAGCTCGGGGACACCACCTGGTCCTCGAAGAGCTTCACCGGCTGCCCCGCCCCCAGCGTCTTCACCAGCCACGCGCCGAAGTTGAGCCGCCCCTCCACCGGAGGCCAGCCGTACACCACCGCCGTGCGCGCAATCGCACACCCGGGCGCGAGCACGCGCGCCGCCTGCTCCCCCATGTGCTTCGTCACCGCGTACACGCCCCCCGGGTTCGGCACCGCGTCCTCGCCGTACGGGCCCGCCGCGCCGTCGAAGACGTAGTCGGTGGACACATGCACCAGGTGCGCGCCGGCCTCCCGCGCCCCCCGGGCCACGGCCGCCGTGGCGGTGACGTTCGCGGCATAGGCGGCTTCCGGCGCCTTCTCGCACGCGTCCACCTCCGTCATCGACGCGCAGTGGAGGATGACCTCGGGGGCGAGTCGGGACAGGGCCTGCGCCACGTCCGCCTCACGCGTCAGGTCCACCTCCTCGTAGTCATGCGCGCCCGCCACGCGACGCACGCCGCGCCCCAGGCCCACCACGGCGTGGCCCTTCTGCGCGAGCAGCGCGCACGCCCGGCGGCCCACCAGCCCGTTGGCTCCCGTCACGACGAAGCGGCTCATGCTCCACGCCCCCGGGGCGTCAGCGTGACGGTGTTCCGGTACGCGCCGCTCAGCACGCGCTCCCACCACTCCGGGTGCTCCACGTACCAGCGCACCGTGTCCCCAAGGCCCTGCTCGAACGTGTGCGTGGGCGCCCATCCCAGCTCCCGGCGGCTCTTCGCCGGGTCGATGGCGTAGCGCCGGTCGTGCCCCAGCCGATCCGTGACGAACTGGATGAGCGACTCCGGCTTGCCCAGCTCCGCGAGGATTCCCTTCACCAGGTCCAGGTTCCTGCGCTCCGCGCCGCCGCCCAGGTTGTAGACCTGCCCCGCCCGGCCCTTCTCCAGCGCCAGCACGAGCCCCTGGCAGTGGTCCTCCACGTGGAGCCAGTCGCGCACATGCTGGCCGTCGCCGTAGACGGGCAGCGGCTCGCCCCTCAGCGCATTCACGACCATGCGGGGGATGAGCTTCTCCGGGAACTGGTAGCGCCCGTAGTTGTTCGAGCAGCGCGTCACCACCACGTCCAGCCCGAAGGTGTGGTGGTACGCCAGGGCCAGCAGGTCCGCGCCCGTCTTGGACGCCGAATAGGGGCTGGAGGGCTGCAGGGGCGATTCTTCCGTGAAGGCACCGGACGGGCCCAGCGAGCCGTACACCTCATCCGTGGACACCTGCACGAAGCGCCGCACGCCGCGCTCGCGGCAGGCCTCCAGCAGGTGCTGCGTGCCCAGCACGTTGGTGGTGACGAACACCTCCGGGCCCTGGATGGAGCGGTCCACGTGGCTCTCCGCGGCCAGGTGGAGCACGGCGTCGATGGCGTGGCCAGCGAGCACCCGGTCCAACCCCGCACGGTCGCACACGTCCCCGTGCACGAAGACGTGGCGCGGATCGTCCTCCAGGCCGGCGAGGTTCTCCAGGTTGCCCGCGTAGGTGAGCCGGTCCAGGTTGACGACCTTCCAGTCCGGTCGCTCCCGGAGCAGGTAGCGCACCAGGTTGGACCCGATGAAGCCGCATCCCCCCGTCACCAGGACGTTCATTGACATGCACCAGACCTTGGGTACGCGTGGGGGCCCTGGCTACTGTGCGGAGGAGCCTCCGTCAAGGCGCGTCAACCCCGCTTGTAAGGGCGGGCAGGACGGTTGTAAGGGAACGCGCGCGTGCAGCAGCGACATCCTCTCGGCTCAGGCGGTCCCTTGCACATCCATCAACTGGTCGCCCGGCTGGCCTGGGGCGATGCGATTGGTAACCAGGTGCGCTACCTCCAGAGCCTGCTGCGCTCCTGGGGCCACACGTCCGAAATCTACGCGGAGTCCTGGGACGACGCGTGCCGCGACCAGGTGCGCTCGGCCAAGAGCTACCCGCGCGAGTCCACGCGCGACACGGTGCTGCTCATCCACCACAGCTTCGAATCGAAGCAGGTGCCGCTCATCGCGCGCTCGCGCGGCAGGAAGCTGCTCGTCTACCACAACATCACGCCCGCCCGGCTCTTCGCGGGCTTCGACCGCGGCGCGGTGCTCTCCTGCGACGCGGCCCGCCTGGAGCTGCTCGCCCTGCGCCCCCATGTGGACGGCGCGTTCGCCTACTCGCGCTTCAGCGCGGAGGAGCTCGTCGCCGCGGGCTACCGGCACGTGGACGTGCTGCCCTTCGCCATTGACTGGGACGCGTTCGACACGCCGCCGGACCCCGCGCTGCTCGGGGAGCTGGACGACGGCTTCTCCAACATCCTCTTCGTGGGCCGCGCGGTGCCCAGCAAGTACGTGGACGACGTGCTGCGCGTCTTCACCGCGTACCAGCGCCTGTACCAGCCCAAAAGCCGCCTGCTCGTCGCGGGCAACATCCACCGCGACGCGCCCTACGGCGGCTTCCTGCACGGCCTCAAGGACCTGCTCGGCCCGGAGCACATCCGGTTCATGGGCCGCGTGAGCGCCGCCCAGCTCTCCGCCTGCTTCGCCTCCGCCACCGCGTACCTGTCCATGAGCCGCCACGAGGGCTTCGGAGTCCCCCTGCTGGAGGCCATGTACCGCGACGTCCCCGTCGTCGCGTATGGCGCCGCCGCCGTCCCGGAGACGATGGGCGGCGCGGGCCTCACCACGCTGTCGCGCGACCCCCTGGACGTGGCGCAGCTGCTCGCCGTGCTGGAGCGGGAGCCGGCCCTGCGCCAGCAGGTCCTCGCCGCGCAGCGAGCCCGCGTCGCCAGCCTCTCCCAGGAGGCCGTGGCCGCCCAGGTGCGCACCGCCCTGCAGGGCGGCCTCGAAGGCCGCATGCCCGAACAGGCCACCGTCCCCGCCGCGCCCCCCGTCGAGCTCGTGTGCCCCGGCTTCGTGACGCGGCCGGATGCCCCCATGTCCCGGCTCGCGCGCGAGCTGCAGCGGCGCCTGCCCGAGGCGCGCATGTTGGCCCTGCGGGCCCGGGGGGAGGAGCCCAGCCTCTCGCTCGGTCCCCAGACGACCGAGGGGGCGCCTGTCTGGCACTTCACACCGGACCAGCCCGTGGGTCCCACGCCGGAGCCGCTCCCCGGTTCGTCGTCCCTGGAGACGGCGGTGCGGGCCTCGACGGGGGCCGTGGTGCTGCTGGGCACGGACACGGCGGTGGCGCAGGCCCTGTTGCAGGACGTGGGCCGCCGCGGCTGGGGCGTGCGCGACGCGGCCGCGTCATCCGATGAGACGGCGATCGAGTCCGCCCGGCATCATCTGGGCACCCGGCTGTTGGAGCTGAACCGCGCGGACATCCACGCGACGGCGGACATGCTGGTCCGGTCGCTGGCATCGAAGAAACGAGGCAGCCGCCATGCACGCTGAGGACCTGCTCACGCTCGACCCCACGGCCCAGGCCGTGGCCGCCGCCACGGAGCGCCTCCCCGAACCCACCACCGCCATGCGGGACACGCTGCGCCGCACCCTCACGGCGTCCCTGCGCGCCCCCGTCGCGGGGCTGTGGCCGGCGCTGCTGCTGGAGGCGCGGGCCAAGGCGGACGTGCGCTACGTGGAGCCCGCGACGTCGCACCGGCCGGTGGTGGGGCCCGTGCTGGTGTTCGCCAAGCGAACCTTCCGGGGCGCGTTCCAGCCCTTCATCAACGAGGTGCTGCGCCGCCAGGTGCACTTCAACGAAGCCATCCTGGACGCCCTCACCGTCGTCATCGAGAACCAGCGCGAACACGCCCGTTCCCAGGCGCTCTGGCGCCGCGAGCTGGACGCGCGACTGAAGCAGTTGGAGAAGGACGATCCCGGTGCGTCCTCACACTGAGCGCATGGGTGCTTGCTCGACGGGCGGCAACCATGCGCGGGCTGTGTCCGGGCGTTGACGCAGGGACATTCTTCGGGCTACATCGACCGCTCGCTTCGCCTGCCTCGTTCATGTCAGACCTGAGGGGGATGCCACGGGGAGAATCAACGGCGGCGGCGAATCGTTTCCTCCGGGCTGCAATCCAGCCCACGACGCGAGTTGCCAAGGCATGAAGATCGGGTTCCTCGTTGGTGACATCGCCAATATCTCCGGTGGTTCCAACGTCATCCTCGAATACGCCTCACGGCTGCAGGACCTTGGCCATGAGGTCGTCCTCGTCACCCCGGGCCCCGTCACGCTGACGTATCCGCTGTGGCACCCGCGGCTTGCGGACATCCCACGGCGTTCGCTGGCGGAGGCCGAGGGCGAGTCCTTCGACTTCGCGCTGGCCACCTGGTGGATCACCTTCTACGACCTGTGGCGCGTCAACGCCCGGGTGTACGGCTACCTGAACCAGAGCCTGGAGTCGCGCTTCCACGCGGAGCGCCACTACAAGCTGCTCAACCGGCAGACGTACTCGCTGCCCCTGCTCTTCGTCACCGAGGCGAAGTGGCTGGTGGAGTTCATCCAGACGCTCCAGCCGGAGGGCAAGACGCTCTACGTGCAGAACGGCCTGTCCCGCGAGCACTTCCCCTGCGTGCAGGCCCCGCCCCGGCGCGACGGCAAGCTGCGCGTGCTGGTGGAGGGCCCCTGGGGCGTGGGGTTCAAGGGCGTCCCGGAGACGTTCGAGGTGCTGGAGCTGGCAGCCGAACAAGGCGTCCAGTTCGAGACGGGGTGGCTGGCGTCGTCGTCCGGCGGGGAGAAGCCCACCGTGGGCGGGCAGCCGGTGCAGGTGCACGAGCGCATCCCCATCAACCAGGTGCACCAGGTCTACGGCCAGTACGACGTGCTGCTGAAGCTCTCCCGCGTGGAGGGCATGTTCGGCCCGCCGCTGGAGATGTTCTCCCAGGGCGGCACCGCCATCACGTACACCGTCACCGGCACCGACGAGTACATGGTGCACGGGCAGAACTCGCTCCTGGTGGAGCCGTACAACCGCCGGCAGATCGTCCAGTTCCTGCAGCTGTTGAGCACGCAGCCCGCGTACCTCGCGCACCTGCGCACGAACGCGCTCGCCACCGCGAAGGCGTTCACGGACTGGGACTCGAGCACGCGCCAGGTGGCCTCCGGCCTGGAGGCGCTGCACGCGGAAGGCTGGACGAACGCGCACCTGCGCCCCGCGCTGGCGGCGATGTCCACGATGCACGGCCACTGGCTGGATGACGTGTGGCGCGGGGAGCGGGGCCACTCGTCGCTGCACCCGTACGTGGGGCCCGGCGAGCAGGTGCTGCTGGAGCGCTACCGCCAGTTCAAGAAGTCCCGCCCCGTCCGCGCGCTGCAGAAGCTGGTGTCCGACGACTTCAAGAAGTCCGTCCGCGCGCGCCTCACGCGAGTCCTGTCATGAGAGTCCATCCGCCCTCCCCCACCCTCCAGCGCGTCGCCTTCCTGGGCGAGCCGGCCTTCGAGCCGCACGTGCCCCTCCAGGCGACGTGGGCGCAGGTCCGCTTCTTCCCGGTGACGGCCGGCCAGTGGGAGGCCGCCATCGACGCGGCCCGCACGTGGGGCGCGGACGCGACGCTCGTCTTCCGTCCCCAGGACGTCACGCCGGAGTTCGCGGCGCGCCTGCCCGGCGCCATGCGCATCGGCATCATCCCCTCGCCGCTGTTCAGCGCGGCGGAGATTGAGTTGCTGTCGCGCACGTCGGGCCCGGACGTGGAGGGCTTCCGCTGGCTCACCTACCTGGAGAAGCCCACGTCGCCGGAGCTTTCGCGGCTGCCGCTCTTGCAGACGCTGCCCCTGCCGGTGGACACCGCCCGCTGCGCCACGGGCCCGCGGCTGGACAGCCGGCGCGTGCTGGTGGCGGACTGGGCCAGCCCGACGCCGGAGGCCCTGGAGGCCCTGCGCAAGGTCGCCCCCGTGGACATCCTGTCCGCGCACGCCACGCCCGACGAGGTCACCCGGACGCTGGAGCAGGCGGGGACGCTGGTGTACACGTCGCGCGACCTGATGGGCCGGTTTGATCCGCTGCCCCTCCTGGCGATGGCGCACGGGCTGCTCGTCATCGCGGACACGGTCTTCGCCTCCGACTGGTACGTGGAGCCGGAGGACGAGTTCCTCTACCGGCCGGACAGCCATTGGGCGCGCGCGATGGATGAAGTCCTGCGCATGCCCGTGTCGTTCCGCGCGGTGCGCATCCGGGCCTGGCAGAAGATGCGCGAGGCGTTCGATGCCTCCGCGTGCTTCCAGCGCGTGCTCCACGACGCGCACCTGTTCGCGGATCCCGTGGCGCACCTGGCGTCATTGACGTCCTCGCGCCCGTCCCCCCCGGTGGCGTCCGTCACCGTGGAACCTCCTCGCGTCGCGGAGGCCGCCCCGGAATCCCTCGGCGCGGAGAAGGTCACGCGTCCCAGCCGCTCCCTCGCGGCCGTCCCCAACTAGAGCCAAGGACACCGGAAGCAGATGAATGCCCGCCGTGAACCCGCAGCGGCCGCGCTGCTTCCCTCCCTCCAGCGTTGGGCTGTGGAGGCCGCGCGCGACCTGTACCTGATGCAGAAGGGCGCGCCCGCCGCCACGAAGCAGCCCCGCGCGAGCGCCGCCGAGCGCATGTCGGTGCTCACGTCGGAGGCCCTGCCCCCGGAGCTGGTGGAGGGGCTGTCCCAGGCCTCGCGCCTGCTGCGCACGGGCGACGCCATCACCGTGGAGTCCGCGCCCTTCGCCACGTTGCAGGAGCGCCTGCTGACGTTGACGGCGGGCTACGACGTGGTGGGCTTCGACGTCTTCAACACGCTGGTGGTGCGCAGCGTGGAGGGCGAGTGGCTGAAGACGGCCGTGGCGCGAGGCTTCGTGTCGCGGCTCCAGGAATTGCTGCACCCGGAGCGCATGCCCACCGTGGCCGAGGTGCGCCAGCGCCGCTTCGTCCTGGAGATGGAGGTCGCCGCGGAGCAGGTGGCCCAGGGGCGCGACAACGAGGTGGACTTCGAGGAGCTGCTGCGGCGCTGGGCCGGAAGCTGGGTGCCGGTGGAGCCCCACCGCTCGCGCATGGCGGCGGAGCTGCGCGCGCTGGAAATGGAGCTGGAGAAGTGCGCGCTGCGGCCCGCGCCGGGCATCCCGGAGCTGCTCGCCGCGCTCAAGGCGCAGGGCAAGCGGCTCATCTTCGTCAGCGACATGTACCTGTCCGCCCCGCTGCTGCGGGAGCTGCTGCGCCACTGCGGGCTGGAGCAGTACTTCGACGCGGGCTACGTCTCCATCGACGAGGGGCTGCGCAAGGCGACGGGCCGCCTCTTCCCGCGCGTGCTGGAGCGCGAGGGCCTGCAGCCCGGTCAGCTCTTCTTCGTCGGTGACGACGAGAACGCGGACAACGTGCAGCCGCGCCGGCTGGGCATCGCCACGCTGAAGGTGGAGGACCCGGACGAGAAGCAGCGCCGCCGCCGGCTGGAGATCGCCCAGAAGGCCGTGGAGCAGAACCCGTACTGGGCCGCGCACTACGTGGACGTCGTGCTGGGCAACGAGGCCCGCCACGTGCGCGACTACGAGGACGACCCCAGCTACCAGCTGGGCCGCACGCTGGCGCCGGGGCTCGTGGCCTTCGTGGTGGACGTCATCGAGCGCTCGGAGAAGCTGGGCATCGACCACGTCTACTTCCTCGCGCGCGAGGGCCTGACGCTGCTCAAGGTGTTCGCCATCCTGAAGGACTCCGGCCTGTTCCGCCGGGTGCCGAAGGCGCACTACCTGTTCGTCAGCCGCGCCTCCACCATCCTCGCGTCCATGCGGGAGCTGAGCTGGGAGGAGGTGCACCGCTTCTGGCGCCAGTACAGCCGGCAGTCGCTGCGCGGCCTGCTCAAGAACCTGTCGCTGCCCCAGGACGAGTTCATCCGGCTGGCGGCCGAGTGCGGCCTCACCGACCCGGACCGCCCCATCGTGGAGCCGACGAAGGACGAGGGTTTCCAGCGCTTCCTCGCGTCGCGCCGCGTGCGCGTGGCCTTCCACCACCGCCGCGACGAGGCCCGCGCCGCGCTCACGCGCTACCTGGAGTACCGCGGGCTGATGGGCCTCAAGCGCACGGCGCTCGTGGACATCGGGTGGAAGGGCAGCATGCAGGACAACCTGATGCGCGCCTTCGAGCACGCGCCGCGCTTCCCGGAGCTGCACGGCTTCTACCTGGCCTACGTCCCGGACGGTCAGCCGCTGGCGAAGAAGTCCTTCAAGTACGGCTACCTGTCGGACCTGCGGCGGCGCGACCTGGAGGAGGCGGACTTCCTGCGCAACACCGCCATCTTCGAGATGATCACCACGGCGAACCACGGCAGCACCCTGCGCTACGGGCAGAACCCGTGGGCGCCGCGACTGCCCATGCCGGAGCTGGTCCACCACGAGCAGGAGAAGGACAACGCCGCGCGCTTCTTCCGCCGGGTGCAGGAAGGCATCTACGACTACGCGCGGGACTACGCGCGCCTGTCACCGCTGCTGCGCTTCACCGCGGACGAGCTGAAGCCGGGCACGCTCCAGGAGCTGCTGCGCTACACGCGCTACCCCACGGACGAGGAGGCCCACGAGTTCCTCAAGTACTCCCACGTGGAGAGCTTCGGGGTGCATGAAATCACCACCTTCGGCCTCAAGCTGGAGCTGAAGAAGCTGACCCAGGCCGGCTCGGTGAAGGGCGCCCTGAAGGAAGCGTGGAAGGCCTTCGAGACCAACTCCTGGCGCGACGGCGTGGTGAGGCGCAGCGGCCTGCCCCTGGCGAACCTGGCCTACGACGCCTGGTTCACCTGGCGGGCCATCCGCTAGCGACGCGAGACTCCGAGCCGGCGACGAGCCGGCGAGCTACTTCGTCGACGGACGGCGCGCGCTGGGCACTTCGTGGGCCAGCGTGCGCACCGCCAGCGCCTCGCCATCCTCGGCGTGCCGGCGCAGGTCGCAGTCCCCCGACAGCAGCGTGAGGTTGGGGTTGTAGTAGGGGTCGCCCCGCTTCAACCACGGCCGGTAGGACGTGAAGGAGCGCCAGTAGTCCGGCTCCGGAATCGCGTCCGTGCGGCGGCTGGCGGACTCGTGGTGCACCACGCGCGCGAAGGGCGTGCACACCACGCGCAGGCCCTGGGCATTCAGGCGCAGGCCCAGGTCCACGTCGCTGCCGCACAGCAGGAAGCGCTCGTCGAAGCCGCCCAGTGCTTCGAAGAGGGGCCGGCGGATCATCACGCACGCGCTGGTGACGGACAGCCAGTTGCGCACCCACTCCGTGTGCCCGAAGGGCGTGGAGATGGGCCCGTCCGGCAGGCGCCAGAAGGGGTGCCCCGCCATGCCCGTCATCCCCACGACGACGCCCGCGTGCTGCACGGTGCCTTCCGGGAAGAGGAGCTTCGCCCCCACCGCGCCCACCTCCGGGCGCTGCGCCTGGGACACCAGCTCCGTGAGCCAGCCCGGGTCCACCACTTCCATGTCGTTGTTGAGGAACAGCAGCAGTTCGCCCGTGGCCTGCCCCGCCGCCCAGTTGTTGATGGCCGGGTAGTTGAACGGGAAGTCCCAGGTGCGCTTCACCACGCGCGGGTCCGTGAGCGTGTCCAGCAGCGCGAACGTCTCCGGGCGCGTGCTGTTGTTGGACACCAGCAGCAATTCGAAGTGCGGGTACGTCGTCTTCGTCAGCAGCGTGTCCGCCAGCGTCTCCAGCAGGTCCGGCCGGTCCTTGAACGGGACGATGATGGACACCTTCGGCGTGCCCTTCACGGCGTAACGCACGCGGTAGCGGCCCGGCCCCGGCACCGTCACCTGCGCGTCCTCGCCCCGGCGCGACAGGTGCTCCTCGAGCGCGCGGCGCCCCTCCTGGGACACCTGCGCCACCATCCCCGTGCGCCGGTGGTAGAGCAGGTGCGGCACGTGGCCGATGCGCTCGGAGGCTTCACTGACGCGCAGGAGCAGGTCGTACTCCTCCGCCCCCGGGAAGCCCTCGCGGAAGCCGCCCACCGACTCCACCAGCGCGCGGCGCACCATCACCAGCCGGCCCAGGTAGTCCACCGAGCGCAGCAGGTCCGGCGACCAGTCCGGCTTGAAGAACGGGGCCGTGCGGCGCCCGCGCGCGTCCAGCCGGTCCTCGTCTCCGTAGACGACGTCCAGGGACGGATCCGCGCCCAGCGCCAGCGCCACCTCCGCCAGCGCATGGGGCGCGAGCGTGTCCTCCGCGCCCAGCACGCCCACGAAGTCCCCGCTCGCGGCCTGCGCCCCCGCCCGCAGCGCGCGGGCGAGGTCCACGGGCCCGGAGAGCGTCACCTGGCGGATGCGCGGCGAACGGCGCGACGCGCCCCAGGGCTCCGGCAGCGGGGGCCCGCCCTCCGGCC
>NZ_RAWG01000489.1 GCF_003611735.1 Corallococcus sicarius | reverse complement strand
CCGGCGCGAGCAGCAGGCGCGTGCCAGAGCGGTCCCTCCGGACGACGGAGAGCGCGGCTTCCAGCACGGGGGCGCCGTTGGTCGTGAGCCGGTGGAGCGAGGCCTGCTGGAGTTCGAGCCGGCCGGGCCGGTGCAGCGGCTCCTCCGCTTCCAGGAGGACGCCGACGAGACGGAAGGGTGTCCCCGGCTGCATCAGCAACACCACGCGGGGCTCGCGCGGGGCCGGCCACGGATCCAACCCGAGCACGGCCAGCGTGTCCTCGAGCGCGCGGTCCTCGTCGAGCAGCGGCGTGCCGGGCACGGGGGCGGCCACCGCCACCTCCGAGGGGAGGAAGGGACTGGGGAGCGGCTCCGTCAGCCCCAGCGCGTCGAGCAGCGCGCGGGGACTGGCGTAGCGGGAGGCACGGATCAACGCCTGGGCGAAGAGGGGCGCGTCGGCCGCGCCGGGCGCGGAGAGGAGCGGGGCCGCGAGTTGAATCTCATAGGCCGCGCCCGGCACGAGCGTGGGCCGGACCACCAGGGTGCTGCCGTCGAAGCGCGGCACCTTCAGGCAGGGCGCGCGTGTGGCCAGGTCCTGGAGGCGCCGCTGGAGGGGCTGCAGGGCCTCGATGGGGAGCGGCTCCCAGGTGGCGGGCACGCCCTGGCCCAGGTCCGGCAGGGCCTGCTGGCCCGCGTCCACCGTCCCCGCGGGCGGGTCGGTGCGCCGGATGCGCACGGCCAGCGTGCGGCCGTACTTCCCGAGCAGCCGGCTCACGTGCTCCACCTGGAAGTGCACCCGCAGCGGGGCGTCCGGGAAGTGCGGGGCGCTGGCGTCGCCAGGGTCCAGTCCCAGCAGGTAGCGCGACAGGTTGCGCGGGTCGAACGTCGCCTCGTTCGTGATGTCAGGTGGTGGCGCGGACAACGACGCCACCGCGGGCGCGGTGCGGAAGTGGAACGTGGTGGTGGCGGAGTGCATCGGGCCGGGCGCGGCCCACGGATCCGCCGGAGGCTCGAGCTGTTCGGTGAGCTCCCCCTTGCTGTTGCGGCGCGACCAGGTCTGGACGTCCCAGTGGACCTCGAGTGTGTAGGGGGTGTTGGCGTCCAGCAGGGGACGCCCCAACGTCCGCAGGGCCAGCTCGTTCCACTGCGTCACCTGCGCCTGGCGTGACGCCTGGTCCCGCTGGCGCCGCAGCTCCGCCTCCTGGGTGACGCCCGAGACGCTGAGCAGCGCCAGGTGCCGGCCCTTGCAGGGGGGAATCCGGACCGAGCGCCACGTCGCGCCAGCCGGGGGCTGGTAGCGGACCATCGTGTGGCCGGTCGGGGGATTGCCGACGAGCTGGGAGCTCCAGGCGACCTGGGTCCCGTCCACGCGCGTGCCCATGAGCTGCGGCAGGCTGGTCTCCACGTCCGTCAGTCCGTTGAGGGCCGGGGGGCTCTCGAACTCGTAGCGCAGTTCGACGAGGGTGCAGAAGCCATGGCCCCCGGTGAGCCGGACCTTGAGGATGTTCGCCGTGCTGCTGCTCACGGAGAGGGTGAGGTCCTTCTGCAGCTCAATCTGGCGCTGGACCGTGCCGATGACGGTGTTGTCGAACTTCAGCGCCTGAAGGGTGATGGGGCCGCCGGGCTGGACGTCGTCGTCCGTCCGGTGCAGCACGTAGAAGATCACCCGGACCCGGAAGGCGAGCGTGTTCAGGCGGATCTCGATGCCGCCATGTCCGAAGGCGATCGCATGACGGTCGGTGGGCACCGTCTCCAGGACCTTCATGGCCTCCACTCCGTCGGGACCCGACAGGGAGAGGTACCGCTGGCCCTCGTGCATCAGGTCGGTGGACTGAAGGTTCAAAGAGAGGCTGTGGTAGCGGTGGGCGCGGCTGCGCCGGCCCGTCAGCTCGTCGTCACGTCGGACCAGCGCCAGCACGACCTGGGGCTGGAGCAGCGGCGAGGCGAAGCGCACGTCCATGCCGGCCTGGCCCGCGAAGAGGGTCCGGTCCCGGAAGGACGTCGGCTCCCAGGCCGCGTTCACGATGGGCGCGGGGGCGCCGCTCCCGTAGGCCGAGGGCAGCGCGCCCACCGTGCCGGCGGTGACCTCGATGCCCTGCGAGAGGATGTCATCGAGGCTGTTCGCCAGCGGCGTCCCGGCGGTGAGGAACTCGGTGACGACGGCGGACACCCGTGAGGAGAACGGCGGCGCGCTCGGCGCGTGCGGGGGCAGGAGCACCTTGTCGTCGTCGAGCCGCTGTGCCGCCTGGCCGACGGCACTCGCCGGGAGCGCCGCCGGTGAGGGCTTGCACAGGCGCACCAGGCTCTCCACCGGATCTCCCGGCAGCAGCGGGCCTCCGCTCTCCAGGAGGTTGTAGGCCCACCGGTAGGGCTCGCCCACGATGAGCTGGAGGTCCCTCGCGCCGTCTCCCAGGGACGCCTCGCCCTCCTGCGGAAGCGAGGGCCGGTGCGAGGGCAGCACCCAGAGCGCGTCCAGGTTCGGGGAGACCGGACCGTTGGGCCCGCGCAGGCGCAGGGAGCGCAAGCGGTACGCATGCCGCACCTCCCCCTGGCCCACCCAGGCCGAGCCGTCGAGCGGAGGCGGCCGGAAGTGGGTCGCCGTGTCCAACGCCAGCGTCACCGGGCTGGTGAAGTGCAGCACGGGGATGGCATCCGGCCACACCGTGGTGCCCTGTCCCGCCGTCGTCGACGCCTGGCCGATGCGGCGCTGCTGGTGGGTGACCAGCTCCAGGCCGCTGACGGGCGGCGGTGGGGGCGCCGTGCTGTCCCCGTCGCCGATGCTCACGTCGGCACAGACCTGCTTCTTGAAGCGCCAGAAGCCGACCTTGCCGCAGACGTGGCCGCGCAGCTGCAACACGTCCGCGCCCCCGCTGACGTCCACGTAGCGGAAGCCCAGCTCACCGCTCACGCCAGCGCCCAACCCGAGCAGCCGCGCTTCGCCCTCGATGCGCACCGCGGCGCCCAGGGTCAGCGGGTTGGTGCCAATGCCGGCGAGCATCTCCGCCATGACGTGCAGGCCGAGGAAGTCATTGCCCCAGTCCAGCTCGTAGCGGGAGCCGAAGCCCACGGAGAAGCCGTCGAAGGACAGCTCGGGGCGCCCGCCCAGGTTCTTGAGGCCGCGCTCCTCGATCATCAGGAAGGTGGAGGACTCGGCGTCGAGGCGGCCGGGCAGGATGACCGTGCGCACGGGCTGGCCGGTGCGGCCCTCGAAGCCATCCGCGCCCACGCGCAGGTACGCCGCGGGCCCGGAGACGCGCGGGAAGAAGCCGGAGACAGGCACGTCCACGCGCAGGAGCCGCCGCCAGTCGTAGGTGCCACGGATGCCCAGCACCACGCCGCTGGAGTCCACCGCGAGCAGCCCGAGCAACCGGGCCGAGGTGTCTCCTGTCGGATCCTTGTCCCTCTCGGTGGCGGGCTCGGGCCGGCTGAGGAAGCGTCCATCGATGCCGAAGACCACGGACAGGTCGGGCAGCTGCAGCGCGAGCATGCCGCGCGCGTGGAAGCTGTAGCCCTGGTCGGCCAGGGTGCCCACCACGGCGCCCAGGCCCAGCGCCCAGGGGCCCCGCTGGGGGACGTACTTCTGCTCCGGGGGCAGCCGGTACCAGCCCAGCTCCCGCTCCACCACGTCGCCGGACGGGAGCGCGGCCAGGTTGCGCACGCCGTTGGAGACGAAGCGGCCGGAGAAGCCGAAGAGGCCCAGGCCGGTGGTGAAGAGGGGGATGGGCGTGGAGAAGGTGGTGTCCACCTGCACGGTGAAGAAGCCCTGGTCTCCGAAGGCCACGGCCCCGGCGCAGGCGATGCCCGCGGGGATGACCTGGAGCTGCACCGCGCCGCGCAGGCCCCCGTCCGCGTCGCGCGCCAGCCGGCCCTGGCCCTCCAGCACCCCGGGCACGCGGACGCTCACGTCCAGGCCGCGCAGGGCCACGTCCACGTTCCCCCCGCTGAAGGTGATGCGCAGCGTGGCGCCGGAGACGCGCACCACGCCCAGGTCGAGCGCGAAGCCCAAGTCCAGCTCCACCCACGAGGAGCCCGCGCCCACCCGCGCGCTGGTGACACGCAGCAACTGCCCCAGGGCACCCTGCATGCTCCAGCGGCCGGGGTCCTCCACGTCGATGTCGGCGTCCTCGAAGACGAGGCTCAAGTTGTCCGGGAAGGACAGGCGCGTGTCCACGAGCACGCCGACGCCGCGGTAGCGCAGCTGGAGCGGCTCCTCGGTCTTCACGCCCAGGGCGTCCACCTGGAGCGCGACGCTGTAGTCCACGGTGAAGCGGAAGCGCGAGTCCTCCAGCTCACCGAGCCCGAGCATGCGGAACTCCGCCTCCACGGCGTGGAGCACCGTCTCCGCCTCGGGCACCGCCTGGGTGAGCAGCGAGGAGGCGGACAGCAGCGCGAGCATGCGCGCGCCGATGTTGTCGAGCCCGGCGGCCGACAGCCCCTTCAGCAGGCCGGGCGCGAGCGCCAGGGTGGTGGCGATGAGCTTGTCCGGGCTGCGCCGCCAGCCCGCGGGCTCACCGCGCGAGTCGAAGCGCAGGGTGAGGAGCGTCTCACCGCTGCGCACGTCATGGGTGAAACGCCCGAGCATCGTGTGCTCGTCGGCCCGCGTGCCGCGCGCGTCCTGCAACTCCACGAGGCGCCGCGGGGTGGCCGGGTCCGGATCCGAGGGGTCCTGCACCGACGTCGGATCCTCGGGGAGGGGCAGCCCCTGCTGGACCCAGGTGACGGAGACCTCCACCAGTGTGGGGGTGGCATCCGCGAGGTCATTGACCTGCGGGCTGTCCCAGATGACGCGGGCGCGGACGGCGTAGGGGTAGCTGGGGTCGGACGGCGGAGTGG
>NZ_RAWG01000488.1 GCF_003611735.1 Corallococcus sicarius | reverse complement strand
GCGCAGCCCCTCCCCGTGGAGCCGGACTGCGAGGCGCTGCGATTTCAGGTCGCCCCGGTGCTCAACTCCACCAACCCCGGTGGTGAGTGCGCCAGAGGGGACGTGCCAGGTGAGGCTTCGGGCAACCTGTCCGACTGTCGGACAGGTTGTGACGCCTTGGCTCCGGAAGGGGGCCTTCAGTCCGAGCCTCCATCCACAGGCGCTTGCGGACCCACCTGCGTGGAGGTGCGCAAGGAGGAGGGTGGGCCGGTTGACTCCCCCGATTGCCCACGGCCAAAGACCACCTGCTTCGTGGGCGGCGACAGCCTTTCGCCTCAGCTCTCGTCCATGAAGCCCGGTACGCCCTCCCAGAGGGGAAGCGCCTGCGTCAGTGGACCTCAGACGCATCCGCTCGAGCCGCGTTTTTGCGGGGAGGTGTCAACGAGCCTCTGGCGACCTGCTCAGGCGTGGACCAACTCGATGGGGCTGCCTTCGGGGACATGCTTCATGGCCACCGAGTTCATGCAGTAGCGCAGCCCCGTGGGAGGCGGACCGTCCGGGAACACGTGGCCCAGGTGGCCGTCGCAGCGTGCGCAGCGGACCTCGGTGCGGACCATGCCGTGGGACACGTCGCGGATCTCCGTGAGGGAGTCCGGGGACAGCGCCTGGGTGAAGGACGGCCAGCCCGTGCCGGACTCGAACTTCGTCCCGGACTTGAACAGGGGGTTGTTGCACCCCGCGCACACGTAGGTTCCGGGCGTCTTGGTGGCCAGGAAACAGCCCGTCCCGGGGTACTCGGTGCCGTGCCGGCGCAGCACGTCGAATTCCTCGGGGGTGAGGCGCTTGCGCCACTCGTCATTGGAAAGATTGAGCTTGTCCGCCATGGGTCCTCCTCCACGTTCGTTTCGGGCCTGCTGCCCGGAGCACCGTCTTGGATGCTCCGTCGGGTTTCCCGTCGCACCGTATAGCAGGGGAACAGGCGGGCGCCCGGCGCCCCGGCGCTCCCAGGCACGGCCTTCCAGGCCCTGGGACGGGGCCGGCGAAGGGGCCCCGGCGCGGCGGTTCTACTCCACGGTGGGAGCTCGTCACCCCGGGGGAGGTACCGATGCGGATCTCGGAACTGATGCACAAGGACGTGGAGACCATCGACGCGGATGAGTGCCTGCGCACCGCCGCCGAACGCATGCGCACCCGCTCGCTGGGAGCGCTGCCCGTCACGGAGAACGGCGAACTCGTGGGCATGCTGACCGACCGCGACATCGCCGTGCGTTCCACGGCCCTGGGCAAGGACCCCAACGTCACGCCCGTGCGGGAAGCGATGACGCCCACGGTCATCACCTGCTCCGAGGACGACACGCTGGATGCCGGCGAACTCCTGATGGAGGACAAGAACGTGCGCCGGCTGGTCGTCGTGGACGACGAGCACCACGCGGTGGGCATCCTCAGCATGGATGACGTCGCCTCGGTGCCCGGCAAGCTGCTGCGCCCCGGTGAGCTGCTGGAGCACCTCAGCCTCTACTCGTGAGCGGCTGAAGGGCCCGGCATCCCCTTCACGAGAAGGGAACGCCGGGCATTCACACCTGATCAGCCCGCCACGGCCGGCTGGCACGCGGCGGACAGCCACGCCACGGCCTCATCCCAGGCCAGGTCGCGCTGGGCTCCGTCGCGCAGGCGGAGGCGGACGTTGTTTCCCTCCACCTCGCGGCCGCCCACCACCGCCAGGAAGGGCACGCCGTCCTGGTGCGCGCTGGCGACCTTGCGCGACAGCGACTCATCCCGCACGTCCGCCCGGGCCCGGCAGCCCATCTGTCTCAACCGGGCCACCAGCCGTTCCGCGTACGCGGCGGCCCCCGCGCCCACGGAGGCCACCACCACCTGTTCGGGCGCGAGCCACGCGGGAAGCGCGCCCCCGTGGTGCTCCAGCAGGATGCCGATGAACCGCTCCAGGCTGCCGAACAGCGCGCGGTGAAGCATCACCGGGCGCACGCGTGCTCCGGACGCGTCGACGTAGCACAGGTCGAAGCGCTCCGGCAGCACCAGGTCCAGCTGGATCGTCCCGCACTGCCACGCGCGCCCCAGCCTGTCGTTGAGCACGAACTCCAGCTTGGGCCCGTAGAAGGCGCCCTGGCCCGGCTGCTCCACGAACTGGAGCCCGGCCTGCAGCGCCGCGGACTTCAGCCACGCCTCCGCCTGGTCCCACACCGCGTCGCTGCCGGCACGCTGGGCCGGACGGCTGGAGAAGGCCACCTGCACGTGGTCGAAGCCGAAGCCCGCGTAGAACGCCCGCAGCGACTTCACGAAGCGCACCACCTCCGCCTCCACCTGCTCCTCCGCGCAGAAGATGTGGCCGTCGTCCTGCGTGAACTGGCGCAGGCGGAACAGCCCGTGCATTGCCCCGCTGGGCTCGCTGCGGTGCACGAGCCCGAACTCCCCCAGGCGCAGGGGCAGGTCTCGGTGGCTGGGCGCCATGCGCTGCACGAGGTGGATGTGGCCCGGGCAGCTCACCGGCTTGAGGGCCAGGTGCCGCTCACCCTCGGGCAGGCAGAACATGTTCTCGCGGAAGTTCTCCCAGTGGCCGCTCTGCTCCCACAGCGGCTGGGAGTACAGCTGCGGCGTACGGACTTCCTGGTAGCCCTCGTCGCGCATGCGCTGGCGGACGTGCTCCTCCAGGAGGCGGTACAGCATCAGGCCGCGCGGGTGCCAGAACACCATGCCCGCGGCCTCCTCCTGCAGGTGGAAGAGGTCGAGGCGCTGGCCCAGCGCGCGGTGGTCGTGTTCGTCGAGCATCGTCGTGACTCCGTGTGGTCGGTCGGGTGAAGAAGCCGGGGCCGGACACGGGACGTGAATGCTGCTTGCACGGTCGCCCCGGCCGGAACTCCGGCGGGGCAGGAAACCGTGCGCTCGTCAGACCACCGACACGCGCACCGCTCCCACTCCCGCCGAAGCGGTGGTGGTCGTGGTCGCGGTGGTGGCGTTGACGAGGTTCACGGGACAAGAAATGCTCCCGGTCGCACGGAAAGTCAAGCCGTGCACCGGGGCAGGGTGGGCCTTCAGCCCAGCAGCGCCAGCAGGCCGAAGAGGCCCACGAACAGGTAGAAGAGTGACTCGCCCGCGATGAGGCCGCCGCCCACCAAGGACATGGTGCTCATGTCCTCCGGGAGGACCGTCTCGCCGGGCGCGGGCGGGCGTGCGAAGCGCTTGGAGCCGGTGTTGAACAGCGACGTGAGGATGCCGCCCGCGCCGAACCACAGCGTCGCCTGCAGCGCGATGAAGCCACCGAACGCATACGCGTAGGGGCTCGCCAGCACCACCGAGTCCATCACCCAGCCCACGCCGAATCCGGTGCGCGAGCCCTGCACGAAGCGCAGGTACGCCGGGTGTCGGCGGACGACCTTCCGGATGACCTCCAGCGTGAAGCCGACGCCCAGGCCGATGAGCAGCGCCTTCACCTTGTGCTCGGACAGCGCGCCCAGGTCGCGGATGGCGCCCACGAACTTGTACGTCATCGCGGAGCCCCACTGGCCCACCTTCGTGTCGGGATGGTCCAGCTGGTTGACGGACAGCACCGGGTAGGCGGTCATGAAGATGCGCGCCAGCGCCACGCACAGCACCGCGCCCATGAAGATGCCCAGCACCTGGTAGCGGAACTGCACCACGCGGTTGGTGCCCAGGCGCCAGCCGGTGGAGCGGTCCTGCTGCATGTCACAGCCCACCGACGTGGAGATGAGCAGGATGGAGGACGCCATCAGGCCCACCAGCGGATCCTTCAGGCCCAGCAGCGACATCAGCAGCACGGACATGACGAACGCGCTGGAGATGGGGTTGTTGTCGCTGATGCCGTAGGCGATGCCGTTGATGAGCACGAACAGCAGCGACAGCGCGAGCCCGAAGACGATGAAGCCCACGGGCTGGTGCAGCACCTGCGTGGCCACGACGACGACGGCCGCGCCCCAGCCCAGCACCCAGGCGATGAGCCGGGGCACGTTGACCTTCTTCCACTGGGGCTCGTCGTCCACCGGCGCCTGCGCCCGGCCACGGATGCGCGCCACCGCCTGCACCGCGAGCAGCGCCAGGTCCACCAGCGCCGCGCCGCAGATCATCGCGAGCGAGATGAGGAAGCCAATCTTCCGGTACGGGTCATCAGGCCCCAACCACCCGATGTCGCGCAGGTGCGGCGTGAGCGCCAGGCCCAGCAGGCCCATGCACATCGCGGGCACGGTGATGCGGCTGCCCACCACCATGCCCGCGCCCACGGTGGAGCTGCTGATGCTCAGCGCGGCCACCCGGGCCACCTTCTCCGTGAGCAGCGCCGCGAGGATGCCCAGGCCGGTGCCGCCGCCCAGCTTCGCGATGGAGGCCTTGAGCAGGCGCTTGTCGGTGAGCGCGCGCAGGATGTTGGCCACGGCGTAGCCGGACGGATAGTCCAGCTGGAGCCGGTCCACGAGCAGCGGCGTGTAGAGCATGCCCACGCCCACGCCGAACATGCCCACGCACCCGACGAAGAGCATGAGCTGCCACGCGGGCGGCTGGGGCATGCCCAGCCACACCATGGCTTGAATCAAGACGGACATGGCGCACAGCGAGGCCACCGACGCGGCCATCGTCTGCATGTAGTTGGCGCCGTGCTTGCCCTCCGCGCCGTAGCCGTAGGTGACGACGCTGCCGAGGATGCCGGAGAGGACCTGGCTTGCGACGAAGAAGCCCAGGCTGAAGTTCATGTACGACGCGGCCACGCCGCCCAGCGGGCCCAGGATGAGGATGGCCACCGTGGCGAGCAGCAGGTGGTACTTCCACGTGTTCACCGCGGGCAGGAAGCGGAAGCGCGGCGTGACGGCTTCGGACGCTGGCGACAGGGGGGCGGA
>NZ_RAWG01000487.1 GCF_003611735.1 Corallococcus sicarius | reverse complement strand
GCCCAGGTCCACCGCCCTACCGGTTCCATCCATGCCCCCTCCATACGCCCCCGGGCCACCCGGCGGGAATCGCATCTTCGGCATCGAGGTCCTTGCGCAAAGCGCGTGACCTCCGAACAGCTCCGCGCCTTCCTGCACCTCGCACGCGAGGGCCGCCTCTCCACCGCCGCGCGCGGGCTGGGCCTCTCCCAGTCCAGACTTTCCCGCCAGTTCCAGGCGCTGGAGGCGAAGGTGGGCGCGCGCCTCCTGTAGCGCCCTGCGTCGGGACGGGCGAGCAAGCAGGCTCGCGATGGCCGGGGGGCCCTGGGACACTTTTCCGGCGCGGGAGGATCACCTAGAACGTCGCCGACCTGGCCAGAAACCAGAAGCAAGACCCCAGTGCCTGGAGCCTGACGACGTGAAGGTGGAAGAGCTCTTCAGTGGGGACGGGGAGATGGCGGTCCGGATGCGTGTGAAGGACTGGTCCTCCACGCCGCTGGGTCCGGTGGAGGGCTGGCCCGTCTCGCTGCGGACCCTCGTCCGCGTCCTGCTCCACTCGCGCCACCCGATGTTCCTCTGGTGGGGACCCGAGCTCATCCAGTTCTACAACGACGCCTACGTGCCCAGCTTCGGCAGGGGCAAGCACCCCGCGGCGCTCGGGCTTCCGGGCCGCGAAACATGGCCGGAGATCTGGCCCATCATCGGACCGCAGATTGAAGACGTGATGCGCGAGGGGAAGGCCAGCTGGAACGAGGACCAGCTCGTCCCCATCTTCCGCAACGGCCGCATCGAGGACGTCTACTGGACCTACGGCTACTCTCCCGTCTTCGACGACGACGGGAAGATTGGCGGCACCCTGGTCGTGTGCACGGAGACCACCGGGCGCATCCTCAGCGAGCAGTCCCTGCGCCAGAGCGAGGAGCGCCTCCGCCGGGTCGTGGAGGCGTCCGGCGTGGGCACCTGGGAGCTGGACGTCGTCACCGGGCGGATGGAGGCGGATGCGCGGATGGCCGCGCTCTTCGGGCTCCCGGAGGCCTCCGGGTTCAGCCTCGCGCGGGCGCTCGAGCACGTCCCCGCCGAGGACCGCGAGCGGCTGCGCGCCGTCATCGACGCCGCGCTCGCCGGGGAGCAGCAGGGCCGCTACCACCTGGAGCACCGGGTGGACATCTCCCCGGGCGGCCCTTCGCGCTGGGTGGAGGCGCGCGGGCAGGTGTCCTTCAATGAGGCCGGGAAGGCGACGCGGTTCGTGGCCACGGCGCTCGACATCAGCGAACGCAAGTGGGCGGAGGAGGAGGTCCGGCACGCGCGCCAGGAGCTCCACAGCTTCCTCATGCAGGCCCCGCTCGGCATCGCCATCCTCAGCGGTCCGAACCACGTCTACACCTTCGCCAACCCTCCCTTCATGTCCATGCTGTTCAGGGGCCGTCCGGTGACGGAACTCCTGAACAAGTCCGTCCGGGAGGCGATCCCGGAGCTGGAGGGCCAGGGCTTCTACGAGATCCTCGACGGCGTGTACCAGACGGGGGAGAGCTTCCATGGCGCGAAGCTGCGCGCGTCCATCGTCCAGGGCGACGGGACCGAACGGGAGATGTTCGTCAATTTCACCTACCAGGCCAAGCGCGACCCGGCCGGGCGCATCGACGGCATCCTGGCGGTCATCTACGAGGTCACGGATCAGGTCAACGAGCAGAAGGAGATCGAGCTGCTCGCGGACAACCTTCGCTCGGCCATCGTCTCACGGGACACGTTCCTGGGCGTCGCGTCCCACGAACTCAACACGCCGCTGACCACGCTCAAGCTGCAGACGCAGATGAGCCAGCGGACCCTGGCGAGGCAGGGCTTCGCGGGGTTTCCTCCCGAGCGGTTCGAGAAGCTGCTCGGCTCCACGCTCTTGCAGGTGGAGCGGCTGGGACGCCTGGTCAACGACATGCTCGATGTGTCCCGCATCAGCACCGGAAAGCTGACGGTGAAGCGCGCGCAGACAGACCTCTCCAGGCTGGTCGCGGAGGTGCTGGAGCGCTTCGCCCCCCAGCTCGAAGCGGCCGGGTGCCAGTTGGAGCGGGACATCGAGGACGGCATCGTGCTGCCGCTCGACGCCGCGCGCATCGAACAGGTGCTGACGAACTTCATCATCAACGCCCTCAAGTACGCGCCCGGCAGGCCGGTGCACGCGAAGCTCGAACGGCGGGGACACGGGGCGCGGTTCAGCCTCCGGGACGAAGGCAGCGGCATCCCGCCGGAGCACCATGAGCGGATCTTCATCCGCTACGAGCGGGCGACGCCCCCTAGTGAGGTCAGCGGGCTGGGGCTGGGGCTCTACATCTCCAAGCAGATCATCCAGGGCCATGGCGGCACCATCGAGGTCGAGAGCGCGCCCGACCGCGGTTCCACCTTCAGTTTCGAGCTTCAGCCGGAGTAGGAAGCCCCATGCCCCGCATGGACAGCCTCGTGGAGTACACGTTGGAGTTGCTGGAGCCGCTCGGCCGGATCCAGGCCCGCTCGATGTTCGGCGGCTGGGGCCTGATGTTCGGCGGCCGGATGTTCGGAATCATCCTCGGGGGCCAGCTCTACCTCAAAGTGGATGACGTCACCCGCCCCGCCTTCGCGGCCGAGGGGTGCCGGCCCTTCTCCTACGAGAGCAAGGGCAAGACCTACGTGATGAACTACTGGACGCCGCCCGTGGACGCGGAGGACGACGGCCGCATGCTGCTGCCGTGGGCCCGCCGCGCCGTGGAGGCCGCCGCCCGCACCGCCGTGAAGAAGGCTGCGGCGAAGAAGGCTCCAGCCGTGAAGAAGGCTCCGACGGCCAAGAAGGCTCCGGCCGCCAAGAAGGCTCCGGCCGCCAAGAAGGCTCCGGCGAAGAAGGCCGCCGCCAAGAAGGCCGCCCCGAAGCCGAAGTCGAAGCCGCGCCTCAAGCCGTCTTGATGGAGGCCACGTCGCCCAGCCCCAGCTCGGCGACGGAGACCTCGCGCATCTTGAACTTCTGCACCTTGCCCGTCACCGTCATCGGGAAGCTGTCCACGAACTTCCAGTAGCGGGGAATCTTGAAGGAGGAGATGCGGCCCGTGCAGAAGGCCGTCAGCGTCTCGGCGGTGAGCGTCGCGCCGGACTTCAGGCGCACCCACGCCATCACCTCCTCGCCGTACTTCACGCTGGGCACGCCGATGACCTGCGCCTCGCTGATGTCGGGGTGCGTGTGGAGGAACTCCTCCACCTCGCGCGGGTACACGTTCTCTCCGCCCCGGATGATCATGTCCTTGATGCGGCCGACAATCTTGACGTAGCCCTCCGCGTCCATCGTCGCCAGGTCGCCGGTGTGCATCCACCCGGCGCGGTCCACCGCCGCCGCCGTGGCCGCCGCGTTCTCCCAATACCCCAGCATCACGCTGTAGCCCCGCGTGCACAGCTCGCCCGGCTGTCCCAGCGGCACCACCGCGCCCGTCTCCGGGTCCACCACCTTCACCTCGATGTGCGGGTGTACGCGGCCCACCGTGGACACGCGCTTGTCCAGGGCATCGTCCAACTGGTTCTGCGTGGACACGGGCGACGTCTCCGTCATGCCGTAGCAGATGGTGACCTCGCGCATGTTCATCCGCGACTGCACCTGCTTCATCACCTCCACCGGACACGGCGAGCCCGCCATGATGCCGGTGCGCAGCGACGACAGGTTGAACTCACCGAAGCGCGGGTGGTCCAGCTCCGCGATGAACATCGTGGGCACGCCGTAGAGCGACGTGCAGCGCTCGGCCTGCACCGTCTGGAGCACCGCCAGCGGATCAAACGCCTCTCCCGGAATCACCATGGTCGCGCCATGGGACGTGCAGGCCAGGTTGCCCATCACCATGCCGAAGCAGTGGTAGAAGGGCACCGGGATGCACACGCGGTCCTCCGGCCCGTAGCGCAGCACCTCGCCCACGAAGAAGCCGTTGTTGAGCACGTTGTGGTGCGACAGCGTGGCGCCCTTCGGGAAGCCCGTGGTGCCGGACGTGTATTGGATGTTGATGGGGTCGTCGAACTGGAGCGACGCCTCGCGCTCCGTCAGCACGTCCTCCGCCACCGCCGCGCCGGCCCGCATCAGCCGGTCCCAGTCCGAGTCCAGCACCAGCGCCTCGCGCAGCCCCGCGCACCGGGGCCGCACCTCCGCCAGCATCTGGAGGTAGTCCGTCTGCCGGAACCCCTTCGCCAGCAGCAGCACGCTGACACCGGCCTGGTTGAGCGCGTACTCCAGCTCTGACGTGCGGTAGGCCGGGTTCAGGTTGACGAGGATGGCGCCCGTGCGCGCCAGCGCGTACTGCGCCACGGTCCATTCAAAGCGATTGGGAGACCAGAGCCCCACCCGGTCCCCCTTCTGGACGCCCAGCGCCAGCAGGCCTCGCGCCACTTGCGTCGTCGCGTCCCAGAACTGGCGCCACGTGACGCGGTAGTTCTGGGATGCCACCACCAGGGCCTCGCGGTCCCCGTACCGCTCGACGGTGCGGCGCAGGTTCTGACCGATGGTTTCTCCCAGCAGCGGGGTGGTGCTGGTGCCGTGGGCATAGGACAGGGCGGTCGTCATCCCGACATCGTCCCCAGGGTCCCCCGGGTCGGCAAGCGTCTGCGGGGACCCGGTGTCCGCTCGGCTTCACCGGGCCCGGGTCCTGCGCGGCTTCCGCATGCGGTCCACGCCCTGACACGCGGCGCAGAAGTAGAGCGTGCGCGCCGCCAGCGGCTGGCCCTTCACCTCCGCGCCGCAGCGAGGACAGGGCAGCCCCGTGCGCCCATACACACAGAAGCGCTCCGCGCGCTTGCGCCCCCGCTTGAGCTCCGGCGACGGGAGCGGCGGTGCACCCGGGCGACCCGGTGGATGCTGTGTCCTTCAGGTATCCCCCTGGGTAATCCCCACCTCCCTCCCCC
>NZ_RAWG01000486.1 GCF_003611735.1 Corallococcus sicarius | reverse complement strand
CACCGGCCCCCAGGCACCGGACGCCGGGGCCCAGGTGCCCGCCACCGGCCTCGAAGGGTGCCTGCTCTACGCGGACGGCAAGAAGACGGGCGCCGTGCCCAAGCAGGTCCCGGAGCTGTCCGGCCTGGCCGCGAGCCAGCGCCACCCGGGCATCTTCTGGGGACACAACGACTCCAACAACGCCTTCGAACTCTTCGCCCTGGATGAGACGGGCGCGGTGAAGGCCACGCTGACGCTCACCGGCCTGGATCCGCGCGACATCGAGGACGTGGCGGTGGGGCCCTGCGCGCGGGGGGAGAAGGCCACCTGCGTCTTCCTCGCGGACACCGGTGACAACTTCGAGCGCCGCAAGGAGGTCCGGCTGCTCCGGCTCGCGGAGCCCGCCACCGTCGCGGACGCCACCCTCCCCGTGGAGGTGCTGCCCTTCACCTACGTGGACGGTCCGCACGACGCCGAGTCGCTGATCATCGACGGGCGCTCGGGCCGCATCGCGGTGCTCACCAAGACGCGCGCCTCGCTGGGCGACCTCTACGAGGTGGAGGGGCTCAAGCCGGGCGGCGCGGGCCGGGCCACGAAGCGGGGCACCCTGCGCGTCCCCGAGGACGTGGACCGGCTCTCCACCGGCGCCGCGCTGCACCCGTCCGGGGAGCGCCTGCTGGTGCGCACGTACACCCGCGTCTGGGAGGTGCGCCGTCCGGACGCGAAGGGCCTGGAGGAGCTGATCCAGGGCCAGGTGGTGGAAGTGCCCGGCGCGAGCCAGGCCCAGGCCGAAGCCATTACCTTTCTA
Source organism: Corallococcus sicarius (assembly GCF_003611735.1). Taxonomy (GTDB): domain Bacteria; phylum Myxococcota; class Myxococcia; order Myxococcales; family Myxococcaceae; genus Corallococcus; species Corallococcus sicarius. The sequence continues at coordinate 4,002 of NZ_RAWG01000486.1, read as the reverse complement.
CAGGACGGGCGCGGCTACCTGCTGGGCAGCGAGTTCACGGGGGAGCCCCTGGTCCGCGTGGATTGCCGCTGACCTGACACTCCAGCTCACCTCAGTTGTCATCCCTTCATCCCCGCCGGTTGACGGCTTGGCGGGGGTGACCATCTTTGGCCGGCTAAGGGAACCGTCACACGACATGGTGTCTGTGTGTACGGGGGAGGGGGAGGGCGAGCGTGCCGACGATGAAGCCACAGGATCTGCCGCCGGGGATGGGCCCGCGCGGAAAGAAGAACGACAAGCCAACACCCACGAAAGGTGGGTTCAAGTTCGGCTCACCACTGGGCTACATCCTCCTGCTCGTGCTGGGGTTCCTGCTGTTCCGGAACGTGTTTCAGGACGCGGGTGTCCGCCGGGTGTCGTACAGCCAACTGCGCGACGCGGTGGAGAACGGCCAGTTCAGCCGGGTGCAGATCTCCAACGAGTGGGTGAAGGGTTTCCTCAAGGACAATGCCCAGCCGCCGCCTCAAACGGGGGAGCGGGGCACGCTGCGCAGCGAGCCGAGCGCCCTGCCGTGGATGGCGTACCGCGTCCCCGGTGACGAGGGGCTGGTGCCCCTGCTGGAGCAGAAGGGCATCCAGTTCGAGGCGGTGCCGCAGTCGAGCTTCAGCGAGGTGTTGTGGATCTGGCTCATCCCCATGGGCCTGCTGATCCTCTTCTGGAGCTTCATGATGCGCCGGATGTCCGGCGGCATGGGCCAGGGTCCGCAGAGCGTCATGAGCTTCGGCAAGACGCGCGCGAAGGTGCAGGCGGAGAACGACACCGGCGTGGGCTTCAAGGACGTGGCCGGCGTGGACGAGGCCGTGGACGAGCTTCGGGAGATCGTCGAGTTCCTCAAGACGCCGGAGAAGTTCCGTCGCCTGGGCGGTCGCATCCCCAAGGGCGTGCTGCTCGTCGGCCCTCCGGGCACGGGCAAGACGCTGCTGGCGCGCGCTGTCGCCGGTGAGGCCGGGGTGCCGTTCTTCAACCTCTCCGGTTCGGAGTTCGTGGAGATGTTCGTGGGCGTGGGCGCGGCGCGGGTCCGTGACCTCTTCGCCCAGGCCACGGCCAAGGCGCCGTGCATCATCTTCATCGACGAGCTGGATGCCATTGGCAAGAGCCGCAACTCGGGCGTGGCCGGCGGCCATGACGAGCGCGAGCAGACGCTCAACCAGCTGCTCGCGGAGATGGACGGCTTCGACAGCCGCGCGGGCCTCATCATCCTGGCGGCGACGAACCGTCCGGAGATTTTGGACAGCGCGCTGATGCGCCCGGGCCGCTTTGATCGGCAGGTGCTGGTGGACCGTCCGGACAAGCGCGGCCGTGAGCGGGTGCTGGAGATCCACGCCAAGGGCGTCAAGCTGGGCACCGACGTGGACCTGAAGCAGATCGCCTCCCGCACGCCGGGCTTCGCGGGCGCGGACCTGGCCAACGTGGTGAACGAGGCGGCACTGCTCGCCGCGCGCAAGAACCGCGACGCGGTGATGCGGGCGGACTTCGAGGAGGCCATCGAGCGGGTGGTGGCGGGCCTGGAGAAGAAGAACCGCCGCATGAACGAGCGCGAGAAGGAGATCGTCGCGCACCACGAGGCGGGCCACGCGGTGGTGGGCTGGATGCTGCCGTACGCCGAGCGGGTGACGAAGGTGTCCATCATCCCGCGAGGCCTGGCGGCGCTGGGCTACACCATGTCGCTGCCCCTGGAAGACCGCTACCTCATGTCGCTGGACGAGCTGCGCGACAAGATGGCGGGGATGATGGGCGGCCGGGCCGCGGAGGAGATCTTCATCGGCGAGGTGTCCACGGGCGCTTCCAACGACATCAAGCAGGCGACGGAGATCGCCAAGATGATGGTCCGCGACTACGGCATGAGCAGCCTGGGTCCGGTGGCGCTGAGCAGCGAGCAGGGGCCGGGCTTCCTGAGGTCCGCGGCCCTGCCCGAATCGCGCAGCTACTCCGAACAGACGGCGCGGATGATCGACGAAGAGGTCCGCAAGATGGTCTCCGAGGCGCTCGACCGCGCCCGCGAGGTCCTCAACGCGAACCGCGACAAGGTGGAGGCGCTGGCCGCCCGGCTCCTGGCGACGGAGGTCATCGAGGAGGAGGCGATGGTCACCATCCTGGGGCCCAAGGTCCTGGCCCAGCGAGGGCTCTTGCACCCGGAGGCGCGCACCGTCATCTCCGCGCACCCGGTGGGCGGCAACGAGGCCGAGCCCGTCGTCCCGCCCACGCAGCACACCCACGGCAAGCTCGACTCCTGAGTGCTTGCCTGCCCCCCGGGCAGACCTTCGCCCACCGGATGCACCGCCAGCCTGCGGTGGCCGGTGGGCGAAATTACTTTCAGGAGACCTGAGCCTTAAGGAGGCGTCGCCGTGGAGAACCGCATTGGGAAGAGCTACCTCGCTCGGAAGTCATTGTTCGCCAAGGGCCTCAAGGAAGGCCGGCTCACGGTGCAGGAGATCGAGGAGGCGCTGCCTCCGGGGACGCTGACAGCCGCCGAGCGGTGGCTCCTCTACTACTCGCTGAGGGCCGCCCAGGTGGAGATCATCGACGAGGTGACGGGGCAGGTGGATCACGGCTTCATGGCCGAGGCCCCACCGCAGGCGCCTTCCAGCCACTAGGCGCGTTGACAGGGCCGCCCTCACGGTTACGTTCGCGCCGCTCATCTGAGGTCCGGTCTTTCAACCCCCTGGTGCAGGTTCGATAATGGACGGCAAGCCCCGCAGCGACGAGACCCCGGAGACGCAGCCCCCCGCCAACGCGGCGGGGGAGGCCTCTTCCACCGACTCCCCTGACGAGTCCGGCCAGGACGGCGAGGTGGCCCGGCTCCAGACGGAGCTGGAGGCGGCCCGCCGCCGGGTGAACGAGCTGGCCCGGGCCTACCAGGACCTCAACAAGGACCGCGAGGAGTTCAAGCAGCGGCTGACGCGCGAGCGCGAGCGGATGATCGACGTGGAGCGCGGCAACGTGGCCGGCACGCTCCTGGAGGCCATCGACGAGCTGGACCTGGCGCTGGCCGCCAGCCACCAGGACACCTCGCCGCTGGCCCAGGGCGTGCGGATGATCCGCGAGAGCCTCCTGGCCAAGGCGCAGTCCACCGGCATCGAGCGCGTTGAAGTGGTGGGCCGCCCCTATGATCCGAACGTGGCGGAGGCGGTGGACATGGAGATCACCCCCGTGCAGGACGATGATCAGAAGGTCGTCGCCGAGGTCCGCGCGGGCTACCGCCTCAAGGACCGCGTCATCCGCCCCGCCCGGGTGAAGGTGGCCCGGTACGTGGCCCCCGCCCAGGCCTGACGCGCCTCCTTCCGCCCCTTCCTGGCCACAGCGTCGGGAAGGGGGGACCCGGGGTGCGTGTTGGGGCCTGACGCCATGGCCCGCCGTGTAAGCTGCCGCCCCGTGCAAGTCCGACTGCTCAGCGTCCTTCTCGCGGTGGCGCTCGCCCCGGTGGCGCAGGCCTCCGAGGATCCGCTCCTGCCCTGGCTCCAGGCCCGGGTGCGCGAGCACATCGCCTGGTCCGCCGCCCCGCCCCCCGCGCCCGTCGCCAACAACGAGGGCCTGGCGGGCACGTCCGCCCTGTGGCGCGAGCGCAAGGGCGGCAGCGCGGGCCTTCCGAACTTCGTGCCGCCCACGTCGCTGGCGCCGCTCATCCGCGCGGTGGAGGCGAGCGTGGTGAACATCACCACGGTGGGCCCCGGGGCCCTGCCGGGCGTGGTGAAGCGCTCCACCGGCTCCGGCTTCGTGCTGACGCCCGACGGGCTGGTCGTCACCAACAACCACGTGGTGGCCAACGCGCAGGGCCCGCTGGTGAACCCGTCCCGCCCGCGCGGCCCGGCCGAGGGCGGCCCGCGCGAGGTGCCCCTCCAGCAGGTGTCCGTGCGGCTGGCGGACGGCCGCGAGTTCCCCGCCGAGGTGGTGGGTCGCGACGCCTCCACGGACGTGGCGCTCCTGCGCTTGAGCGGGGCGGGGCGCTGTCTCTTATTCACATCT
>NZ_RAWG01000485.1 GCF_003611735.1 Corallococcus sicarius | reverse complement strand
GGGCTGGTGTTCGGGTCGCCGTTGAGCAGCACGAACGAGTGGTGGCCCACGCCCTTCGCATACAGCGTGGGGGTCCAGCCGCTCATCATGATGCCGCCGTTGGCGCCGAAGAGGCAGCCGTTGGACTTGAACCAGTCCCAGACGTACGTCGGGTCGCCGTCCGCGCGCAGGCGCAGGTCCGCGAGGCAGTAGTTCGTGTCCCAGCTCCCGTTGGCCGAGTACACGATGTGGAGCTGGCCGTTCGGGTCGATGACGACCTGCGGGCCCTCGTTGACGCGCGTGGGCGGATTGGGGTCGACCTTCTCCCACCACTCACGGGGCTGCGAGATGACGTACCGCGCGCCGGTGACGGTGGTGGGGTTCGACATCCTCGCGATGAAGAGCGTCTGCTCGCCGTTGGTGTTGCCCACCCAGCCGGACCAGACGAACCAGCGCTGGCCCCGGTAGGTGAAGGCCGTGCCGTCGATGGCCCACTTGTCTTCGGGAAGCGCCATCCGCACCGCCGCGGAGTAGCCCGAGGCGGGCGACTGGGACTGGATGGCGTACATGCGGTGGGCGCTGCCCGTCCCGGCCGCGAAGTAGATGACGTAGGTGGTGCCGTCCCGGATGATCTCCGGCGCCCACACCTCGCCCAGGCCATTGGGATTGCCCCACACCTGCTGCCGGGGCGCGCTCGCGAGCGCGGCCACCGACGCGGCCGTCCGCACGTAGAGCCGGCTTCCGTCCGACTCCGCGGAGATGTACGTGCTGTTCACCCGGAGGATGGACGGATCCGCGTTCTTGATGGCGAGCCGGACGGGCTGGTGGCTCGAGCCCAGCTCCTCCGGGAGGGGGAGGTCTTCGGGGCCACAGGCGGGGAGCAGGCCCAGCAGGGCCGCGGCGAGCAGGGACTTCAGGGCACGCATCAATCTCTCCATGAAAAACGTGAATTCTTGGGAGATTGAGTCTACCCGTTCGAGGCGCGAGGGGAACGTCTCACAGCCGCGCGAGGAAGCGCTCCGCGAAGAGGTACGCGTCGCCGGGCCAGCGGGCGGAGACGTAGCGGCCGTCCTCCACCACGAAGGCCGGGGTGTGGTCCGTCGCGGTGCCGCGCCTGGCGACGACGCGGGGGCCGCGCTCGAAGTGGGTGGCTTCCGCGAGCGCCGCGACCACCTCCTCCTCCACGTAGGCGGGATAGGTGCGGTAGTAGCGCCCCAGCTTCCAGGCCGTGAGCAGGTACGCGGAGCGCTCCATGTACTTCGGCAGGCACGTGGTGCGCGTGCCGTGGAGCACGCTCCTGCCGGTGGCGGGGTCCTTCGTTCGCGCGAGCACCAGCACGCCGTGGCAGATGGCCGCGACGGGCCGCTGGAGCGCCCAGAACGCCGCCACCTTCGCCTGGAGCGCCTCGCTGCCCAGATACTGCCGCATGCCCGGCGCGTGGCCTCCGGGGAGCAGCAGCGCGTCGAAGTCCTCCGGCATCACCGCGTCCCAGGTCAGCGGCTTCTGGAAGCCCTCGGTGAGGGTGAGGTCGCCGTAGAAGCGCCGGGGCTCCGGGTCCGCGCCCAGCTTTCCGAAGAGCACGCCCGTGAGCAGCAGCGGATCCGCCGCGGGCATGTGGCCGTGCTCCGTGGCGAACACCACCTCATGGCCCGCGTCGGTGAGCTTGCGCCAGGGCACGGCCACCTCGGTGACGTCGAAGTCACGGTCGGGCAGCGGGACGAGGACGCGGCGGGCAGGGGACATGCGGCCAGTCTTTCCGCATGCCCGGGTCCTGACAAGCCGCGCCGCCCCTTCACGGACTCAGTGGACGCGGCCCGCGGGCAGGTTGGAGCGGGGCGGGAAGCCCGGGACGGCGGCCCTGTGCGCGCCCTTCTTGCCAGTCAAGGTCCGCAGGGCCGGCGGTTCGCCGCACACCAGCGCGGTCAGGTCATCCTGACGACGCCCCAGGTCGTTGAAGACGTGGGGAGGTCCCGCGCCCGTGGGATCCGGCATGGGAGCCGCGCTCATGAGGAAGGGGGACAGGAAGGCCGTCTGTCCCGTGGAGCGCGGCCCGACGTGGAGGAAGAACGTCTGGGTCTCCCCCGCGTGGCAGCCGTTGCACGTGTTCACGGAGAACTGGTGGCGCGCTTCGGGGTTCACGCCGGGAGCGTTGAAGAGGAAGCCGAAGGGCGTGAGCGCCGAACCCGCCTGGAACGGTTGACCGTTGAAGACGGGGGGCAGGGTGTGCGTCCCCGCCAGGATGGCGGCCTCGTTCTGCTGGATGTAGTCCGAGAGCATGGGGGAGCCGCTGAGGAAGAACTCGGGCGTGAGCGCCACCGCCGCCGGGGCGAGGCCGGTGGGACCGAGGTGGAACTCGCGCAGCTCCCACTCGAATTCGAGCGCGTTCTCGTTGGTGCGCACCTGGCTGATGGCGCTGCCGAGGAAGCGGTCCGGTGCGACGAAGGCCTTCGTGAAGCGGTCCGTCAGGGCCTGGAGCTTCGCGTTGTAGCCCGGGTTGCCAACGCCCACCCTCCCCAGCTCATGCCAGTCCCGCGCCCAGCGCTGGAGCTCCTCCGGCGTGCCGCCCGGGAGCACGTACTCCAGGATGACGGTGAACGGCGTGGGATTGCCGGACGGGTCGAGCACGCCGAACACGAAGCGCCCCTCGCCCGCGACCACCCCCTCCTGTCGCAGGTCCATGCGGTTGACGATGGCCAGCAACCGGAACGGCGCGGTGTTGAAGTCCAGCGGCTGGTTCACGCCGCCGCTGCGCGCCTCCCAGGCGTTCGTCACCAGCGTGCGGATGCTGGGGCGGGGCGGGACGAAGGACGCCTGGATGAACTGGGGCTGCTCCCAGGTCCGCAGCCAGGTGCGCACCATCGCGGACGGGTCCATGCCGCCGTTCATCTCGCGCAGCAGCGTGCCGAAGGTCCAGGCCCCGCTCCCGGTGGTCCGCGCGGGGTCCTCCACCACGGACAGGTCGGTGATGAGCAGCTCTTCGAACGGATCCACCTGACACGTCAGCGGGTCGCAGGCGGTGGCGGACTCGCAGCCGTTGGCCGCGCTCCCATCACAGTCGAAGGTGCCCACCACGCAGCCCAGGCCGCAGGTGCCCGCGCCGCAGACGGCGTTGGCGGAGGCGGCCCCACCGCACGTGGTGCCACAGGCTCCGCAGTTCGCCTCATCGCTCAGCAGATTCGCTTCGCAGCCGTTCGCCGGGTTGCCATCGCAGTCTCCGGTGCCCACCCCACAGCCCGGCTGGAAGGACGCGCAGGCGGAGCGATTGCCCGCCGCGTCGCGGGCCGCGCCGAAGAGCTGCACGTTGAGCTGGGCGGGCACCAGGGGCATCTGGGCGATGCCGTTCGTCCCCGCGGCGACCTCGGGCGTCGAAGGTGAGGGCACGGTGCAGGCGGCGTCCGAGAACAGCGCCATCCGGGCGCCGGCCTCGGTCTGGACCCGCACCGCCGCGACGAACGGCGACACCGCGAAGGGAATGACTCCCGGAAGGAACGTGGGCAGCGCGGGGGCGAGGGTGTCATTCACATACGTGGCGGCCGCGGAGCAGGCGGAGAGGTTGCCCGCCGCGTCCAGGGCCCGAACGGAGAAGGTCGTGGAGGCATTGGCGGCGACCGTGCGGGCGAGCGTGAAGGCCCCTGTGGAAGCGTTCGCGCTGACGCTGGTGAGCGGCGTGCCCACGCAGCCCGCGCCCGCGAAGAGGCGCACGGTGGCGGCGGCCTCCGTCGTGCCGGTCAGCGAGGGCTGCGTGTTGTTGGAGGGGGAGACGGGCGTGAAGCCCGTCAGCACCGGGACCGTGGGCGGGACGACGTCCGTCTGGCATTCGAGCAGTTCGAGCCCACCCATGGAGATGACCTCGATGCCGGCGCGGCTGTCGTTGTCCTCCGTGATGTTCAGTCTGTATTTGACATAGGTGCCTGGGGCGGCGACGGGGTACTCGCGCCGCTCGTGGCCGGCCCAGTTGATTTCATTGGGGCGCGTGTCGACCACCACCCAGGCGCTGCCGTTCCAGCCTTGGAGCGTGAACGTCCGGGGGGCACGGGTGGTGATGCTGCCATTGGCGTAGTTGATGGCGTAGTGGGTGACCCTCTTCGGGCCATTCGCCCATTCATAGGCAATCCATGCGGGGATGGTGCCCTGGCTGGAGATCCACATCGTGCTGTGGGTGCTGTCGAAGGCCCTCCAGGCCTCGTAGGTGGTGCCGTAGGCGCCGGAGCTGGTCACCGTGCCGGCGGGGAGGGTGGCGCTGGTCATCTGCGGGACGAGGCTGCTTCCACAGACGAGTCCCTGTTCGCTGCTGCGTATCGCGGGCGGTGGAGGTGGGGTCTCTTCCCCCTGACATCCCGGCACGGTGGCCAGGGTCAGGGCGGCGGCCAGGAAGAGGCCTGTTCTGGAGGTGGGAACGCTCATGCGGTGCTCCTTGCATCCATCGCTTCAGGTGACGGCCGGGGCGCTCCCTCGCGGGCCGCGAGGGAGCTGTGCCGTGCCGTCGTTGTACGGGCGTGCCCGGGCGCGCCCTGAAGTGATGTGTCGGAACTGCTGGAGCAAGGGATGAAACGTCCGCCGGCTGGGACGAAGTCAGAACGACTGTCGCAGCAGGGCCTCCACCGCGGCCTTGCGGCCGGGGCTCAGTCGCAGCCGCGTGCCGTCGCGGAGCACCACCACCCAGCCCTTGTCCACGTCGGGCTCCAACTCGCGGATGCGGTCCACGTTGACGAGCAGGGAGCGGTGGACGCGCACGAAGCGGCGCGGATCCAGCCACTGCTCCACCTGGCCCAGCGTCTCGCGGAGCATGGGCTTGCGAGTCCCCGCGTGCAGCACCACGTAGTTGCCTTCCGCCTCGCACCAGTCCAGCTCCTCGACGGGGATGAGCAGCACCTTGCCGCCCGTCTTCACCGCGATGCGCTCCACGGGAGCGCCGCTGGAGGGCTGGGAGGGTTC
>NZ_RAWG01000484.1 GCF_003611735.1 Corallococcus sicarius | reverse complement strand
CGTCTCGGCAACGCTCTTCCACCTGCGCGAGGTCGGAAGCGACTCGACACTCGACGGCTATCTCGATGCGCTGGCTCAGAACGCGAACAACAGAGGGGCCTTCTTCGGTGGCCGTGCGAGGGCTGAGTGTCAGGGGCCGGGGTCATGGACCGCATCCGGGTCGGCCAAACGGATCGCGACTCCTGATCGATCAGGACTGGCCGCTTGCGGCCGGTTGCCCTTCGCCCGCGCGCGGAGGGAGGGTCAAGGGCGCAGAACCGTTCAGGTTTCGGCGTAGCCGACCCTTGACGCTCCCGAGCACGCGGGCTGGTCGGGCTGATCGGGACAGCGATCCGAGGAGGTGACCCTCGCGCGATCCGATAGGGCGGCCCATGACAGGCTGAGGAGCTTGGTGAGGCCACGGAGTTCGCGGCGGGCGTCATGGGCGTCCCGACGAGCCACGGTGACATCGTCGTTGCCGTCGTCGGATGGGGTGTCTTCAAGATTGGCAAGGCCGGTGTGGGGTACGCCCTCCGGTACCTGCGCGGAGCCAAATCCGCGGATGAAGTCGCGAGGGCTCTCAAGGGCGCTCCCGGCATCAAGGAGTGGAACCCCACGTCGAAGGAACTCGCTGAGCTTGGCGAAAGCATGGGCGAGAACGGCGAGTTGCGAGAGACGTTCGAGGCGTTGACTCGGAAGCGCCCAGTTGTCAATTTCGCGAGTGATCTGAACGAACATCTCAGGCTGCGAGATTTCTCTGTTCCTCGAAAGCGCGGTATCGGTGGTGCTCACAACCTCGACGAGTTCATGAAGCACTCAAGCGAGGTGAACATTCTCAGGACCGAATCGCATCCGAGCGTGTCGGGCGTAAAGAAGATCTACTATCAGATGCCGGCGCTGGACCACGCCGGTGTTCCCAGTGGCGCGTGGAAGGCTCAGATCTTTGAAAAGACAGTGTATGACCCTGGCGTTATTTCGGATGCGCGCTTTGTAGAAATGGGGCGACAGGCAGCCCAGAATGCAAAGGACGTGGGCGGCAAATTGTCTCGCGAATGGTTAGGGAAGTCTGATGATGGCGTGGAGTTCCGAGGATATTTGAACGAGAATGGTGAAGTGCGAAGCTTCTTCCCCGAGTCCTGGTGACGGCCGTGGATTTCGTGGGGGCGCCGGGTCTGTATGTTTTAGATGGGGGTCTGTATGTCTGATAGGGTGAGTTTGGTTGATGATGACGATCCATTGTTTCCTGTTCAGGCATTTTTTAATGCCGTTGGTGATGGCGATTTTGTGGAAGTTGTCGACGCTTTGGTTTCTGGTGTGGGGCGCTGTAGTAATGATGTTTGCTGTGAGTTTCCTGGCGACCTGGATCCGGGCGAGCCTGTATTTGATGGGGTGCGTTGCTCGCTCTTCGAGGATTCTGTTGTTGTTGGGCGAGATGTTTTTTTTGAGTTTATGCTTGAGGCGTGTCGAGCTTATGTGCGGGCGCATAGAGCGGAAACCGACGTTTTGCGCGGTTTGCTTTGCAGGATAGGTAGAGGCCAGGAGCTGGCGTGAGCGCGCAGTGGGCAGTCTCGGGGGCGCGCGGCAAACGACCGGTTCCCGTGCACCTCCAGCCGCAGAGCCAACCCCCGGAAGTTACTTGGGCTCCTCGTTCTCCTCCGGTGGGAATGCGGGAGGCCGGCTGACGAAGGTGACGGAGTGCCCGGGGTGGCAGGGGAGGGCGGCAGCGTCACGACGCGATACCGGTACAGCTGGGACGGCCTGCGGGTGGCCCGGACGACGGGAGCCCAGACGTCGACGTACCTGTGGGCGGGTGGGGCGTTGGTGGAGGAGCGCCTGGCCGGGCACAGGCAGCCGGCGCTGCTCTATACCCAGGGCGCAGGGATGGCGGTGGCCGTGGGCGCCGAACGCATCGCCCATGATGGAATGGGCAGTGCGGTGGGGCGCTACCCTGCGACGGGCGCGGGGGCCCGGCAGCAGTACGACGCCTGGGGCAACTTCCTCGGCGGCACGGGTCCCTCCTTCTCCCAGCCCAGCCTCGGCTACACCGGCCATGCCTGGGACGCTGACTCCGGCCTTCACTATGCCCAGCAGCGATGGCTCGACACTCCCACCGGGCGCTTCCTCTCCGAGGACCCGGTGGGCGCGCACGCCTATCTGACTACGCCGAACGAGATGAGTGCTTGGCTATATGTAGCCGGCAATCCCCTCAAATATGCCGACCCCGACGGGCAGGAGCTGACCTGGGCGGGCGCCAAGCAGGGTGCAAGCAACATCGCTCGGAGTAGTGCTAATGCATTCCTGGCGTTCGGCGAGATGGCGAATCGGGCCCTCACCCTTGGCTACAACGACAAGGCTGGGTATTACGTTGATGAAAATGGAACGCTCCTCTCCAGGTCGTCCCAGTATTACAAGGAACGCGGTCACCAAGCCTTCGAGAACAAGCAGCGCGCCCTCGAGATCCTGTCAAAGGGCCCGAATTATACGGGCGCAGTCTTTGTGGCGAGTAGCTTTGAGGGAGCCGTAGAGGGCATTGGTGGCACTATCACGAAGGCTGCCCAAAATTGCTATCATGCGCACATATCCCGAGGTGCGGATGATGAGGGCACCCGTGAATGTGTCGAGGCGCTTCCGGGGGCGGTCGGCGGAACTGTGGCTGCGTGGGAGATTGCCACTGGGGCCGGTGTGCTCATTGACAATTTTTCGTCTGGAATTCCATCGACTCCGCTTCTGTCTGGTTCTCTCGATGGGCATGAGGTAGGAAGGCCTTTGGGCGGCGTTGGCAGTGGGGCCAGCGATCTTGCCGATGCCTCCAAGCCCATGCTGATGGGAGCAAAGGGTAAATCAGCATCCAAGGGAAAGAGGCGCGTTGTTTATCGCCAGCTCAGTCAGAGTGACAGGGCCGCGTATGATGCCGGAGATGGTCTCAGCCCCAAGGGTGATGGGGGAAGTATTGCCGACCATGTCGCCGGAGGCGGGAATGAAACGGAGTTTATTTCAGCATCCATGACGGAGGATGCGACGCGTAGATATGGTAGTGGGAATGGGTTGGTTGAAATTGATGTCGATCTCGCCATGGAGGCGGGCGCAGGCTTTGTCGACCATGATAACGTTGTGCAGGCTGTGCGGCGTGTCGGGGATAGCAAGGCTGTCGTGGATGCTACTTGCGCGCAAGAGGTGCTGTTTAGAGGTAAGGTGCCCCGCAAAGCGATTAAGCTCATAAAGAGGAGATGATATGCCCACTCTTTCCGAATACACGAATGTTTACAATACGGCGCTGATTGTTATTGAACAAAAGGGCTACCAGGCGTGGTACGATAAGCAGGCTGAGATGTTTTGTGCAGAGAAGGATGGGTGGGACTTCATGGCGGAGTCGCCAGTTGGGTTGCTCGGCCTGATTTCCATCTTCGAGTTCAAGAAGCCAGAGAAGTACGGGGAGTATTGGTGGCGGGAAAGGGGCCGTGATCTCTATGGAGAGTTGCCCCGCAAGCCCAAGCCGTATCGTTCAGTATTGGAGAGGGATGAGGATTGATGCGAGTTCCGGCACCTTCTCGCTGGGCGTGTTTGCCACGGACGCTGCTGCTGCGGCGGCTGTGCGGGGCCTCTATGACTCAGAGGTGTATCGACGGGAGTACGAAGCCCGGTGTCATCTTGGATGGCCCCTTGATGGGTCTCGTGGATGATGAAATTGGAGATGTCAGCTTCTTTGACTGGAGACGATCTCAGGATTGCCTCAAGAGGATGAGGATGCAGTCGAGGTGGAGGAGGCCGAGGAAGTCCTCCATCTTCACCTCGTAGTGAGTGACGAGGCGACGAAGTTCTGGAGCCAGGCAAAGAGTCGCTCCACCTTCCAGCGTCGGCGGTATCGACGCAGTTCGTGGCCAACCTGAGTCTTGGTCTTGCGCCCCCGGCGGTGGGACGCAATCAACTTCACTCCTCGCTGGTGCCACAGTCGCTCGTCGAGCTTGTCGGCGTCATAGGCTTTGTCGCCGATGAGCCGCTCGGGAAGCTCGTCGATGAGGCTGTCGTCGAGGATGGCTTCGAGGAGTTTGGTCTCGTGGGGAGAAGTGCTTGCCGCGCCAATGGCGAAAGGAAGACCAGCGCCGTCTGCAGCTGCCATGACCTTCGTCCCCTTGCCCCGCTTCGTTTCTCCGACGCAGGGCCCCCCTTTTTCGCCGAGGCGAAGAGCGCGTCGACGAAGCCCTCCTCCAGTTCGAAGCCTCCGCGCGCCTTGAGGTCCAGGGCCAAGGCGCGCAGGACGGCACGGAAGGTGCCGTCCTTCACCCAGCCCTGGAACCGGCGGTGGACCGTCTTGTAGGGCGGGTACTTGTCCCGCGGCAACTCGCTCCACTGCGCGCCGGTCCGCAGCATCCACAGGATGCCGTCCCACAGCGCCCGAGAGGGCGTGGGTGTTCGCCCAGGCCGGTCCGCTCGCTTCAGTTCCCGCGCGGGAAGCAGCAGCTCAATCAGACGCCACTGTTCATCCGTCAGGTCCACCGGCCCGCTTCGAGCCTGGCCATCACCTCCCTGTCGATCCGCGACCTGCCCTGCGTCCCTGTGCCTGCTCGCTCAATTTCGAAACCGGCTCTAATCTCCGCCGACGCAACGTGCTTGGCTGCGCAGAGTCCAATGCGGCATGCAAGCTGTTGGCTGTCGGCGGCGCTGATGCATCGCTCACGGACATTCGATTCACCGATGCCTATCGCCCTAGGACGGGAGGGGTATTCCGGTGTGTGGAATTTGTTCACCGACTATGGGAGCGCAGCGTTTCCAGGAACGGTGTTGCGAGACCCACTGTCTCCTGCCGCCTACGCTAACGGTCGTTTGAATCGGACGCAGTGATGCCGGAGGAAATAATGGAAAAGCAGGTCTGGATGCATTTGGGGCTTTCAGAGCGCGCCCAAATTCTTCTGTCGGCGGGGAGTCGCCATGCCCCAGTT
>NZ_RAWG01000483.1 GCF_003611735.1 Corallococcus sicarius | reverse complement strand
GGGAGGCCTGGGGGTGGCGGTGGCGCGAAGGGACTGGGGGCTCGCGACCATCGCGGCGCTGCCAATTGGCTTCTCCGTGTGGAGCCAGCTGCGACTCCAGCGGGAGTGCCACGGGCCGAGCGTCGCGCCCCGGCACTTCTGGGTGCCGGCGGTGCTGCCGTTGCTGGGCGTGGGGGCGGCGCTGTGCGCCCGGCTGTCGCGCGAGGTGGACTGGCGCGGCAGGAGCTACCGGTTGGATTCGAAGGCGCGCCTGGGGGACGCCCAGCCCGCCCGGGCCAGCGTGTAGACGGGCCGGCGGACGCGACGATGCAGCCAGCTTCCCAACTGTTCCACCGCGCTCGCCACGGCGTCCCGCAGGGGAGGCCCGGCCGAGCGCAGCAGGGGCCCGGCGGACCGCAGCCGGCGGCCCGGCCCGCGCGTGGAGAGCATCGCGACGAGCGCATGGCCCACGACGCGCAGGTACTCGCGCGCCATCACCCGCATGCGCGGCTCCTCGGAGGAGAGCAGGGCCATGGAGGCGCGCGCGCCGCGAGGGCTGTGCTCCCAGTAGTGCAAGAGCCCCAGCCTCAGCGCCCGCATGCCCTCGTCCTGGCCGGCGAAGGCGCTGTAGAGCGCGGAGGCGAGCGCCACGCGGGTGCGCTGCGCCGGCCGCCGCTCATGGGCATAGCGTTCGAGCGCGCGCGGGATGTGGTCCGCGTGGCGGTGCAGCGCTTCCTGGAGGGCGCGCGCGTCGTGGAAGCACGAGGCCATGCCGCTCGCGGTGAGCGGATGGCAGCACGCGGCGGCGTCGCCCACGAGCACGGCGCTGCCCGCCCAGACGGTCTCCGCCAGCCGGTCGTCGTTGGAGGCCATGCGCGGCGCGGGTTGCTGCTCCAGGGCCCGTTGGACCTCGGACCTCAGACCCGGGGGCAGGGCGAGCAGCAACTCCGGCCGGGCCTTCAACGTCCCGGCGGTGCTGCCCAGGGGAAGGTCCACCATCACCCGCGCCACGCCGGGCTGGATGGCATAGGCGAGCGCGTGCAGCGGGCCTCCCACGAACTGGTGCCCATGGTCGGGGTAGGGCAGACAGGCGCTGTCCACGGTGACGCCCAGCATGGTGGAGATGCGCAGGTGGTGCTCGGCGATGCCCAGCATCCGCCGCACGGGAGATGCGCGTCCGTCCGCGGCCACGAGCAGCCGGGCCCGCACCGTGTGCTCGGCGCCCGCGTGGGAGAAGCGCAGGCGGACGCCGTGCTCGTCGTTGTGCTCCACGGCCGTCACGCGGGCGCGGCCGTGCAGGGTGACGCCGGGCCGATGGGACACCGACTCCAGGAGCGGGACGGTGAGGTTGGCGTGCTCGAGCGACAGCCCGGTGACGCCGCGTCCATAGGGGAGCAGGAGGGTGTGCGTGGTGGGGGCGTGGAAGCGGACCGCGAAGCCGCGCACGGGCTGGGACGTCCAGGCCTCCATGACGCCGCCGAAGCCCAGCGCGCGCAGGTCCCGCACGCCGGTGGGGTGGAGCAGCTCCCCGGCGAGTTGCTTGTGGCGGTCCACGCCCGCGTCGAGCAGCAGGACGGACCAGCCCAGCTCGGCGAGCGCCGCCGCCACCGCGCAGCCCGCGGGCCCGCCCCCGGCAATCACCACATCGACGTCCCCCACGCGGTCCCCCACTCGGTTCACGCGACAGTTTGTCTGTCATTGACGACTTAGCCATTGGTGCGTCACGCCGCACGAAGAGGAGGCAGGCATGGTGGTCCCAGGAGAGTCCTTCTGCCGCGCGCAGCTGCCCCGGGTGTCCCGGACGTTCGCGCTGAACATCCCCCTGCTGCCGGCGCCGCTGGACCTGGCGGTGACGGTGGCCTACCTGCTGTGCCGCATCGCGGACACGCTGGAGGATGAGGCTCCGGGTGCACTCCAGGGAGGGTTGCTGGAGGAGCTGGCCGGACTGGTGGCGCTGGAGCCGGGCTGGGAGGCTCGCACGCGGTCCTTCTCCCGGAGGGCGTGTCTGGCGTTGCGAAGCGGAGCCCCGGTGGCGGAGGCCGAACTGGTCGCGGGGACGCCCACGGTGCTGGAGACGCTGGCCTCGCTCCCTCCCTGGGTACACCCGCACATCGCGCGGTGCGTGCGCACGATGACGGGCGGGATGAATCACATCCAGCAGGTGAATGGAGGCGGCGGTGGCGTCAGGGGGTTGCCCGACCTCCAGGCGTTGTCCTTGTACTGTTATTACGTGGCGGGCGTGGTGGGGGAGATGCTGACCGGGCTCTTCGTCGCCTCCTCACCGTGGGTCGTCCCACGGGAGGCCCGGCTCGTTCCACGGGCGGTGGCCTTTGGACGGGCGCTGCAGCTCACCAACATCCTGAAGGACGTGCGCGAGGACCTGGACCGGGGAAGCTGCTGGCTGCCCCGGGACCGGATGGCCGCGCACGGGCTGGAGCCCGCCACGCTCGTGCTGCCGGGCCACCGCGCGCAGGCGGTCGCGCTGATGGACGAACTGGTGGCGGTGGCGCGCGGGGAGCTGGACGTGGCGCTCGAGTATTCGCTGGCCTTGCCCACCGAGGAGCCCGGCCTGCGGTTGTTCTGCCTCTACCCGCTCTTCTTCGCGGTGCTGACGCTCAACGCGGTGGAGGGCAACCCCGCGGTGTTCGACCCCGCGCCGGTGAAGATAGGTCGCGACGCGGTGCGGTCGCTGATGCTGCTCACACAGGAGCGGGTGTCTTCGGACGCCGCGCTGCGGGCGCTCCATGCGGAATGCTCACGGGTGCCGCATGGGATGGAGGCGCTGACATGAGCTCGCGTGCCCGCGACGTGCTGGCCCGGACGCAGGAGGCGGATGGCTCCTGGAAGGGCGACTACGGCGGCCCGTTGTTCCTGAGCCCGGTGTACGTGGCCGGGCTGTATGTGATGGGGAGGACTCCGGACGCGCGCATCCGGGACGGGTTGATCGTCCACCTGCGGGGGCACCAGAACGCGGATGGCGGGTGGGGGCTGGACGTGGAGTCGCCCAGCCTCGTCTTCACGACGGTGCTCAACTACGTGGCGCTGCGGCTGATGGGCATCGGTGCCGACGACCCGGGCCTGCTCCGCGCGCGGGCGTGGTTCCTTCCCCGGGGGGGGCCGCTGGGCAGCAGCTCCTCGGGGAAGTTCGTCCTCGCGCTGCTGGGGCTCTACGACTACGCGGGGCTGGACCCGGCTCCTCCCGAACTGTGGCTGTTGCCGCGAGCGCTGCCGTTCCACCCGTCGCGGCTGTGGTGCCATTGCCGCATGGTGTACCTGCCCATGGGGTGGCTCCATGGCCGCCGGGCCCGCGCGGTGGAGACGCCCCTGCTGGCCGAGCTGCGGCGTGAGCTGTATCCCCAGCCGTACGCGGACGTGGACTGGAAGAGGGCGCGCGGCCGGGTGGCCGCGTCCGACGCGTATACGCCCCGGAGCGTGTGGCTTCGCGCGGTGAATCGCGTGCTTGGAATGTATGAGCGGATCCACTCGAAGCGGCTGCGCGCCCGGGCGCTGGAGGAGTCCCTGGCGTTGATCCGCGCGGAGGACGAGGCCACGCACCACGTCTGCATCGGGCCCATCAACAAGGTGCTCAACACCGTGGTGTGGCACTTTGCCCGCCCGGAGGGCCCGGAGGTGCGAGCCCATCTGGAGCGCCTGCCGGACTACCTCCAGCACTCCCCGGATGGCATCAAGGTCAACGGCTACAACTCCTCGCAGCTCTGGGACACGGCGTTCGCGGTGCAGGCCCTGGTGGTGTCGGGGCCGACGGCAGGGGCGCGGGAGACGCTCGCGCGGGCGGGGCGCTTCCTGGAGGCGGAGCAGGTGCTGGAGGATTCGCCGGACGCCGGGCGCTTCTACCGGCATCCGAGTCGGGGAGGCTGGCCGTTCAGCACGCGCGCCCACGGCTGGCCCATCAGTGATTGCACCGCGGAGGCGCTGAAGGCGTGTCTGTTGTTGGAGCCGCTCGGGCTCAACCGGGTGCCTCGTGAGCGATTGGCGCAGGCGGTGGAGTTCATCCTCTCGCTGCAGAACCGCGATGGTGGCTGGGCCACCTACGAGCGACAGCGGGGGCCGCGCTGGTTGGAGCGGCTCAATCCCTCGGATGCGTTCGCCGGCATCATGGTGGACACCAGCTACGTGGAGTGCACGTCGGCGTGCGTGCAGGCGCTGGTGGCGTGGCGAACGGCGCGGCCGGAGGCGCCGGTGGGGCGGGCCATCGCGCGAGGCGTGGACTTCCTGCGCCGCACGCAGCGCCCGGACGGAAGCTGGGAGGGCTCGTGGGGCGTGTGCTTCAGCTACGGCACGTGGTTCGGTGTGACGGGGCTGGTGGCCGCGGGGGCGCGAAGTGAAGACCCCGCGCTGCGAAGGGCCGCCGCGTTCCTCAAGGCCCGGCAGCGCGAGGACGGCTCCTGGAGCGAGACGGTGCGGAGCTGCCGCGAGCGTCGCTGGGTGGACGGGCCCACGGGGCACGCGGTGACGACGTCGTGGGCGCTGCTGTCGCTCGTGGCCACGGGGGACGCGGACTCGGAGGCCACGCGGCGGGGCGTGGCGTGGCTCCGCGCGAGGCAGGGCGCGGATGGCCGGTGGCCGCCGGAGCCCCTGGCCGGCGTGTTCAACCGCACCTGCGCCATCCACTACGACGCCTACCTGCGCATCTTCCCGCTGTGGGCGCTGTCACTCGCGGGGGATTGGGAGCGTCGCGGCTTCTCGCGCAGGACATCCAGGGAGGAGGGGCACGCGCTCCCGACCTGAAGAACGCCGGAGATGCTCCGAGGGGGCACAGGGGCATCCCGACGGGCGTTGGGCCCCATTCGGGCGTGCCGTGACCGGGCCTGTAACCTTTCAGGGCCCTCCATCGTGGTTCCCGCAAAGGCACCTGGAATGTCCCGGGTGCGCGCAGGGAGGCCGGACATGCAGGCGATGAAGGTGGCGGTGGTAGGTGG
>NZ_RAWG01000482.1 GCF_003611735.1 Corallococcus sicarius | reverse complement strand
CTCCTCCCCTCTTCCCCCCATGCCCACGGACGTGCAGGTGACGCCCGTGCGCGGCGCGGCGGACCGGATGGCCTTCATCCGGCTGCCGTACGCCCTCTACCGTGATGACCCGAACTGGGTGCCGCCGCTGGAGATGGAGCGGAAGGACTTCCTGGACCCGAAGAAGAACCCCTTCTTCGACTACGCGGAGGTGGAGCTGTTCCTCGCGCGGCGGGGTGCGGAGGTGGTGGGCCGGGTGGCGGCCATCAAGAACCCGCGCCACATGGAGGTGCACGGCACCAAGGAGGGCTTCTTCGGCCTCTTCGAGTGCGTGAACGACGCGGGCGTCGCCCGGGGGCTCTTGGACGCCGCCAGCGCGTGGCTGAAGGCGCGCGGCATCGACCGCGTGCTGGGGCCGGCCAACTTCTCCAGCAACCAGGACTGGGGCCTGCTCGTGGAGGGCTACGACACGCCCCCCGCGCTGATGATGCCGTACAACCCCGCGTACTACCTGGGGCTCCTGGAGACGTGCGGCTTCACCAAGGCGAAGGACCTGTGGGCGTGGGAGCTGTCCGCGTCCGCGGCGCCGCCGGAGAAGGTGGCGCGCATCGCGGAGAAGATCCGTCAGCGCGACGGCATCACCGTGCGCCCCGTGAGCCTGAAGGACTTCCCCGCGGAGATCGCCCGCATCAAGGAGATCTACAACTCCGCGTGGGAGAAGAACTGGGGCTTCATCCCCATGACCGAGCGCGAGTTCGACCACATGGCCAAGGAGATGAAGGCCATCGTGCGTCCGGAACTGGTGCTCATCGCGGAGGTGAAGGGAGAGCCCGTCGCCTTCTCCATGACGCTGCCGGATGCCAACGAGGCCTTCAAGGCCGCGAACGGGCGGCTCACCACGTTCGGCCTGCCCATTGGTCTGGTGAAGCTGGTGCTGGCGTCACGGCGGCTCAAGCGGCTGCGCCTGCTCACGCTGGGCATCAAGGAGGGCTTCCGGCGCCGCGGCCTGGACGCCATCCTGTACCTGGACACCCTGCGCACCGCGAAGGCGCTGGGCTACACGGGCGGGGAGATCTCCTGGACGCTGGAGGACAACCACCTGGTCAACCGCGCCATCGAGTCCATGGGCGGCCAGCACTCCAAGACGTACCGCGTGTTCCAGCGGCCCGTCTGAGCAGCCCCCCCTGACGCCACCGCGAAATCCTTCCGCCCGGGCGCCCTGCCCCGGACGGAAGGAACAACCCCGGCGGCCTGACTACTTCGCCTGCGGGGCCGCGCCCGTCGCACCGGCGGCGGTGTCCTTCACGGAGGCCGCGCTGGTGCTGGCGTTCTCCTTCTCCAGCTGGGCGCGCTTGGACTTCAGCGTGGACATCAGCCCGTCGAAGCCCTTCGTCTGGAGGATCTTCCGGAACTGCCCGCTGTACGTCTCCACGAGGGAGACCTCGTCGGTGATGACGTCGTAGATGCGCCAGTCCGTCTTGGCCGACGTGCGGTACAGCTTGTAGTCCACGGGCACCTGGTCCGTCTTCACGGTGAGCTGGGTGTCGACCGTGGCCTCGTTCCCCTGCACGCTCTCCTTACCGTACTTCACGTCCGCCTTCGCCTGGCCGATGGCCTTCTGGGCGTACGAGGCGCGCAGCAGCCCCGTCATGGTGTCGGTGAAGTCCTTGCGCTGGGCAGGCGTGAGGCCCGTCCAGGCCTTCTCCCCGAGGGCGCGCCTGGCGAGCTCCTCGAAGTCGACGAACTTCTCCACCACGGACGCGAGCGACTGGACGGTGGCGCCAGGGGCATTGGCGGCCTTCTGGACGTCCGCGTTGCCCGACTTCACGACATTGAGCGGGCCCACGGGCGCGGCGGCGAGCAGCGTGGCGGCAAGCAGGGAAGCAATCATTTGGATGAAGCTCCGGGTTGAAGGACGCGTGAGACGACGCGTGAAACGACTGGAAGCCTGGAAGGGTTATTCATCCGTCGCCGGGACGGCACCCGTCACGCGCTGAAGGGAGGCAAGCCCCAGACGGACGTCGTGCCAGCTCTTGCCCCGCTCCGCGGAGGCCTGGGCCAGCGCGGTGAAGGCGTCCACCAGCTCGCGGGTGTCACCGGTGCCCAGGTCGAACGCCGCGTAGGCGGCCGTGGCCCAGCGCTTCGCGTTCTTCTCCGCCTCGGTGAAGGACTTCGCCCGGGAGTAGGCGGCGACGAGCTGGCTCTGGACCTGCGTGACTTCCAGCTGGATGCCGGCCTTGAGCGTCTGTTCCTGCGCGCGCAGCTTGTCCAGCTCCGCGCGGGCCTGCTCCAGCTGCGCGTCCTTGATGGGGATGTCGAAGGTGCCGCGCAGCACGAGGCCCAGGCCCGCGGTGCGGTCGTTGAACGGGTCGTACGCGAACTGGCTGCGCTGGCGCGTGGCGCTGCTCGTCCAGCGGATGTCGTAGAAGCCCGCGAGCCCCAGGTCCGGGTAGTAGCTGCGCTCGCGGATGAGCACTTCCTGCTCCCGCGCGATGATGCCGGCGGTGATGGCCTTCAACTCCGGACGCCGCTCGCTGGCCTCCCGCAGCGCGGTCTCCAGGTCGGGCAGCTTCACGTCCTCGCGCAGGGGCAGGTCCTCCTCCACCACCTCCACCGGCTCGTCCGGGGCGGCGCTGGCCAGCAGCCGGATGGCGGTGAGCGCGAACTGTTCCCCCTGCACGGCGCTGGCGCGCTGCGACTCCACGAGCTGGCGGAAGTACCCAAGCTTGTATGTGTCCAGCTTCGACACCTGATCCGAGTCCTCCTTGAGGAGGGCGTCGATGCGGTCGCTCGCGTCCTTGAGGCGCTTGGCCACGTCCTCCATCTGCTTCAGGCCGGCTCGCGCCAGTTGGTAGCCGTAGTACGCCTGCGCGGCCTGGAAGCCGGCTTCCGCGCGCACGCGCTCGCGCAACGCCGCACCGACGATGGGCCCCTGCGCGCCCGCCTTCTCCAGCGCGGTCAGCTTGCCGAACGTGTACAGCGGCAGCACCGCGTTGCCGGTGGAGAACACCGTCACGCCCACGTTGCCGAAGTTCCAGTCGCCCTCCAGCGACGCCTCCGTGGTGGGCGGGCCACCCAGGCCATTGTTGCGCGCCTCGGGGACGGGGCCACCCGCGCCCAGGGTGATCTCGAACTTGGGAAACCACGCCCACTTCGCCTGCTGGTACAGCGCCTGGAACTTGCGCAGCTCCGCGCTCGCCTCCGCCACACGCGCGTCCTGGGTGCGCGCCCGCGCCACCAGCCGGGCCAGGGTGATGGGCCCCTTGGGCGGCGTCGTGCCGGCCCGGGCGCCCGGGGCCCGGGCCACCTCGGACGCGCTGTCGCCGGGCGGACCTTCGCCGGAGACGTCGTTGCCCGGGGCGTTGTCGCCAAGGCCTCCTTCCGCGGCGCCCGGCGTGCCGACAGCGGGCGTTCCTGTTCCTGCCTTGGGGGCTGCCGCGCCCGGCGTGCCCTGCATCGTGGTGGACGTCTTCGGCGCGGTGGTGGTGGCGCTCTGGGCGGCATTGCCGGCTTCGGCCGCCTGCCCGGGATTCACCGGCGAGGGCCCCGGCGGCAGCGCCGAACCGGAGCCCGAGGTGGAGCTACCCGGCCTGCCCTGACTTCCCGAGGTGCCCGGCGAGGGGATGGTGGCCGGTGACAGGTTGCCGGGAGAGGGGGCCGCGGTGCCAGGAGCCCCTGTCCCCGGAGCGTTCGAGGGGGCGGTCGTGGGAGAGAGCTGCGCGCCCGCAACGCCTCCGGTAAGCAACATTGCCACTGCGACGACCCTGGTGACTTCTCTGCCCATACTGTGGTCCGCCTCGTGTGCGGCGGGCATATCTGGAAGCCTGCGGCGGCGCAGCATTTCTGTGTACGGATGCGCACCTGCGGATGTCGGCTTCCGCCCAGTCCGGCGCGCGCGTATCGCGCGTGACAATCGCGGACATTCATTTCAGATGAAGCTTGGTCGGCGCGCGGAGGGGTCGCAGAATCGCGCGCCGGTTTCGACGCCTTCCTTCAAGGAAAACCCCATGGCCTACACCGACCGCGTCAAGCAGATCCTCTCCTGGTACCCCTCCGACAACCCCGGCACGCTGACGAACCTGGCGCGGCTGCTGAACACGGGCACGCTCGCGGGTACCGGCAAGCTCGTCATCCTCCCGGTGGATCAGGGCTTCGAGCACGGTCCCGCGCGCTCGTTCGGCCCGAACCCCGCCGGCTATGATCCGGACTACCACGCGCAGCTGGCCATCGAGTCGGGCTGCAACGCGTACGCGGCGCCGCTGGGCTTCCTGGAGGCCGTCGCGGGGAAGCTCGCGGGTGAGATTCCCCTCATCCTCAAGGTGAACAACTCCGACTCGCTGGCCAAGACGGCCGCGCCCATGTCCGCGGTGACGTCGTCCGTGAAGGACGCGGTGCGCCTGGGCTGCGCGGCGGTGGGCTACACCATCTACCCGGGCTCCGCGGCCCGCAACGAGCAGTACGAGGACCTGCGCGACATCATCGCGGAGGCCAAGTCCTACGGCCTGCCCACCGTGCTCTGGGCCTATCCGCGCGGCGCCCTGTCCAAGGAGGGTGAGACGGCCATCGACGTGGTGGCGTACGCGGCGCAGATCAGCGCGCAGCTGGGCGCGCACGTCATCAAGGTGAAGCCGCCCACGGACTTCCTGGAGCAGCCGGAGGCGAAGAAGGCCTTCGAGAAGGCCAACATCGCCACCAAGACGCTGGCGGACCGCGTGCGCGAAGTCGTGCGCTCCGCGTTCAACGGCAAGCGCATCGTCATCTTCTCCGGCGGCGAGTCGAAGGAGACGTCCGCGCTCATCGACGACATCCGGCAGATCCACCAGGGTGGCGGCTTCGGCTCCATCATGGGCCGCAACGCGTTCCAGCGTCCGCACGCCGAGTCCATCAAGCTGCTCAAGGACGTGATGAACATCTTCGCGGGCAAGTAGCCCCCAGGCCGGCTGCCCACGCCCGCCGTCCGCCCCC
>NZ_RAWG01000481.1 GCF_003611735.1 Corallococcus sicarius | reverse complement strand
GGGGGGGGGTGGTGCTGGCGGTGGAGCCGGAGCCGGGGATGTTGGTGGAGCTGTCGCGCGACGCGCACCGGGCGCACGAGATGGTGCCCGGGGCGCTGGAGTGGCTGCGGGCGCGGCTGCCGACGGACGCGGAGGTGGCGGCGTGAATCGGATGCGAATCCGTTTCATCTCCCGGCGCTTCTTCCCGGCGATCTCCGGACGGAGCACCTGGCGAAGAAGCTGGAGGGCTGCGCCTGTTACGGCTCACAGCTGGGCTTCCAGTTCGGAGGCGTGGAAGGCCTGGTGACGACGCTGACGGCCTTCCACCGCCGAGAGGCCCGTGCGCAGGGGCGAACAGGGGCTGCGGAGGTCTTCCTCAGCTGAGAGGCCGCAGGGGGTGCAGCAGGCCCGCGTCGTTGAGCACCTGCTGAACCTCGGCGGCCAGCCGGACGTGTTCCGGATTCGTCATCGTGAAACGCTCGGGGGTCAGGACCACCAGCGTCCCCAGTTCCCCCACGGGCTCTACGTGCACGGGAGCGGGGAGCGGAGGCACGGTCCCCCGTTGACGGGAGAAGTACATCACCCAGCCAGGAAGGGTCCCCGCCTTGTATCGCTGGGCCGCCAGGCTCATGAGGTGTTCGGTCGAGGTCGCAAGACCGAATTCCGGCTCCCATGCGCGGACCATCTCTCGAATCACCTGGGAAAGCAGCGGGGCGGTCGCGACTCGTTCCGCGAGCGGCCCCTGCTCAGGGGGCGTGAGGACGCAGGACGAAGGCTGCCAAGGGCTCTCTGAGCCACATGAACCGGTAACGCTTGTCGTGTCGTCCGGGGAAGGACCTGACCAAAGCCCATAGAGGAATCCATCGCTGAGCCGGCGATCCTTCCTTTCAAGGTATTTACGCAATGAGCCAGCATCCGTGGCCACATGCAGCCTGGACGCCTCCTGAAAGGAGTCTCCAGGCTCACACCAGCGATTCCAGGTCGGCTCCAGAGGGCTCAGGGACTGGAAGAGCGCAGCCGCACGCTGGGCACACGACTTGGCTGACTCAAGACGCCCCATCCAATAGGTGCCTGCGAAATAGGTTTCAATCATGGCGTGGCAATGTTCACGGAGCGGTGGGACGCAGGACGACCTCTATATCGACGCTCTCCCTGGCGAACATCTTCCTGAGCATTCCTGCGAAACGCTCCTCTGCGACGATCCAGCGTACAGGAATGCCGTTGGCACACCGCAACTGACGTCGTGCTTGCTCAAGCACCCTGATATCTCCCCTGAAGTAGGTCTTGAACCCCTGGAGGCCATCAAGGAACTTCTCATAGCCGGGCCCCTTGGCCTCCAAGAGCAACGGCTCCGTCGTATCGAAGCCATCGAAGTCCGCCCGCTCCCCCACGCCTTCGACCCGGTACGCCTGCCCCTCGGGCGTTCCCGTCACCTGCGCTTGATACGCCCGGGCTCGCTCGGACATCGACTCCGTCACCTGCACCCACTTGCCCGGGCCTCCCGAGGGTAGCCCGCCACCCGCAGGCCCCATCGCGCTCATCGTCACCGCCGTGGACGCGAGCGTCACCTCCACGGCGCTGCCCACCACCGCCACGGCACTCACCCCGCGCACCGCGGAAAGCGAGAGGCTTCCCTGCGACGCACCGAGCATTGAAGCCTCCATGAGCCCGGGCAGCTGCGCGAGCGCTGTGGACAATCCCAGCGTCACGCCGTGACTCACCACCACCGTCACCGCCAGCACGAAGAGTCGCGCCACCTCCGGCCCCAGCGTCCGGCCGAAGGCCTCTCCCGCCTCCTCCAACTCCTGGAACGTCGTGGCCCGGTCCGTCGCGTCCTTCAACGTCCCACACGCCCTCACCACCGTGAGGAACGACTGGACCCCCAGGTACATCAGCATCACGGCGGCCAGGACCGCCGCGGCCTTGGTGAACACCGGCTCCGGCGCTGCCGCCAGCACCACCCAGGACGTCAGCGCTCCCGCGATGACGGAGACGATGAGGGCCGGGTTCACCGTGTCCCGCAGCGCCTCCCCGATGCTCGCGCGCAGCGGCTCCAGGGACATGCCCACCGCGAACGTCAGCCGGTCCAGCTCACTGAAACCAGCGCCGTCCTCCAGCAAGGACAGACAATCCACCGGCGCCTCATGGGCCCGGCACCACTTCCCGTATCGGTCGCGCAGCAGGTACGCGAGCCCCTGGTCCCGCAGGGCCCCCTCGCTCGAAGAAGCGCGCACCACGCGCCCGTGCCGCGAGGGCCGCACCGTCAACGGCAGGTCCAGCACCAGCCGTGACAGCGCCTCCTCGAACTCCGCCGCGCGGATGGGCGGCGGGCGCGCACTGGCCGCGGGCGCGTACGTCCGCACCTGCCCCTCACTCGTCCGCAGGCGCACCGTGGGACTGCTCGCACAGCCCGTCCAGAACACCACCAGCATTGCCCAGGTGGCGATTCGTCCCCACGGCGTCAGCACGCTCGCAGTCATGGATGCATTTCACCATGCATCCCTGCCCGGCTACCGCCCAAACCCACCCAACGCCGTGCGGCTGAAGCTCGCCGCGCCCTGACTGACACGGACCGCGGACTGGCTGAACACCTGGAACGCGGCGCGGATCTCCTGCGCGCTCTGGCCCGGCGTCAGAATCCAGCGGTCCGCGATGCCCATCTCCTGGAACACCCGCCGGAAGTCCGTCACCCCATCGTCGATGCCCATCGCCGCGACGATGTGGTTCTCCACCCGGTGCAGGTCCTTCACCAGCGCCGCCACGTCCTTCGCCCGCGCCTTCTGCGACCCCTGGTCCGCGCCGTCCGTAATCAACAGCGTCACCGTGCGCACCGCGACGCCGTTGCCGCTGAACTCCTGCGCCTTCGCCAGCACCGTGCCCAGCAGCACCACCGCCTGGTCATACAGCGGCGTCCCCATGTCCGCCGTGTAGTTCCCCGAGTGCATCCGCACCACGTCCTCCAGCGGCCGGAAGGGATTGAGCACGTGCCCGTTCAGGTAGCGCGTGTGGAACAACACGCCGTCCTTCTGCTGACTCGCCAGCAGCGAATCCAGCACCAGGTTGTGCCCGTCGCACACCGTCTTCGTATGCCCCGAATGCGAGATGCTCCCGGAGTCATCCGGCATCACCGTCACCAGCACCACCTCGCTCGCCTGCACATCGTCCACGTGGATGCCCAGGCCCGCCTGGATCTGCGCCCCCAGGTCCACCACCGTCAGCGCCTGCAACCCCGCGGGGCTCAGCACCCCTTCCGCGTGCGCATCCTCGAAGAGCTTCTGGACCCCGCCACCGTTCGCCTTGCTCATGTCCGTGTCTCCTTTCGTGTGAGTGCCAAAGCCAGACGTCACGCCAGGTGCAGGTCAGGCCAGCTCGCCAACGGGTCCGTGGACTTCACCAGGTGCATGCCCGCATCCGCGAAGCGCTTGAGCGCCGCGTCCGCCTGCGGCGTGAAGTCCGCCACGAAGCCCCCCTTGCCGTTCGGCACCGTCACCGACGACATGCAGTCCGTCAGCAGGTACACCTTGCGAGCCAGCGCCGCGTCCTGCGCGACGATCTCCCCCAGCAGGTCGTCGATGGAGCTCTTCACGCAGTGGCTCGCGGCCTGCCCGCCAATCACCACCGCGTCCGACGTGAGCAGCGTCTTCAGGAACTGCGTGTTGCGCTGCGCGAGCGGCTGCCCGTCATGCCGCATCAACACCTCCGGCCGCAGCACCGAGTAGTTCTCCGTCAGCGGGTTGCCGCCCTTCACCTCCGCCCACGACTGCACGCCGCGCGCGAACGAGTGGAACAGCCGCGCCTCCTGCACCACCCCCGACAGCGCGTGCCCATCACTCCCCAGCAGGCAGTGCGGCGGCCACAGGTACAGCGTGTACTTGCCCGCCCGCTCCAACTCCTCGCAGTAGAACTTCACCTGCTTGAGCAGCCACGGGTAGTTGCCGCCGCACAGCCACTTCGCCACCGCCGGGTTCGGCCGCGCCTGGCCGCGCTCAATCTGCTCGCGCGTCACCTCCCGGTGCGCCTGCAGGGGCTGGTCGTCCTGGTCCACCCAGAACGACGGGAAGAAGATCTGGTAGGCGAAGTGCGTGTCGAGCGTCGCGGTGACGTTCGTCAGCGTCCCCAGGTTCCGGTAGATGAACTCCGCGATGCGGCGGTTGTCGTCAATGGCGCCCCGGCCGCTGCGCCCCCCGACGTACAGCGAGCCGTCCGGGAAGCAGAAGTCCTTCTGCACGTCGATGAGCAGCAGGTGGACGTTGAAGCGGTCCGTCGCCGACACCTTCACGCCCTGCGCCGCCTTCCACGCAGTGGCCTCCTGCTGGAGCTTCCCCGAGTTCGGGCCGTACCCGTACTCGGCCGCATGGTTGGCATTGTAGAACCCGGGCAGCGGCAATTCCTTCGCAGTCGTCTTCGCCATGTCCATCCCCCTTCACGTGCACTTCACGTCATCCGCAACACGGTGAGGTCCTGCGCCCCCACCACCATCAATCCCTCTCGCGACAACAGCAGCTGGCACCCCGCGTCCACGAACGGCTCCGCGTCCGGGAACTCCCGCACGGCCTCCAGCTGTCCCTGCCGGTTCTCCACGCGCGTCAGCCCCGCGTCCGTCGCACAGAAGAGCGCGCCCCCCACCGCGCACTTCCCCCGCAGCGTCCCCAGCCACGAGCCGTTCCCCGCCTCGGCCCAATTGCTCGCGCGCACCACCCCGTCCGGCCCCAGCAGCACCGCGTGGTGCACCGTGCGCCCTCCGAACTCCTCCGCGAGCAGCAGCCACACCGTGTCCCCGTCGAACACGGCCTCCGCGTCCAGCAACTGCCCCGAGGGCCACGGCAGCGCGATGCCATCCCTCAAGCCCTTGCGCTCCACATCGAACAGGAAGGCCCCCCTCAAGCCCGCGGCCCGGTGGAACCCCAGCCCGAACCGGGGCCCCACGAACAGCCGCGTCTGCCCTTCCAGCACGTCCCCCCACCGCTCGGCCCCATACGCTCCGTCCCGCCACAGCC
>NZ_RAWG01000480.1 GCF_003611735.1 Corallococcus sicarius | reverse complement strand
GGCCTGCGTCGTCCCGGCGTCGGACTCGGGCGGGGGCGGGACCTTGTGGCTGCGCACGCTGTTGCGCACCTGCTCGGTGACGGCGGCCGGGTCCACGTTGCCCTTGAAGGTGCCGAAGGGCGTATGGACCTCCTGCTCGCGCGTCGCGCCGGCCTCGGAGCCCGGGGGGCCACACCAGGCCTTGTCCTCGGCCTTCATGACCACGACGGGGGTGTTGACCTCCGCGCGCGTGCGCGTGGTCGACTTGGCGACGAGCGTCTGGTCGCGCATGAGGACGCAGTGGTCCTCATCGAAGTACCAGGCCGCGGATCCGTCCGAGAACTCCTGCGCCCGGGCCGGGCCTCTGCCCATGGCGTCCGCGACCTGGGCGGCCGTCATGCCGGGGTAGAGCTTCTCGAAGCCAGGGGTGGCGCAGCCGGTGGCGGCCAGCGCGAGGACGGCGGTCAGCAGGGAGGGACGCATCACGGCGGGGAGCTCCTGGAAGCAGGAAGGCCCACGACCCTAGCGGTTCCCTCCCAGGTGCTCCAGCGAGGGAGCGGAGGGACTACAGCTCCTGCTCCAGCCAGCGGCGCAACCGCTCCCGGAGCGACAGGGGGCGGCGCAGGCTCACGACTCGCCTTCCGTCTTGGCGGGCATGCGGCCGTACTTGGACAGCAGGTCCTCCACGGCCTCGCGCAGGTACTCGCTCTGGTGGATGCGGGTGCGCCGCGCCAGCTCGCGCAGTTTGTGCACCTGCTCCTCGGGAACGAGGACGTGGGTGGAGACGATGTCGGCCTCCGGGCTGCGGACCTCACCGGGTTCCACCGGAGACTGGGACGACGGAGCGTCGGGGCTCAGCGGGCTGGCGCTTCCATCCTGCATCGGGGCTTCCTCCAGGCTTGCTGCTGCTACAGGCCGCTACCGACCTGTCCCCGGCATTAGGGGGGCAGCCTCGCAGGTCGTCAAAAAAAGGGACGCCGGAGGGCGAGCGCCCGGAGCGCCGGACCTGCCCGGTTGACTCGCACGGAGCACGCTGCTACTTGCCGCGTCACGTAAGGGGAGTAGTTCACGCCCGTGGTGATGGGCGTCGGGAAGCTCGACACACTGGCTGGTGACAGCCCGGGCCCCCACCTCGCGAAGCGCGCGAGACGAACGAGACCTTCGGACAGGGATTCAATGCTCCCTGGCCGAGGTCCGTCGTGTGCGCTCCTCCCTGATGCGCTCTCATGACGACGCCTCCGTGCCAGGCACTGGAAGGAAGTCTTCATGATGTCGTGGGAGTCGGTGTTCGGGTCGTTCGTGTTGGTCGCCGCCAGTGAGATGGGGGACAAGACCCAGCTGCTCGCGTTCTCGCTGGCGTCGAAGTTCCGCAAGCCGTGGGTGGTGCTGGCCGGCATCCTCGTGGCGACGGTGGCCAACCACGCGCTGGCGTCGTCTGTGGGCACGTGGGTGTCCACGCACGTGCCCGCGCGGGTGATGGCGTTGATTCTGGCGGCGCTGTTCCTGGGCTTCGGCCTGTGGACGCTGAAGCCGGACACGCTGGACGATGATGACGGCAAGCCGCCGCGCTTCGGCGCCTTCCTCACCACGGTGGTGCTCTTCTTCGTGGCGGAGATGGGGGACAAGACGCAGCTGGCCACCATGGCGCTCGCCGCGCGCTACCAGGCGACGGTGCTGGTGACGCTGGGCACCACCGCCGGGATGCTGGTGTCGGACGGACTGGCCGTGTTCCTGGGGGACCGGCTCGCGGGACGGGTGCAGATGAAGTGGGTGCGGTGGGTGACCGCCTCGCTCTTCTTCCTCTTTGGCCTCGTGTCGCTGTGGGCCGCCTGGCGCGCCTGACGCGGGGAGGCCCCGGCGCGAGACGTCAGCGCCGGGGGCCTGCCGCGAGCGGCTACTTCGTCCGCAGGCTCGCGGTGTCGATGACGAAGCGGTAGCGCACGTCGCCCTTGAGCATGCGCTCGTAGGCCTCGTTGATCTTCTGGATGGGGATGACCTCCACGTCGGACGCGACGTTGTGCTTCGCGCAGAAGTCGAGCATCTCCTGCGTCTCGCGGATGCCGCCAATGAGCGAGCCGCCCAGCTTGCGCCGCTTCATCACGAGCGGGAAGGCGGCCAGCGGCGTGGGGGTCTCCGGGACGCCGACGAGGATCATCGTGCCGTCCAGCTTCAAGAGGCCCAGGTACGCGTTGTAGTCGTGCGGCGCGGAGACGGTGTCGAGGATGAAGTCGAACTGGTTCGCCAGCTTCTTGAAGGTCTGCTTGTCCGACGTGGCGGCGAAGTGCGTGGCGCCCAGGGCGAGGGCGTCGTCGCGCTTGGAGGGCGAGGTGCTCAGCACCGTCACCTCCGCGCCCATCGCCTTGCCCAGCTTCACGCCCATGTGGCCCAGGCCGCCCAGGCCCACGACGGCCAGCTTCTGGCCGGCCTTCAGGCCGTAGTGGTGCAGGGGCGAATAGGTGGTGATGCCCGCGCAGAGCAGCGGCGCGGCGCGGTCCAGGGGCAGTCCCTCCGGGATGCGCAGCACGTACTTCGCGTCCACGGTGATGCTCGTGGAGTAGCCGCCGTAGGTGGGCGTGCCGTCACGCTCGCGGCCGTTGTAGGTGCTCACCATGCCCTGCTCGCAGTACTGCTCCTCGCCCGCGACGCAGGCCGGGCACTCGCGGCAGGAGTTCACGAAGCAGCCCACGCCCACGGAGTCGCCGACCTTGAAGGCGGTGACGGCGCTGCCGACCTGGGACACCTTCCCGACGATCTCGTGCCCCGGCACCATGGGGAAGACGGCGCCGCCCCACTCGTCGCGGGCCTGGTGGATGTCGGAGTGGCAGACCCCGCAGTAGAGGATGTCGATGAGCACGTCCTGGGCGCGGGGCGCGCGGCGCTCCAGGGAGAAGGGGCCGAGGGCGGCTTTGGCGCTCGGCGCGGCGTAGGCTTGGGTGGTCGGCAAGAGAGGCTCCAGGGGGATTCGAAGCAGGGCCTTCCGGGAGGGCCCGGAAGGGGCGCGGAAGCTAACGGAGCCGCGGCGCTGCTGCTGGAGAAAGGGAATGGACCCGGGCGGCGGGGTCCAGGAGACTCCCGCGCACCATGAGCCAGGAAAGTCTCCAGAAGTCCCAAGCCGCCGGCGGTCCCCATCACTTCCTCACCCAGTGCGTGGGTGAATGGGAGGGCACGTCGCGCACGTGGTTCGAGCCGGGCAAGCTGGGGGACGAGTCCCCGATTTCAGGCACGATCCGCTCCGTGCTGGACGGGCGCTTCGTCGTGCACGAGTACACGTCGTCCCTGGGTGGAAAGCCGCTGACGGGCACGGCCACGCTCGGCTACCACCTGGACGGCCGGCAGTTCACCATGGCGTGGGTGGACACCTTCCACGTGGGCTCCGACATCATGTCCCTGCAAGGGGAGGCCGGAGTGAGCGACCGGTTCTCGGTGTCGGGCAGCTACTTCACGGGCGAGCAGTCGCCCCGCTGGGGCTGGCGCATCGACATGGAGCGGACCGGGCCGGATGCGCTCGTCATCACGCACTTCAATGTCGAGCCGGGGCAAGCGCCGCAGAAGGCCATCGAGATCCAGTACCGGCGTCGGGGCTGAGCCGGGCCAGGAGCCGCGCCTCGTGTCGGCCTGTCTCCGTCCAGCCCTCGGTGAGTGAGAGGGATTGGAGCCCCTGGAGGAGGGTGGGCAGTTCGCCATCCTCCAGGAGGAAGCGGGCGGACGGGTGTGGATGTCTTTGCAGGTTGCTCCGGGTGGGCTGGGCGAAGACGAACAGCCCCCCGGGCGCGAGCAGCGTGGGGAGCGCGGCGAAGAGCGGCCGCCAGAGATAGTTCAGACACACGACGAGGTCGAACGGGCCCGGCGGAAGGGGCTCTGTCTCCAGGTCCAGATGTCTGACTTTGAGGGGCACGCCCGCCTCGCGCGCGAGCGTGTCCGCCTGTTCCAGGGCCACGTCGGAGACGTCCACCAGCGTGACGTCCAGGCCGCGCCGGGCGAGCCAGCGCGCGTCGTGGCCCTGTCCCCCGGCCAGGTCGAGCGCCCGGCCCGTCATGGGCAGCCGGTCCGCGAGCGAGCGCAGGAACTCCGACGGTTCCCGTGCGGCCGGGGCCTGCCGGTAGCGGTCATTCCAGCGCTGGCGATCGTCCTGGGACACGCGGGGCTCGCTCCTCGAAGTGGGTCAGCGCCGGGTCATCAGCCCGTTGAGGGTGGGGTAGCTGGCGGCGCCGGTGAACAGCTCCGCGGAGTGTCCCTCGTGCAGGAAGGACTTCGCGAGCGCCTCGGCCCGTCCCCAGAGGGACGCCGCGATGGCGGTGCCCGCGGAGAGGCGCCGGACGCCCAGCCGCTGCAGCTCCGCGGTGGCGGGGAGGTTCGGCCGGGCGAGGACGTTCACGGGCAGGGGCGTGCCCCGGGTGATGGCCTGGATGTCGGCCGCGTCCGTGACGCCGGGGACGAAGAGGCCGTCCGCGCCCGCCTGCTGGTACCGCGCGGCGCGGGACAGCGTCTCCTCCAGGCGGCGCTCGGGCGGGACGAGCTTGCTGTTGAGGAAGACATCCGTGCGCGTGTTGATGAACACATCCAGGCCCAGGCGCGCCGCGGCCTGCTTCACGCGTTCAATCTTCGCCGCGAGCAGCTCCGGAGGGCTGGCGCCGTCCTCCAGGTTGACGCCCACGGCGCCCGCGGACAGCAGCCGCGCCACGTTCTCTCCGACGGTGGCCGGGTCGTCCGAGTAGCCCCCTTCCGCGTCCACCGTGAGGGGCACGCGGATGAGGTCGACGATGGCCTGGACCGTGGCGACGAGCCGGTCCATGGGCAGCGCGTCGCCGTCCGGGAAACCCTGGGACCAGGCGACCCCGGCGCTGGTGGTGGCGATGGCGCGGGCGCCCACGCTCTCGAACAGGCGGGCACTGCCGGCATCCCAGGCATTGGGAAGGATCAGCAGCTCAGGACCCTGGTGCAACGCGCGGAAGGTGCTGGCGGCGGTGGCTTGCGTGGCGGTCATGGGTGGGGTTCCGGGTGG
>NZ_RAWG01000047.1 GCF_003611735.1 Corallococcus sicarius | reverse complement strand
CGCGGCGTGCGCTGCGTGCCCGAACAGGTCTTCGTGACCGCGGGGACGCAGCAGGCCTTCGATGAGGTCCTCCGGCTCGCGCTCGACCCGGGAGACGCTGTCTGGTTGGAGGACCCGGGCTACCCCGCGCTCACCGTCGTGGCGGCGCTCGCCGCGACGGGTTGCTCCAACGGCAGCATCACCCAGAACCGCGAGGCCCAGGCCCGCATCGCCGCCAACGCGTCGAAGACCCAGCTGGCGCCCTTCAAGGGCTCCGAGCCGCTCGCGGGCACGCCGGACGCCTTCAAGGCCCTGTGCAAGGCGGACCTGGAGCGTGCCCAGGCGCAGGTGGTCGCGCTGAAGAAGCTGGACGCGAAGGCGAACGGGCAGGCGGTGCTCAAGGCGTATGACGAGGCGCAGACGGCCATCATCAACGCGGCCAACCGCGCGAGCCTCACGCGCGAAGTGCACCCGGACGCGGCCATGCGCGACGCGGCCCGCGAGTGCGAGCAGCAGGTGGACGCGGCCAACGTGGCGCTGTCCCAGGACCGCGGCGTCTATGACGGGCTGTCGCTGGTGGACCTGTCCAAGACGGACGCCGCCACGCGCCACTGGGTGGACCGCGCGCTGCTGGACTTCCGCCGCGTGGGCGTGGACCGCGACGAGCCCACGCGCCAGAAGGTGAAGGAGCTCAACGACGAGATCCTCAAGCTGGGCCAGCAGTTCGGGCAGAACATCGCCGAGGACATCCGCACCGTGGCCTTCACGCCCAAGGAGCTGGACGGGCTGCCGGAGGACTACAAGAAGGCGCATGCGCCGGGCGCGGACGGCAAGGTCGTCCTCAGCAGCAACTACCCGGACTACTTCCCGTTCATGACGTACGCGAAGAACGGCAAGGCGCGCGAGAAGCTGTGGCGCGCGTACCGTCAGCGCGCGTTCCCGAAGAACCAGGCGGTGCTCACCCAGCTCATCGAGAAGCGCCATGAGCTGGCGACGCTGCTGGGGTACGCGAACTGGGCGACGTTCACCACCGAGACGCGGATGACGCGCACGCAGCAGGCGGCCTCGGACTTCATCGACCAGCTGGCGCAGGCCACCGAGGGTCGCGCGAAGAAGGAGATGGCGGAGCTGCTGGCGCGCAAGAAGAAGGACGTGAAGGGCGCCACCGTGGTGGAGCCATGGGACCAGGACTACTACGAGGACCGGGTGCGCGCGGAGCGCTTCGGCTACGACTCGCAGGCGGTGCGTCCCTACCTGGAGTACGCGCGCGTGAAGGACGGCGTGATGGGCATCACCTCCAGCCTCTGGGGCGTGGCCTTCCTGCCGGTGAAGGACGTGAAGACGTGGCACGGGGACGTGGAGGCGTACGACGTCCTGGAGAAGGGCAAGCCCCTGGGCCGCATCTTCCTGGACATGCACCCGCGCAACGACAAGTACAAGCACGCGGCGCAGTTCGACCTGGTCACCGGTGAGGCCGACAAGCGGCTGCCGGAGGCCGTGCTGGTGTGCAACTTCTCGCGCCCCGGCGACCTGATGACGCACGACGAGGTGGAGACGTTCTTCCACGAGTTCGGCCACCTGATGCACACCATCTTCTCCGGCCAGCAGAAGTGGACGCCCATCTCCGGCATCTCCACCGAGCGCGACTTCGTGGAGACGCCGTCCATGCTCCTGCAGCAGTGGGCGCAGCAGCCGGAGGTGCTCAAGAGCTTCGCCAAGCACCATGAGACGAACGAGCCCATCCCCGCGGAGCTGGTGGAGAAGCTGCGCGCGTCGAAGGAGTTCGGCACCGGTCTGTGGGCGCGCCGCCAGCTGTTCCTGTCCGCGGTCAGCCTCCAGTACTACTCGCGCGCGCCGGGCTTCGACACCACCGCCGTCCTCGCGGAGCTGCAGAAGAAGCTCAGCCCCTTCCGCCACGAGTTCCGCGACGGCACGCACTTCGAGCTCGCCTTCGGGCACCT
Source organism: Corallococcus sicarius (assembly GCF_003611735.1). Taxonomy (GTDB): domain Bacteria; phylum Myxococcota; class Myxococcia; order Myxococcales; family Myxococcaceae; genus Corallococcus; species Corallococcus sicarius. The sequence continues at coordinate 41,293 of NZ_RAWG01000047.1, read as the reverse complement.
GGATGGGTACTCGGCCGCGTACTACACGTACCTCTGGTCCTCCGTCATCGCGAAGGACCTGGAGTCCGAGTTCCTCAAGAACGGCTACCTGGACCGCGACACAGCGATGAAGTACCGCCGCACCGTGCTGGACCCCGGCGGCTCCAAGCCCGCCGCGGAGCTGGTGCAGGACTTCCTCGGCCGGCCGTACGCCTTCGAGGCCTTCCGCGCCTACCTGGACGGCACCGCCGCGAAGACGACGGACACCGCGAAGGACACGAAGTAGCGCTCGGCTGACAGAGCCCGCGGCGCGGTGGCCCCTTCGCCACCGCGCCCGCGGAACTTCTCTTCTCCTCCCGTGCCCGCGCGGTCGCTCATCCCCGCCCCGGGGATGGAGCCCGCCGTCCAGCCGTCATCACCCGGCGGCTGGAGAGGCTTTTGCTTGGAGCGCCCTCACCGGCGGCCTCGTGCGGAGGCCCGGTGGAGGAGCGCGCGACGTGAGGGTTCGGGGTCGGACATGGAAGGGGGTGGCCCTCGCGGGGGTGCTGCTCGCGGGCTGCGACGCGCCCCTCCCGAAGGCCCGGGTGCTGCCGGGGCCCACGCACGTCACGCCCGTCGACCCGATGGACGTCATGTGTCGCTCCCAGCCGCGCGACCCGGGCCGCGTCACCCTGCACCGCCTCAACCGCGCCGAGTACGACAACACCGTGCGCGACCTGCTGGGTGACACCCAGGCACCCGCGCGGCACTTCCCGCCGGACGACCACGGCTTCGGCTTCGACAACAACGCGGACGTGCTCAGCATGTCCCCGCTGTTGATGGAGAAGTACTCGCACGCGGCGAAGCAGCTGGTGGAGACCGCGTGGGCGAAGGGCACGCTGCGCACCTGCGTGTTGGATCCCGCCGCGCCGGAGCCCTGCGCGCGAGCCCTGCTCCAGGACTTCGCCCGCCGCGCGTGGCGGCGCCCGGTGACGGCCGGGGAGGTGGACGCCCTGGTGCGCTTCGTCGCGCTGGCGAAGCAGCACGGGGATGCGCCGGAGGTGGGGGTGAAGCTGGCGCTGCGCTCGGTGCTGGTGTCTCCGAACTTCCTCTTCCGCGTGGAACTGGACCCCACGCCCACGTCCACCGCGCCGCATCCGGTGAGCGACACGGAGCTGGCGAGCCGCCTGTCCTACTTCCTCTGGAGCAGCATGCCGGACGAAGCGCTGCTGAAGGTCGCGGAGGCCGGCCGCCTGCACGAGCCCGAGGTGCTGGAGGCGCAGGTGCGGCGCATGTTGGCGGACCCCAGGGCGCGGGCGCTGGTGGACAACTTCGCCGGCCAGTGGCTCTACACGCGCGCGCTCGACTTCGCCCAGCCGGAGGCGCGCTACGGCTTCGACGAGCCGCTGCGCCAGGCGATGCGCCAGGAGATGCAGCTGCTCTTCCAGGAGTTCATCACCGGGAACCACCGCCTCAAGGACCTGCTGGACGCGGACTTCACCTACGTGAACGACCGGCTGGCGGCGCACTACGGGCTGCCTCCGGTGGGCACCGACGCGATGACGCGCGTGAGCCTGGAGGGCCACCCGGAGCGCGCGGGCCTCTTCGGCAAGGGCTCGCTGCTCACCGTCACCGCCAACGCGGACCGCACCTCGCCGGTGAAGCGCGGGGTGTGGGTGCTGGAGCAGCTGCTCTGCAAGGGCCCGCCTCCGCCGCCGCCCGACGCGGGCGGGCTGGCCCCGGCGGTGGACCCCACGCTCAACATCAAGGAGCGCATGCGGCAGCACCGCGCGGACGCCACGTGCTCGGGGTGCCACGCGCTGATGGATCCGCTGGGCTTCGGCATGGAGAACTTCGACCCGGTGGGGCGCTGGCGCGTGAAGGAGGAGGGCGGTGCGACGGTGGACCCCAGCGGAGAGCTGCCCGGGGGGAAGTCCTTCCGGGGCGTGGTGGAGCTGCGCGCCGTGGTGAAGCAGGACCCGGACCTGTCCGCGTGCATGACGCGCCACCTGCTGTCCTACGCGCTCGGCCGGGGCGCGGAGGACGCGGACCGCTGCACCGTGCACGGCATCTCCAAGGAGGCCGAGTCGCGCGGCGGCCGGCTCGCCGACTACCTGCTCGCCATCGTCCGCAGCGACGCGTTCCTGCAACGGCGGGGCGAATCCGAAGAAGGACCGAAGCCATGAGTCGCCCCACCGTCCTCTCCCGCCGGACCCTGCTGCGGGGCGTGGGCGCGCTGATGGCGCTGCCCCTGCTGGACGCCATGCGTCCCCGCGCGGCCCGCGCCGCGGCCCCCGCGCCGCGCCGCTTCGCCGTCTTCTACACGCCCTGCGGCATCCACATGCCGAAGTGGACGCCCAAGGCCGTGGGCGCGGACTGGGCCCTGACGCCCACGCTCGAGTCGCTGGCGCCGGTGAAGGACGACCTGCTGGTGCTGAGCGGCGTGGACAACCTGCCGGGCCGGCCGGACGGCGATGGCCACCACGCCGCCGCGACGGCCGCGTTCCTGAGCTGCGCGAAGGCGCGCAAGACGGAGGGCACCAACATCCGCACCGGCATCTCCATGGACCAGGTGCTGGCGCGCGCCGTGGGCAGTGCCACGCGCTTCGCGTCGCTGGAGCTGGGCATCGACCCGGGCAAGGGAGTTGGCAACTGCGACTCCGGTTACGCGTGCCCCTACGCGAACAACATCGCCTGGGCGGGGCCGTCCACGCCGGTGCCCAAGGAGACGCGGCCCCGGGCCGCCTTCGACCGGCTCTTCGCGGACTTCGACCCCAACGCCACCCAGGCGGAGCTGGAGAAGCGGCGCGCGTATGGCCTGAGCATCATCGACGCCGTGCGCGAGGACGCGAAGGCGCTCCACGGAAGGCTGGGCACCACGGACCGGCGCAAGCTGGACGAGTACTTCACCGGCGTGCGCGAGCTGGAGCTGCGCGTCCACGCGATGGAGGGCGCCGGCCCCGCGTGTGGCGCGGTCGCCCCGCCCGAGGACACCGGGGACGTCCGCGAGCGGACGAAGGCGATGCTGGACCTCATCGTGCTCGCGTTCCAATGCGACCTCACCCGCACGTGCACGTTCATGCTGGGCAACGCGCGCAGCCAGCGCGTGTATTCGTTCCTGGGACTCTCCGGTGAGCACCACGCGTATTCGCACCACCAGAAGGCCCAGGCCAACTACGACGCGTTGGCGAAGATCGACCGGTGGGAGGTGCAGCAGTACGCCTACCTCCTCCAGCGCATGAAGGCCGTGCAGGAGGAGGGCGGGACGCTGCTGGACCACAGCGCCGTGTACTTCTCCAGTGAGATCGCGGACGGCAACATGCACGAGCACAAGAACCTGCCCATCCTGCTGGCGGGACGCGCGGGCGGGGCGCTCGCGCCCGGCCGGCACCTGCGCTACGAGGGCGCGCCGCTGGCCAACCTGTACATCTCCCTGCTGCGCATCTTCGGCGTGTCCGCGAACACCTTCGGCGACGACGGCACGGGGCCCCTGCCCGGCCTGGACGGATAGCGTCCGCCCAGGCATCCGCCCAGGCACCGAGGGGGCCGCCTGACCCGTTCACTTGTCGCTGCGCGGCGGGCCCCGACGCGGGATGATTCCGCGCATGGCTCTTCCTGTGTTCCGCCGCGGGCTCGCCGTGTTGCTGCTGGCCCCGTGGCTCGGCTGTGTCCCCACTTCGCAGTCCCGCCCCGTCTCCGCGTCCACGAAGAGGTCCGCGGCCAACGCCGCCGCGCGCAAGCTGTCCCAGCCCGCGCCCACCCCCACGCCGCCGGATGGCACCCGCAAGCCCGTGCCGTCCGCTGGCGACCTGAAGCGCGACATGGTGACGGCGCACAACCAGGCGCGGGCCCGGGCCTCGCGTCCCACGCCGAAGCCCGCGCTGCCGGCGCTGGTGTGGTCCGACGAGGCCGCGCGCAAGGCGGAGGCCTACGCGAAGGAGTGCCGCTTCGAACACAACCCGGACCGGGGCACGTTCGGAGAGAACCTGGCCGCCGCGACGCCGGACACCTGGACCACCGCGCAGGTGGTGAAGAGCTGGGCGGACGAGTCCGCGGACTATGACTACGCACGCGGCACCTGCGCGCGCGGGAAGATGTGCGGCCACTACACGCAGGTGGTGTGGCGCACCACGCAGGCGGTGGGCTGCGCGACGCGGCTGTGCACGAAGAACTCGCCCTTCGGCGCCAACGTGGGCACGTGGCAGCTCTGGGTGTGCAACTACGCGCCGCCGGGCAACTGGGTGGGCCAGAAACCCTACTGACGCACTACCGGGCCGCGAGCGTGATGACCTCGATGCCGTCCGCCGTGCCCACCGCGAAGCGGCGGTTCGCGGGGTCCATGGCGAACGGCGGCGCGGCCGGCAGGTGGTGGCGGATGCTGCTCAGCGCCAGGCCCGTGGACAGGTCCGGCCAGCGCTGCACGACGCGGCCCGTGGCGCGCTCCACCAACTTCGGGTGCTGGTGGAAGTCCACGACGTGCTCCGAGCCCACGACCATCAGCGGGCCCGCGGGCTCCTCCAGCGTCACCTCCGACAGCACCTTGCGCTCGCTGAGCGAGTACGTGCCCAGGAAGAAGGTGTCGCCGTCGCGGGACTCGTTCACGCGAACGAAGACGAGCGTGTCGCGCGCACCGAAGGCACCGGAGAGGAAGAAGAGCCCCTGCTCCACGCCGTCCATCAGGTCGCCCCGGTCCAGCGCGGCGGGGTCCTCCAGCGCGCGGTGCACGTCCACCACCGACACGGCATCCACCGGGTGCCAGATCCACCCCGCGCTCAACAGGTAGCGCCCGTCCGGGCTGAACTGGAGCCGCGAGTGGAAGAAGTCCACCGGTTCATTCGTGCGCTTCGTGAGGCGCTCGCCCGTCTCGACGTCCTCCAGCTCCAGCACGCAGTAGGACTCCGGGCAGTGGGCCAAGAGCGTGCGGCCACTGGGGAGCGAGTGCAGGGCGACGGGGTAGTCGTAGACGTTCGCCTGGTAGAAGTCGCGCTGGAGCTGTCGCACCACGCGGGTGCCTTCGAGCAGCAGCCCGGCCGTCCCGAGCGCTTCGTACAGGACGCTGTAGCGGCCGTCCGGCGACATCACCGCGCGGTCGAAGCGGTAGGCGAAGCGCACGTGCGGGTCGAAGGTGGTGCCGTCCAGGTGGTAGCGCACGGCGCCGCCCACCGGATCCACGAGCGCTTCGCCGCTCCAGCACAGGGAGGTCACGGCGGAGCGCGTCTTCAGGGTCTGTCGTTGGAAATCCATGCCGCCGGGACGGCCTGCACCGGGGCCCCCTGACACCGGGGGTCCGGAGGCTCAGTCCTGCAGCATCGTGAGCAGCTGCCGCGCCTGCGCCTGCAGCTCCTTGTCGGGGCCCTTGAGCACCCGCTGGATGTGGTAGCGCGCCCGGCCCGGGTCACCCTGGCGCAGGGCCAGCGCCAGGTTGAAGTGCGTGGGCGGATCCATGGGGTGCGCCTTCACCACGGGGGCGAGGATGCGCTCGGCGAGCGCCGGCCCTTCGCCCGGGACATGGTCCAGGTAGTGCACCGCGAGGTCGTTGGGGGCGCCCGTGTCCGTGGGCGCCAGCGCCACGGCCTCTTCCAACAGCGTGCGCACCCGGGCGTGCTGGCCCGCGACGTCCAGGGCGCGCGCGAGCTGCCGACGGGCCTCCACCGAGTCGGGCTCGCGCCGGAGCACCTCCTCGAAGAGGGGCAGCGCGTCCGCCAGCTTGCCGGCGAGCAGCGCGGCCATGGCGTGCATGCCCAGGAAGCGGGTGCTCTTTGGGTCCAGTTCGCGGAGCTTCACCGCGGCGGCCAGGGCGTTCTGCGTCAGGCCCCCGAGCAGCGACAGGTTGAAGACCTCATCCCAGAGGAACGCGTCGTCCGGCGCCAGCGTCAGCGCGTCGCGCAGCTCCTGCAGGGCAAGCCCCAGGTCGCCGGTCTCCAGGTACGCCCGCGAGCGCTCCCACTGCACGCGGTAGGACTCCTTCACCGTCATCACGCTCAGCCCCGGAACATCTTGTGGAACAGCCGCATGAACATGCCCGACTTGGGCGCGGTCTCCGGGCGGCCGGACTGCTGGTGCTGGGCGTTCGCCTGGAGGTCCAGCTTCATCTTCAGCTTCTTCAGGTCGGGATCGATGGAAAAGGTGCTGAACTCATCGTTCCCGTCCAGGGCCGTCTGGACCTTGCGCGCGCGGGATTCGTCTTGGCTCATGTCGCGTCCCTCCTGACTGGACAGGAGACCCTAGCACAGCGCGGCAGGCCGCCCATCGTGGCGTCCTACTGCTGTCTGCTTGCCCGCACACCCACCCGCGCGCGGATAATCCAACCCATGCGCCGTCCCTTCTGCCTCCGTTCCCTGTCCGCTGCCGCCCTGCTCACGCCGCTCCTCCTGGTCGCCTGCATCCCTGACGGGGATTCGCCGGATGACACCGTGGACGCGGGCCTCGACGCCGGTGCCACGAGCGACGCGGGCACCTCCGACGCGGGGCCCATCGTGGGGCCGACCCAGTTCGCCACCGACATGCTGGAGTCCCACAACGCGGCCCGGGCCAGCGCGCAGCCGCAGCCATCCCCCGCCCTGGCCCCGCTCACCTGGGACGCCACCGTGGCGGAGGTCGCCCAGAAGTGGGCGGACAACTGCAAGTTCGAGCACAACCCGAACCGGGGCAACGCGGGGGAGAACATCGCCGCCGCCACGCCGGACTCCCAGACGACGAAGGGCGTGGTGAAGGGCTGGGTGGACGAGGTGAAGGACTACGACTACGCGAAGAACACCTGCGCGGCGGGCAAGGTCTGCGGCCACTACACGCAGGTGGTGTGGCGCAACAGCTCCCGCCTGGGCTGCGCGGTGAAGCGCTGCACGACGGGTTGGCCCTTCGGAGGGACGGGCGGCGCGTGGGACCTCTGGGTGTGCAACTACGCGCCGCCGGGCAACTACGTGGGCCAACGGCCCTACTGACGCCCAGCGGCCCTGCTGACGTGCGGGCCGCGTCAGCGCTTGAGGGTGCGCGCGAGGAACGCGGACGTCTCCGCCCACGCCGCCGCGGCGGAGCGTTCGTCGTAGCGCGCGCCGGAGGGGTTGGCGAAGGCGTGATCCGCGTCGTACTCCAGGATGCGGCTGCGCACGCCCGCGTCCTCCAGCGCCTTCTCGAAGGCGCGCACCGTCTCCGGCGGGATGGACTTGTCCTTGGTGCCGAAGACGCCCAGTACCTGCGCCTTGATGGTGGACAGCTGCTGCGCGTCCGTCACCGGGTGGCCGTAGTAGAGGACCGCCGCGCTCAGCTCCGGCACCGCCATGGCGGTGCGCAGCGACCAGCCGCCGCCGAAGCACCAGCCGATGCTGCCGGTGCGCGGGGCCTGGATGCGCGGGTCGCTCTTGAGGAACGCGTGCGCGGCCAGCAGCGTCTTCGTCGCCTGTTCGGGATCCACCGCCTTCAAGAGCGCGAGCGCCTCGTCGCGGTTCGTGCCCACCTTGCCGCCGTACAGGTCCACCGCGAGCGCCGCGTAGCCCTCCGCCGCCAGCCGGTCCGTCCAGTGCTGCACGTGCTCGTTGAGGCCCCACCACTCGTGGATGACGAGGATGCCCGGCAGGGGACCCTTCGCGTTCTGGGGCAGGCTCAGGTAGGCCTTCGCGCCCCCGGGAAGCTCTATCTCCTGGCCCTTGCGCGCGGGGGCCGCGTCGGTGCGCAGGGTGTGCAGGGCCTTGAACTCCTCCTCGGAGACGGCGCCCGTGGCGGATGGCGTGCTTCCCACCTCCGCCGGCTTGCCCGTCGCACAGGCGGAAAGCAACAGCGCCGCCGCCAGCACCCACGTGAGCCTCTTCATGTCCGGCCTCATCGTCGTCGCGTCCTTTCGGGGTCCAGGAATGAAAGAGGGCCGGCGCGAGGGAAGGTGTCCCCCACGTCCGGCCCTCATTCCGTCGCTCCCGTCATGGGGAGGCGGGAGCGATGGGTACCGCGGTGATTACTTCGTCGCGGGCGGGGGCGGCTTGGGCGTCGGGGCCTTGTTGGGCGCCGGGGGAGGCGTGGCGCCCATGCCACCGGGCATGCCGGGAGGAGCCTCGGGGGGCTTCACGATCTCCAGCAGTTCCACCTCGAACACCAGCGCGGCACCGCCGGGGATGTTCGGGGGCGCGCCGCGGTCGCCGTAGGCGATGTCCGACGGGCAGGTCAGCTGCGCCTTGCCGCCGACCTTCATCTTCTGGAGGCCCTCGGTCCAGCACTTGATGACGCCCTGGAGCGGGAACTGGGTGGGCTCACCGCGCTTGTAGGAGCTGTCGAACTCCTTGCCGTCGGAGAGGGTGCCCTTGTAGTGCACCTTCACGATGTCCGAGGCCTGGGGCTGGGGACCGGTGCCCGCCTGGGTCTCCTTGTAGATGAGGCCGGACTCGGTCTTCTGCGCGCCGGTCTCCTTGGACTTCTCCTCCAGGAACTTGACCGACTTCTCCTTCTCCTGCGTGGCCTTGCGGACCGAACGCTCCTTGGCGAGCTCCTGGAGCTTGGGGCCGTAGACCTCCAGGTCCACGTCCGTCTTCTGCCCGGTGACCTGCGCGGAGAGGCCGGCCTTCACGAACTCCAGTTCCTGCGGGCTCATGTCGAACACGCTGATGCTGCGGCCGATGGACAGGCCCAGCGCGTACAGCGTCTTCTGCTCCTCGGTCTGGGGAGCGCCCGCGGTGGCCGCGGTGGTGGTGCCCGTGGTGGCGCCCGCCTTGTCATCCTTCGCGCCGCCCTGACCCTGGCAGGCCGTCAGGCTCAGCATGGTCGCAATCAGAATCGTCTTCTTCATGATGTCGTCGCCTTTCCTGTGGCTCAGCGGCAGCCGACCGCCCGCTGCATGCCCGGGGCGCGGTGTACTACAGAAAATGCCCGTCATCCTCTTGGGAACCATGCTTTCCCCGGATGGGCGCCCCGGCGGGTAGGACAACCGGCCGCCGGGCCCTCAACCGTGGGGGCGGGCGGGGATTCCCGGCCTACCGTTCACGTCCGCCGAAGGCGGATTGGAACACCAGCAGCAGGACGGCGGCGCCCAGGACGGCCCCCAGGAAGCCGGCGGGCTCCGGGTCGCGCCAGTCGGTGCCCCGGCCACACGGACGTGAGGAAGCCGCCCACGAACGCGCCCCCGACGCCCAGGAGCGTGGTGGCGAGGCAGCCCAGGCGCTGGTTCCCCGGCAGCACGGCCCGGGCGATGAGGCCCGCGAAGAAGCCGAAGATGATCCAGCCGAACAACCCCATGGCACCCTCCCGCGTCACGCGTATGGGCTCAATCTGGCGTGGTCCAGGCCTTCACGGAAGGGCGGAAGTCCTGGGTGGAGGTGTTCTTGACCCCTGGGAGGGCGTGTGGTGCGGTCGTTGGCTCACGCTGCGCCCCCTGGCGCCCGGGGCGGGACCCTCTGATGAACAAGCTGACGCGACTCACCATCAAGCAGTTCCGGAACGTCGCTCCGACGACGCTGGAGTTCCGCCCGGGCATCAATGTGCTCCTTGGGCGGAATGCGGCCGGAAAGACGACGCTGCTGCGGCTGCTGTCAACCATGGCAGGGGTACCAGACGCTGCGCTTCAGAATGATCAGCTTGAGGTAAATTGTCACGTCTCCGGTGAATTGCTCGACCTTGAGCACACAGTGACCAAGGCACGCGTCGACGTTCCTACGCACCCCTTGGTCTCGGGTCGACTGATGAGAGAGGACTTCCACAGCCTTCAGCAGACAGACTCTCTCACCTTCAAAAAGAAGGACGGCGTCGTTATCATAAAGGCGGAGCTGCGCCCAAACGAAGTAATATTTGAACATGAGGGAAAGCAAATCCGCGTAATACGTCAGTTTTTTGATGAACCAATTGCCTCAGTCTTTTTTGCGCTCCTCAGCAGTGAGGCAAACGCATCCCCCGACAGCACTTTTCACATACTCCCTTTGTCGATCAAGACAGCGGGGCGCATGGACGAGAGCCTTGAGCAGTTTAGCGCACTGCTCAAAGTCGAAGCACAGACAGACGGCGATGGCGGCAACTGGAGCGGTTCGGGAATTCCCTATTCAATGAGCGAAATGCTGGCCGGATTCGTGCCGGATGGCAGCACCACAGCAACATTCTCGCTGGGGTTTCTTAGCCGTGCCGCGACTGCTCTTGGGTACGAATCCGCAAACGCACGATTTGATGTCGAGCGCCTCATGCCGGACCAACGGCGCCAAGTCATGCGACTAAGCAATCTCCATTTCTTCTTCCGGCGTCCTGGCGAAGAGATTTCCCATGAGCGACTCAGTTATGGCCAGAAACGGCTACTTGCTTTCTTCGCCCACGCTGACGCATCACCAGACTTGCTCATCGCCGACGAACTCGTGAACGGCCTGCATCACGACTGGATTTCAGCCTGTCTCGATGAGCTTGGTGAGCGGCAAGCCTTTCTGACGAGCCAAAACCCGCTGCTGCTGGACTTCCTGCGCTTCGACAGCGTCGAGGAAGTCCGCCAAACCTTCATCCTCTGCGAGCGAGCTAGCAATGACGCCGGTGCCCAACTCATCTGGCGCAATCCCACGGAGGACGAAGCCGAGTCCTTTTTCCTCGCCTATCAAACCGGGATCCAGCGCGTCTCGGACATCCTGCTCACCAAGGGACTCTGGTGACGTATCATGGCGGCCCGTGCTCGCATCCTCGCCCTGACTGAAGACTCAGGCCGTCAGGGGCAACCCACCCTTCAGAAGATCTTGAAGGAAGCGCTCAAACTCGTCGTGGTGGGCGTTGACCTGAATCCGGCCCGGGTTCGAATCGAGCCACTGCCCGAGAACGACCGCGCGCTCCACGCCATCCATGCGAATCAATGGAAGCAGCAACCGCCCACCCGGGACACCGTGATTCTGCTCAGTGCCATCGCGGCGCGCCTGCTCGAACCAGCGGGGTTCGTCGTCTTCCACTTTGATACCGACCGAGTGTGGAGCCAGCGTGAGAGCAGTGAAAACCGCCAGAAATTCGAGACCATCATCCGCGATGGCGTGCGGCGCATCTTGAAGGGTGGCGCCCCATTGCCAGTGACGCCTCGCGCACGCCCCACGCTGACCGCCGAGCAGATCGAAGCCGCACTGAGCCGCCTTCTGGTCCTGTCCCCCTGCTACAGCATGGAGTCCTGGCTCTATCAGGCAACGAACGAACTTCTTCCCCGTTGCCAGGGCCGGCACAGCTCCGAGGAGCACCAGCAACTCATCTCGGCATGGGCTGCGGACCGGACGCGCCTCGACGAAGTCCACCGCCCCAAGGACGAAGCCCTGCCCTGCGTGGCAGACCACCATAACGAAACACTCTCCAAGTCCTTCCCGGCGGATGACGTATGGATGGCCGAGCGCTCCTTTCATGAGTCCGTCGAGCGCATGCAAGCCTGCACTGCGTTGGTCGAAGCACTCGGTCACTGAGCCCGCCCGAGCCATGAGCCCCCTGCGACGTGCCACCCGGGATGACAACGCCGCGCTGCTGGACCTGTTCGGCGACGTGCCCATGACGGGGGACCTGGTGCTCAGCACCCAGCGCGCCCCGGACTACTTCGCCCTCTTCGCCATGCAGCGCGGCGAGGCGGACGTCTGGGCCCAAGACCAGGCCCAGGCCCAGGGCGACCCCACCCGGCTGGACGCCATGGGCGCCATCCACGTGCGCGACGGGTGGCTGGAGGGCCGGCCGTGCCGCGTGGGCTACCTGGGCGATTTGCGCACCCGCTTCTCCGCGCGCCGGGCCCGAAGCGTCGCCCGCTTCTATGGCCCCGTCCTGGAGGAGACCGCCCGCCGCCAGGGCGTGGACGTCTTCCTCACCGCCGTCATGGCCTCCAACGCCGCCGCGCTCCAGGCGCTCGTGCGCCGCGCCGCCACGCGCGAGGCCCAGCCGCACTACCACCTGCTGCGCGCCTTCTCCGCCGTCTCCATCCAGTTCGTCCTCCGCCGCCGCCCGCGCCCCAGCCCCTTCACCGTGCGCCGCGCCACCGCCGCGGACGTGCCCGCCATGGCCGCGCTCCTGGACGCGGACCACCGCGCGCGCCCCTTCGGTTACCGCTACGACTCAGGCGAGCTGGAGCACCGCTTCGCCCACTGGCCGGGACTGCGCGTGGAGGACACGTTCCTCGCGTTCGACGCGGCCGGGCGCCTTCGGGGCTGCACCTCCGCGTGGAACCCCGACGCCGTGAAGCGCTACCGCGTGCTCGCGTACCGGGGCGGGATGAAGTGGGTGCGCCGGGGCTTCAACGCGCTCGCCACCGTGACGGGCGCTCCCCGGCTGCCCGCGCCCGGAGAGGACTTCCGCTACTTCTACCTCTGCAACACCTGCGTCCCCGGCGAGGACCCCGCCGTCTTCCGCGCGCTGCTCGACGCCGTCTACGCCGCGTTCCACGGCCAGGGCTTCCACTTCTTCACCCTGCAGCAGGACTCCGAGGACGCACTGGCGCCGGCGCTGAAGGGCTTCTTCCAGCGCCAGCTGGACTTCCACCTCTACGCCGTCACGCCCGCCTCGCGCCCCCCGACGACCTTCCCCCGCGGGCGCACCGGCTTCGAGATCTGCCTGCCCTGAACGGCGCGCCTCTCGCTAGAGCCAATGCCGATCAGTTAAGGGCGAGAAGGATCACCTGCCCATCGGGCCCACCTCTGCATGCCTCATGCCGTCGCCGCGCCGACCGAGCTCGAAATGGCAGTGGCATAGTCAACCGTTCACGAGAGCGAATCAAGCCCAGTACAGTATCCCCCCTGATATCGTTCACGCTCAATGAAATTGCACTGCAGCAACGCGGACTTGGGCGAAGAAGGACGTCGCCCCGAAAGGGCTGCCTGAAATGCCTCACGAGACGATGGATGGCGCTCTCCTTGAGTTCAAGTTGATCGGAGACATCGTTGGTTCGTTCCGTGTTGCCAGGTACCAGCGAGGGTATCGCTGGGGGCAACTCGAGGTGGAGCGCCTACTCAACGACATCTGGGAGAGCAAGGGCAAGCCCTATAGCCTGCAGCCAGTTGTCGTAAAGCGTGACGGCGAGACCGCGTGGGAGTTGGTCGATGGCCAGCAACGCCTCACGACGCTCTTCCTCATCTTCGTATTCATGCAGCGCGAGCGGCTCCAGAATTCTGGCCCACCGTACTCCATCACGTACGACACGCGGCCAGGAAGCGAGACCTACCTGCAAGAGCTTGATGCGGCTCGCGCCAAGAGCAACATCGACTTCTTCCATCTCCACAGGGCGTACGAGTGCATCCGAAAGTGGTTCGATGCGCACGGCGCCCGTCGGCAGTACGCCGCCAACAAGTTCTACGGGTACCTCTTCGAGAGCGTGCGCGTGATCTGGTACGAGGCGCCGAAGGGGCTGGACTCGACAACGCTCTTCACGCGCCTGAATGTCGGCAGGATTCCACTTACGGACGCGGAGCTGGTCAAGGCGCTCCTGCTCTCGCGCAGCCGTGGAGGCGCCGACGCCACGGACAGGACTTATGAGATCGCTGCCCAGTGGGACAGCATCGAGCGCGATCTCCAGCATCCCGACGTCTGGGCGTTCGTCGCAGACGAGCAAGCCGCAGATAGTCCGACGCGGATCACCCTGTTGCTCGACACCCTCGCGGGAGGACCTTGCGGTCGGGCGCGTCCGCTCTTCCACACCTTCGACGCACTGCGAGAGCAGGTGGAACAGAATTCATCGAAGGTGGTCTGGGACCGGGTCGTCGACCTCCACGCACTCGTTCTCGGCTGGTTCGAGAACCGCAACCACTACCACAAGATTGGGTACCTTGTGGCTGTGGGACAGCGCTTCAGCGACCTCGTCGGGCTCGCCGCAGGCAGGACAAAGAGCAGCTTTGAGGCCGTCCTCGACAAGCGGATTCGCGACACCCTCGACCTCACGCCCTCCGGCTTGACAGCGCTGAGCTACGAGACGGACGCACATAAGGATAAGTGCACACGTCTTCTCTTCTTGATGAACGTCGAGACGGTGCGGCGTGTAGCGCACTCCTCCGAGCGCTACTCGTTCCGACTTCATGGGCTCGGAGACTGGTCGCTCGAGCATATTCACGCGCAGCACGCGGAAGGCCTGACGAAGGCTGAGCAGTGGAAAGAGTGGCTCCGGCTTCACCGCGAAGCACTCGCAGACCTTCACTCGCTCGACAAAGCACGCCGCGAAGAGCTCCTCCGGAGAATAGACGATATCGGTGACCAAATTGATCGGCAGGTGTTCCAGGATCTCGCGCGAGACGTGACGGCAGCCTTCACGCTCGCGGATGCGTCGACCTCGGAGACCGTGCATTCGGTCCATTCGGTGACCAACCTCGCTCTACTGGCTGGCGGCCATAACAGCGCACTGAACAACGCGGTGTTCGAGGTCAAGAGGAGGCGTATCATTGAGCTTGACCGGAAGGGCGCATACATCCCCATCTGCACGCGCCAAGTCTTCCTCAAGTACTACACGAACGCAGACGCGCAGCAGGTCCACTTCTGGAGCACACAAGACCGCGAGGCCTATCTGCGCGCAATGCTCTCCACCGAGGGCGGCATCGGCCTCTACCTCAAGCCCGAGGTGCATCAGTCATGAAAAGCTATGTCACGTCTTACAACGCTCTCTTCACTCGACGTGCGCCCGACGCGCCGGCCGTCGAGCGCATCGAGATACCGCTCATCCAACGGGACTACGCACAAGGGCGAGAGGGCGACGCGGTCGCGCGCATCCGCGCCAACTTCCTCGACGCCTTGCACAACGCCGTCACGACCGACACGCCCATCAGTCTCGATTTCGTCTACGGCGACGTGGAGAACGGCACGCTGCATCCTCTCGATGGTCAGCAGCGGCTCACGACCCTATTCCTGCTGCACTGGTACCTCGGCTGGCGCGCTGACCGACTTGACCAGGAGCAGGGCTGGAAGCGGTTCTCGTACGCGACGCGGGCGAGCGCTCGGCTCTTCTGCGAACGCCTTTCTGGCTGCAAGCCGCCTGCTGACGTGAAGGTGCACGCGTGGCTCAAGGACCAACACTGGTTCCTGCACACGTGGCAGCACGATCCAACAATCCAGTCGATGCTCGTAATGATCGAAGCGATCCACAAGCGCTTCGCCGACGCCGACTGCGCCACTGCGTGGAAGCGGCTCGTGGACGTCGAGGCACCCGCGATCTCGTTCCACTTACTGCCGATCGAGCAGATGGGCGGCTTGAGCGAAGATCTCTATATCAAGATGAACTCGCGCGGGAAGCCGCTGACGCCATTCGAGAACTTCAAGGCGAGGTTCGAGCAGGTCCTGGAGATCTCCTGCCCGGGCCGCGTCGAGGAGTTCGCGCAGAAGGTTGATGGCGCGTGGGCAGACATGCTGTGGCCATACCGAGGAAGCCACGACATCGTCGACGACGAATTCCTGCGCTATTTCCAGTTCGTCACCGATGTCTGCGAGTGGCACGAAGGACGGCTTCCTTCGGGTGCCGTCGCACCGCTCGCGGAGCGCGTCTACGGTCCGGGGAACAAGAAGGCCGCAACGCACCTGGACTTCCTCGTCCGGTGCTTCGACACCTGGGTCGACGTGGACATTCGCTCCGTATTCTCAGAAACGTTCACGCTGAAGCCGACGCTGATCGACTCCGACAACACCAGCAAGGTGGTCCTGTTCGGCTTAGCGGGAAGCGCTACGGTCGACCTGTTCGCAGAGTGCTGCCTTGGCCAGGTTCGATCTAGCTGGCCGCGCACGCTCTTTCTCTATGCGGTCCTGATTCACCGGCTGCACGACACCAACGAGTTCTCACGCAGGCTTCGCGTGCTGCGGAACCTGATCGAGGCATCGGGCAGCGAGCTGCGCTCCGAGAAGATGCCGGTGCTCCTCGCCGACGTGCGACGCCTCATCGTTGAGGGTACGCTGGACGGCATCTTGGCCTTCAATCAGGCGCAAGTCGCGGACGAGCGATTGAAGGCCGAGCTGTTGACCAAAGCTCCCGCGCTCGAGCGGCACCTCTTTCACCTCGAGGATCACCCCGTCCTACGCGGCTCCCTAGCGGCGTTCGAACTCGACAACGAGGTGTTCGAACGTCGGGCACGTGCGTTTCACGAGGTATTCACGAGCGAGAACCTCCCGCTTCTCACCGGTGCGTTGCTGGCTGCGGGGGACTACTCACGATCCCGCAACCGGCGCTTTTTCCAGTTCGGCTCGGGCTCTAACCTCTTCCAATGGAGGGAAATCCTCGCCGGAGCCAGCCGTGCGCACCTCGCCGGGGTTCGTGAGGTGCTCGGACGCCTACTCGACGCCATCACCGAGCGCGAGGGTGATGTTCGATCCGCGCTTGAGTCATTCAGGGACCACTGGCTTGAGACCACCGATAAGGACGGACGCGATTGGCGTTGGTACTTCGTGAAGTACCCCGAAATGAGAGCGGGCCTCTCTGGCATCTATGCCGCCGTAAACGGAGCCATGGGCTACAGCGTGTGCATGCTGGACAGAAGCCAGATGAATAGTTGGTACCGCGACCCCTACCTCTCCGCGATTCAACGCGAGGCTGGTGTCCCGAACGCTATCGATGAACCGTGGTTCATGGGTTACGAGAAAGAGCCGCGCTGGATGCGGCTAAAGAAAAGCGGGACGGAAATCCAGTGCGTGCGGGGTGGGCTACTGCTTCGAGCTCCCGCTGCTGAGCCGCACGCGAAGGCCTTCTCGCGCGTATGTGTGGCTCATGGGGTCGGGGCCGATCTTCTCTTGAAGGTCCCGCAGGTCGATGTGGGCGGGCGCCAACTCGACACGGAGGACCGGGTCCGACTCGGCGCCGCACTCGTGCGCGATCTGGCGAGCGCTGGACTGTAGCGTTCGCGTCGGCGGCACCTGTGCCTACCCAAATTTCGGGCGCTGCGTGCGCCTTTGGCCCCAGTTTGCGGACCCACGCTAGACGACGCGCGTCTTCCAGTGGCCGCGCCGGAACAGGAGGATGCTCGACACGGACATCACCGCGAACGCCACCGGCACCGCGATGAACACCCCCACCTCGCCCAGCCCCAGCGGCCTCGACAGCACCCAGGCCAGCGGCAGCTCCAGCACCCAGAAGCAGCCCAGGTCGATGAGCGTGGGCGTGCGCGTGTCCCCCGCGCCGTTGAACGCGGAGGTGATGACCATGCCGTACGCGCAGGAGACGAAGCACAGGCAGAAGATGCGCAGCGCCCGGGCGCCCGACACCACCACCGCCGCGTCCGTCGTGAACGCGCTCAAGAGCGGCGTCGCGAAGACGAAGAACACCAACCCGATGCTGCCCAGCACGAAGAGGTTGTAGCGGCCCGCCATCCACACCGCCCGCTCGCCCCGCTCCACGTCGCCCGCGCCCATGCTCTGGCCCAGCAGCGTGGAGGCCGCGTTGCCCAGGCCCCACGCGGGCAGCAGCGCGAAGAGCAGGATGCGCATGGAGATGGTGTAGCCCGCGAGCGCCGTGCTGCCGAACGACGACACGAGCCGCACCAGCACCACCCAGCTCGACGTGTTCACCAGCGCCTGCACCATGCCCGCGCCCGACAGCCGCAACATCGCCAGCATCGTCGTGGGCTCCAGCGCCACGTGCTCGCGCCGCACCTGGAGCCGCCCGTTGCCCTGCATCAACCGGAAGAGCTGATACACCACGCCCGCGCTGCGCCCCAGCGTGGTGGCCCACGCCGCGCCCACCACGCCCATCTCCGGGAACGGCCCCAGGCCGAAGATGAGACACGGCGCGAGCACGATGTTGATGCCATTGGCCAGGCCCAGCACGCGCATGGCGATGGCCGCGTCGCCCGCGCCCCGGAAGATGGCGTTGATGAGGAAGAGCAGCAGGATGCTGACCACGCCGCCCATCATCACGCGCGTGTAGCCCACGCCGTGCTCCAGCACCCACGGTGAGCCGCCCAGCGCGACCAGCAGCGGCCGGGCGAAGATGATGCCCGCCACGGCCAGCACCAGGGAGATGATCACCCCCAGCCCGATGGCCTGCACCGCCGTGCGCGCGGCCCGCTCCGCGTCCTTCTCACCGATGCGCCGCGCCACCAGCGCCGTGGCGCCGATGCTCAACCCCATGCCGGCCGCGTAGATGATGACGAGGATGGACTCGGTGAGCCCCACCGTGGCGACCGCTTCCGCGCCGAGCCTGCCGACGAAGAAGACGTCCACCACGGAGAACACCGACTCCATCAACATCTCCAGCACCATGGGCACGGCCAGCAGGAAGATGGCGCGCCCGATGGGCAGTCGCGTCAGGTCCAGCTCCGTGCCGTGCAGCGCTTGTTTCACCAGGCGCCACAGGCCCTCGGACGGGGGGGCGGGGGCCTCGACGTCGGAGGCTGTCGACGGTGCGTCTTCCAGGGGTGCGGGGCTCATGCGGGATGCCTTCCTACAGGAACGGAGCGGAACGTGCCGCCCACCGACGCGGCATCCCACGCAGCCTGACCCCGACCCCTGACGTCTGGAGGTGCCGCACCCACCCACGTGCTGCACACGGGCGAGCGTCGGCTGCCTGACGACGGTGTCGCGCTCGGGGGTGACACCTGATGGAGGGGGCGAGGAGTAGCTTGCAGATTCCCGATGAACCCCACGACAGCGACCGCTTCCTCCCTGCCCACCGTGGTGGGACCGCATTTCACGTTGGCCTCGTCCGCACGCCTGCTGGGCACACTCCAGGTGGGGCGCGGGGCGGTCATTTCCCGAGGCACCGTCGTGCGCTCGGTCGGAGGCTCCGTGATGATGGGAGCCTCCTCCACACTGCGCGAGGACGCGGTGGTGGTGGGCACACCGGAGCGTCCCGCCTCCATCGGTGAGAAGAGCCACCTGGGGCCGCGCGCGCTTGTCATTGGCGCACAGGTAGGGGCGCTGTGCGACATCGGAGGTGGCGCCATCCTGATGCCCGGCGTGACGCTGGGCGACCGCTGCGTGGTGGGGGAAGGCACGGTGCTGCCTCCGGGCATGACGGTGCCGGAGCAGTCGGTGGTGTTCGGCCGGCCCGGGCAGGTGCTGCGGGTGCTCTCCACCGAGGACCTGATCCGCCTGCAACAGCGCCGGGGCGGCGACATGTCCCTCTCCGGGCAGGCGTTGACCTCTTTTTCAGCGCGCGACCGCGCCGAGGATGCACCCATGGGCCAGCTGTATGCCTTCCGCGACCGCCACCCCTTCGTCCACCCCACCGCCACCCTCTTCTCCTCCGCGGAGATCTCGGGCGACGTCGTCATCGGCGCGGGCGCCATCATTGGCGCGGGCGTGAAGATCACCGGCGACGTCAACGGCCCGGTGCGCATTGGCGCGCGGGTGCAGGTGCTGGAGAACACGGTGCTGCACCTGCTGCCGGACACCATGCTGGTGCTGGAGGAGGGCGTGGTGGTGGGCCCGGGCTGCGTGCTGCACGCGTGCCATCTGGGCGCGGGCACGGTGGTGGAGCCCGGCGCCATCCTCTGCGAGGGCAGCCACCTGGGCAAAGGCTGTCACGTGGCCGCCGGCACCCTGGTGAAGGCGCACACGGTGTTCCCGGACTACGCGCTGGTGGAGGGCTTCCCCGCCGTCCAGGTGGGCACGCGCACGTCGCCGCCAGAGCCGCCGCGCTGGGTGCTGCGCCCGGAGGACCTGCCGGGCCTGCGGCGCATGGGCTGAAGCGCCGTTCGCACGACGGGTTGCTCCACCCGGGTGGCTCGGGCATCGTCGGAGCCATGGGCAAGCTGGAGCAGGTGGAAGCCGTCCGAGCGGTGTTCGAGGTCGTGGGGCCCCTCTTCCTGGGGATCCTCACCGGCGCGCTCCAGGAGAAGTACGTGTACCCCCGGATCGTCGAACGGCTGGGAGGCCTGGCCAAGTGGCTCTCCACCCCTGCCAACGTCTTCCTGGGCGTGCTGACCATCTGCATCTACCTGGTGGTGGCGGCGGCGTGTCATGCCTCCAACGCCCCGGAGACGCTGGCGTGGCTCCGGGCACACGCCCCCTTCCAGCCCTCGCCCGGGTCGCTCCGGATCGCCTTCTTCGCGGCGACCTTCCTCTGCGGGCACAGCCTCGTCATGCTCGGGGCGTCCCCTGCCGAGGAGGAAGACGGACTCCACGCGCAGCCGCGCGGTCACGGGCGCCGGTAGGGGCCGGGGCTACACCCAGAACACC
The DNA here is from genome assembly GCF_003611735.1 of Corallococcus sicarius. Lineage (GTDB taxonomy): Bacteria > Myxococcota > Myxococcia > Myxococcales > Myxococcaceae > Corallococcus > Corallococcus sicarius. The sequence goes on along the minus strand of NZ_RAWG01000047.1, from coordinate 21,298 downwards.
ACGTCGCGCTCCGCGTCCTCGGGACCGGGGCCCCGCGCGCCTTCGCGCAGCCAACGCCGGTAGGCCTCCACGTCCGCGTGGTGCAGGTCCGCCTCCGTGCCCGAGTACACGCCGCCCCCGGGCCCGTCCGTGAGCCCCTGGCGCTGCGTCTCCATGATGACGACGTCCTGCTGGATGACCTGGCGCGTGTACCAGCGCACGAAGGGCGTCAGCGCGCGGCCCACCCACGCGCCCGGCAGGTCCACCGGCAGCCGGTAGCTGATGGCCGTGTACACGAGCGTGTCCGTGGGCCCGATGGGCGTGCACTGCGAGTTGATGGCGAAACCGCTGTCACCCCACTGGTAGTCCACGCGGGTGATGTTGGGCACGATGAACTCATCCGTGTGCACCAGCGGCAGGCCGCGCGGGTTGAACAGGCGGCCCAGGCCCGTGAGCGCGTCCTCCTCCTGGAGGTACGTCATCCGCACGCGGCCCGCGTGACGCTTCACCGTGGAGGGGACGCGCTTGCGCGTGGGGTTGCGGAACCAGCCCCGGTGCACGAAGGACGTGTGCGGCACGTCCATGAAGTTCTCCACCAGGTTCGTCACGCCGTTCGCGAAGCGCGTCACCATGAAGTAGACGGTCCAGCCGCGCTCGCCCCAGTAGGGCACGCGGAAGGGTTCGGCTCGGGCCTGGGTCACGTCCTCGCCCAGGTAGACGTAGACGAGCCCGTCCTGCTCGCGCGTGGGGAAGCGCGCGAGTCGTCCCAGGTCACAGGGCGCGGGCTTGAGGCCTTCGTGCGCGCAGGCGCTCGCGTCCAGCTTCTCGCCTCGCTGTGGCGGCCCGAGCGCGGGGATCTCCACCACCGCGCCAGACGCGTCGTAGACCCAGCCGTGGTACGGGCAGCCCAGGCGTCCGTGGAACACGTCCCCCTTCGACAGCCGCGCGTTGCGGTGGAGGCAGCGGTCGCGCAGCGCGGTGGGCACTCCGTCCTGTCCGCGGAAGAGGACCAGGCCCGTGCCGAAGACGGTGCGCGCCACGGGCTTGTTCGCGGGCAGCTCCGTGGAGAGACACGCCACGTACCAGAAGTCCTTCAGCGCCCCGCAGCGGGCGAGGTCGGCCTCCGCCTCCAGGTCCACCGCGGGGCGGGCGTGAGGGGGACTCAGCGGATGACGTGCGTTCATGTTGGTGCTCCCGCGAACCAGTCGGACCAGCCCGGTTGACGGTGCAGGTCCACGGGCTTGATGTCGCCCGCGCGCTGTCCCAACTGGATGCAGCGTGCTTCGTAGCGCCGGGCTCCGTGCCGCACACGCACCGCGCGCACCGGGCCCAGTTGTCCCAGTTCGCGCGCGTAGCGGTAGTGGTGGCCCTCGCACAGCGCGCGCTCCACGGCCGCGGCCAGGGGCTCCAGTGGTGCGTCCGTCTCCACGAAGAGGCGGTAGGCCGGTGGCGTCCCCCACTCCGGCGCGAGCATGGCGAAGGCGGGACGTGGAGTGCCCAGGTGCGCGTCCAGCACCGTGGTGACTCGCGCGGCGGAGAGCTTCTCGCCCACCAGGTCCGTCACCGCGTCCGCGCGGCCCACGAAGCGCAGGCAGGGGGTCGCGTGCACGAAGCCCTCCACGCGAACGAGGTCCCCCAGTCGGTAGCGCAGCAGTCCGCCGGACGTGGAGAGCAGTACCGCGTAGGCGCGGCCCACCGTCAGCTCGTGCGCCAGGAGGGGACGCGCGTCCGGGCGCTCCGGATCCGCGAACTCGTGGAAGTGGCTTCGCACCGCGAGCACCGGCGCGGGTGCATCGAAGAGGGGCAGCGTGATGACGCCCTCGGTGGCGAGCAGGCCCTTGCCCTGCACCTCCACGCCTTCGAAGCGACGACATGCGGCAGGCACCGCGTGCGCCGCCTGGGCGTCCGTCCACATGCTCAGCAACGCGAGCTTCGGCCACAGCGTGCGCGCGGACGACACGCCTTCTCGCAGGGCGGCGCGGAGTGCGTGGGCTCCTGGCAGGTCGCGCGCCCCCTGGAGTCCCTGCACGAACGCGTTCCAGCTTGCCGTGGTGTCTCCAGAGAGGGGCACACCGTCCGCGTCATGTTCGGGAGGTCTCAGCGTGCCGCGCTCGAGGTCTTCCGCGAGCCGCTCTCCGTGTCGCGCCAGTGCGTCCATCAGCAGTGTGAGGAAGCTGGGATTCCACACGCTCACCAGGGACAGGTCCGCGCACCGCACGAGGAACCACAGCGTCACGTAGCGGCAGGGCTCCACGTGCGGTGCCTGTCCCACGGCTCCGGGCACCGCGAAGACGCGCGTGAGCAGCGGCTGCAATGGACGCGGGAACCAGGCGCTGTCCTCCGCCGAGCCCACCGGGATGCCTCCCTCCGTCCGCTGCTGCTTGCGCCCCAGTGGGGAGATGGACCAGTAGCTCGGCCCTTCGCGCACCGCGGGGCGACGCAGGAGCACTTCGTGGAGCATGGGCGCCAATGCACGCTGGAACTCGCCCAGCAGGCCGCGTGTCACGGGCACGGGCTTGGACGCTCCGGATGAACCGCCGGACAGCTCGAAGCGCAGCACGGGTTCGCGTGTGAGCACGCGGGCCTCTCCCCGGGCGATGCGCTCCACGTCCCCTGCCATCGCGTCGGGCGTGGACACCGGCACCGCGTCCTGGAACTCCCGCGCGGTCCGCACGGATCCGAAGTGCGGTATCCGTCCCGCCTGCACCGTGCCTTCTGTTGCTCGCAGTACGCGCGTCAGACACTCCGCCTGCGCGGCTTCCGGTGCTCGCAGCGCGTGACGGAAGCGCAGCGCGGACGGGGTCAGCGCCGCCAGCGTCGCGGACAGCATCCCGCGCGAAGTCAGCATCTGACGTCTCCGTGGGAACTTCGCTGCATCACGGCGGGGCTCCGCACTTCACGTCCCCACGCGGATCCGTGAGGCATCACGCTCACGGCGAGCCCCACGGCGAAGCTGTCCCCACACGCTGCGCCCCAGCGCTCGCAGCAGGTCCCAGCCCCGGATCTCCACCAGGCACACCAGCTCCTCGCCGTCGCCGTGGCCCGGGTTGCGCTCGGCGAAGTAGGCGATGTGCGGATGCCCTGCCGCGTCCCGGTCGATGGGCGAGACGCCGTCGCGCACGCGGTAGTGCGCCCCGTCGAAGCGCAGCGTGCCCCGGCCCGCGTCGTACTGCGCGCCGAACCACCGCGTCGCCAGCCCGTGCAGGAACTCCGAGCGGCCCGCAGGAGGCGCCCAGTCCCGGCGCGGGTGCGTGCGCGGGAAGTAGTTCACCGCCAGCAGGTACGTCTTGTAACCGCCCGACAGGAGCAGCCAGTACAACGGCCGCCACGGCCTGCGCAGCTTTCGCGCGAGCAGCAACCGGCCGAACACCACCTGCAACGTCTTGTGCCCCCACCAGTCCGGGTGGATGACCGTGTCGCCCGAATACAGCACCTCCACCCCGCCCTCCTCCGCGAGGCGCACCGTGCTGAACCCCACCAACTCCCCCGTGCGCCGCGCGTGCAGCAGGAACACGTACTGCTTCGCGTCCAGGTCCTCCTGGAAGCGCTCCGCGCTCACGCCCACGTAACAGCACTGCATCAACGCCAGCATCCGCGCCCGCGTGTCGGCATCCAGCTGCTCCCGCCGCACGGTGGTGCCCTTCATCGCGGAGAGCATCGCTTCAGCGTCCTCCGCGCCGAGCCGTGGGACCGGCGGGCTGACGCACTTCCTGATAGCGGTCCGCCTCCAACATCACCTCCTGCGGCTCCGCGCCATACCAGTGGATCATCGCCTTCACCGGCCCCGCATGAGAGCCCAGGCCGAAGTGCAGCCGGGGATCCGCCGATGCGGAGAAGCCTCCCATCAGCCCCACCTCGCGCACCTGCTCCACGCGCTGCCCGCCCTCCTCGTAGGAGATGACCACGCGCGTGCCCACCGCGCTGCGGTGCGTGCGCTGGCCGTCGCCCACGAGCGACAGCCCCACGAAGTGCGCAGCCGGCGCGGTCGCGCGCAGCGTGTTGCGGTACAGCGACACCGGCGCGTGCTGGTTCGTGACGAGCACGTCCAGGTCCCCGTCATCGTCCAGGTCCGCCATCAGCACGCCGCGCGAGTTGTCCGGCGCGTCGATGCCCACCTCCCGCGCCACGTCCACGAAGTGTCCCGGTCGCGCGTCGCCCAGGTTGAGATACACGCGGCGTGCCTCGTTCGGATAGAGCACGCGACCCCGGATGTCGCCCCACTTGTCCGCGTACGTGTGCACCTCCGGGCCGGACTGCATCAGCTTGTGGTTCACGTACCAGTAGTCGTTGCGCTGACCCTCCGGAATGCGCCACTTCGGCGCGTCCAGCCGCGCATCCACCATGCCGTTCGCCTGCACCAGGTCCAGCCACCCGTCGCCATCCAGGTCCCCCGCCGCCGCGCCCCAACCGAAGCGGCGCTCATTGAGCGCACCCCGGAAGGTGGCCTCGTCCTTGAAGCGGGGAACGAACGGGTCCTCGCCCGGGCCCACCATCCACAGGAGGCTGCCCTCCGCCTGGAGCGCGTGGTGCACGTTGGACACGTACACGTCCAACCACCCGTTGCGGTCGAAGTCGCCCACGCTCGAGTTCATGCCCTTGTACGTGTCGCGGCCCACCTCGCCGAAGCGCTTCCCCACGAGGTGGCGGAAGTGGCGCCCGCCCTCGTTCAGGTAGACGTCGTCCGGCCCGAAGTCGTTGGCCACGTAGACGTCCGTCCACCCGTCGCGGTTCAGGTCCACCGTGCTCACCGCGAGCGACCAGTGCGTCTGCTCAAGGCCCAGCGCCACCACGTCCTGCTTCTCGAACGTGCCGTCGCCGCGTCCCCGGTACAGCGCGTTGTGCCCGCCGTTGTTCGCGTCGTGCCAGCCGTCGTGCATGAAGCGCAGCATCCGCCGATCCCCCGTGTACTCCGGCGCGGGGAGCTGGAAGAGGTTGAGCGGCGTGGGCGTCGGATAGTCCGGCAGGTGCGTCGTCATCGCGTTGAGCACCAGCAGGTCCAGGTGCCCGTCCCGGTCGTAGTCCAGGAACGTGAGCCCCAGGCTCACCGCGTGGTCCGTCACCCCCGCCGCCTCCGTCACGTCCTCGAAGCCCGCCGTCCCCGTCTCGCGCAGCGTGTTGCGCAACAGCCGCACCGGCCCGAAGGCCACCGCCACCGCGAGGTCGGCGTCTCCGTCCCCATCCCAGTCCACGAAGGTGCCGCCGCCCGCCAGCCCCTCCTCTTTGTAGCGGGTGGCGAAGCGCTCCAGCGCGGGCACGGCGACCCGTTCGAAGCGCAGGTCGCCCAGGTTGCGGTAGAGGCCCGCGTGGTGCTCCGGCGTGCCCAGCGGGTGCGTGAGGAACAGGTCCAACCGTCCGTCCCCGTCGAAGTCCCCGGTGGCCACCGCATCTCCCACCGCCACCAGCCACTTGGCCACGTGGGCCACGCGCGGATCCAACTCCTCCAGCGTGTTCCCCATCGTGGAGGACAGGCCCGCGCGCGCCACGTCCTGCGAGTCCAGGTGGAACGCGAGCGGCGCCGAGCGCTCACCGGGCGCGGCCATCACCGCGTGCCCCGTGGCCAGCACCGCGCCCAGTCCTCCCACCACGCCCACGCGCCGGAGCACGTCCGGCGACCCGAGCCGGCGCAGCGACTCCCGGCCCCCCGCCCGCCATGCCGCCCGGGCATGCATGAACACGAAGCGACAGGTGGCCACGGTGAGCGCCGCGTAGAAGAACGTGTAGACGCTCTCCTTCAAGTGCAGCACCAGGTCCACGCAGGTGATGGCCAGGGCGAGCAGCACCTGCTCCTTGCGCGTCCCCGGCGACGTGGCCGGGTCGGTGAGCATGTAGAAGACGAAGATGAAGAACGAGGGCGCGCCCAGCGTGCCCAGGAAGAGCACCTCCGGCGGCAGATGGTGGCGCAGGATGAACGCGCGCAGCGCCGTCTGGAGCGCGTAGAAGCCGAGGAAGCTCACCACCAGCCATCCCCGCCCCACGCGGAAGAAGAACAACACCAGCGCCGCCATCACGATGAAGGCCGACAGCGCCACCTCGCCGTTGGCCCACTGGTAGGCGGGCGCCGCGGTGATGAGCTCGCGCGTGACGAGCAGCGACACCGCCACCGCGAACATCGACGGATTGAAGACGTGGCGCCCCTGGAAGGTCAGCACGTACTTGGAGCCGATGGCCAGCCAGACCGGCAGCCACAACAGCGTGCTCGCGTGCGAGTAGTTGAGCAGCAGCGCCAACGAGCAGCACGAGATGTACGCGGAGAGCGGCACCACCTTCTGCCGCTTGAGCAGCCAGCCGAGCGCCGCGTCCAGCAGCGTGCCGGAGACGACCAGGAAGGCCATCTGCCCGGGGCTGCGGTTGAAGCCGAAGAAGGTGAAGCCCAGCACGCCATAGAGCGTGAGCAACGCCGCGAAGGGCAGGCGCGGGTCGTTCCAGCGGGGGAAGACCCAGCCGTACAGGGTGATGCGGGGGGTGGGCAGCGCTGCCGCCGGGGTCTCAACGCTCATGGCATCCGCCTTCGCGGCGGATACTACATGGCGCTGCCTGCTTCGACAGACGCTCCTCGTGACTGTGTCACTGGGACTTCCTGGGCTACAAGTCGCCTCCGAACCTCTTGTGCCGGCCGCGCTCCTCCTGATGCTCTCTGCTTCGACCCGCGTGTTGCTGGTGCTGTGTCTGCTCGCATGCGCGGGCGCGGCGGTGTTCTTCCGGCGCAGGCAGAACGCAGGAGGCGGGCGCGGCGGGCGGATCTCCGGGCCCAAGGTGGCGTGGCTGCTGTACGCGGTCTTCCTCTGGTTCCTCGTGTGCCCGCTGGTGGCGTTGGATGCGTCCGTGCCCTTCGAGGCGCGCATCGTGCTGGGGTCCTTCGCGGTGTCCATGTGGCTGCGCGGGGCCGCGGAGCTCTACATGCTCTACGTGTCTCGCAACTGGCGGCCACCGTATGGCGTGGGGCATGACCTGGGGTGCATCGCGCTCGTGGGGGCGGGGCTCGTGTACACGGGGGAGAAGTGGGCGGGAGCGCTCGATGGGCGCGACCTGTGGGCGCTGGCGCTCGTGGGGCTGGTGCTGGTGACCCTCGTGGTGGAGGTCGCCTATGCGGCGCTGTTCCACCAGGCCGTCGAGGGACGCACCACGGGCGAGGACGGTGTGTGGTTCGCGGACGCGGAGCAGGCGCGCTTCCGGCGCATCAACCGGCTCACATTCGCGCTCAACGTGCCGCTGTATGCCGCGCTCGCGGGACTGCTCGCGGTGGGATTGGGTTTGAACGGGTGAGCCGTCACACCACGGGCTGACGCCAGATCAAAGACACCCCTCAGACCTGGAGCGCGACCCCCAGCTCCGCGTCTCCATTCAACAGCCAGGTGCGCGCCGCGGACTCCTGCCAGAAGCGGCGGAGGATCTTGTCCGTCCCACTGCCTGAAGCCACCCGGTTGAGCTGCAACGCCACAATCTGGTTCTGCACCAGCTCCGCCACCCGCGTCACCCCGGAGCGCAGGCCGTACTCCTGCACGCGACGGATGAGGTCCGCGGCCTCCGGCGACGCCGGCCGGAACGTGCGCAGGTCCGCTTCAATCTTGATGGGCTGCCCCGCGACCGTGTCTGTCGCCGCCTTCAGCTCCACCACGAAGCGCTCCATCTCCTCCAACCGGATGTAGCCCTCCAGGGCGAAGCTCACGATGGACTCCGCGCGATCCACGTCGATTCGAAACATCGGGCGCTCCCTTCCTGGAGCCTTCTTCACCCATCCGGCCCGCATGCACCAATGGCCTCCGGGATGGCCCGAGGTTTCAGGACTCCACGCTCACCCGCTCCAGAAGGAGGGCCAGCGCCCTCGCCGCCGCGGCCTGGCGCACCTGCCGCCGGTCCCCGGGAAACACGTAGCGCTCCACCACCGCCTCACCGCCCCGTCGGTGCACCGCGACGAACACCAGCCCCACCGGCTTCGCCTCCGTCCCACCTCCGGGCCCCGCGATGCCCGTCTCCGCCACCGCCCAGTCCGCCCGCGAACGCTCCAATGCCCCCGCGGCCATCGCGACCACCGCCTCCGCGCTCACCGACCCGTGCGCCTGCAACAGCGCCAGCGGCACCCCCAATTGCTCCCCCTTCGACTCGTTCGAGTACGGCACATAGCCGCGCTCCACCACCGCCGACGCCCCCGGCACGTCCGTCAGCGCCGCCGTGATGAGACCTCCCGTGCACGCCTCCGCGAGCACCAGCCTCACCCCCACCTCCCGACAGCGCGCGATGACCCGCGGCGCCAGCGCCTCCAGCTCACTCACGCGCCCTCCTTCGGCACCGCCGCCAGCACCGCCACCAACACGTCGTCCCGGAAGGTGATGCCCACCGTGCCGCCTTCCGCGCGCAGCCCCACCGCCGGGTGCATCCCCGGAGGACGCACCACTTCCACTCCGCCCCCCGGCGTGAAGCCCGCGCGCTCCAGCCGCTCCCACCACGACGTCGCCGTCTCGTGGCGCTCGCACCGCTCCGCCTCGTTCACCGTGCCCACGATGTCGTCCACCTCCCGGCCGAAGAAGCGCTTCATGGCGCGGCGCTCGTCGCCCGGCACCTCCAGCGTATCCAGCAACTGGAACACGCGGGAGAAGTGATGCCACGCATTGGCCAATCGCTCACGCGCCGGGGCCCGGTGGTGGTCCACGTTCGGCTCGCACAACACCACGCCCACCGGCTCCAGCGACGCAATCCTCCCGAGCACCCTGTCGCGCGCCTCGCCCTCCCGGGACGCCCCCTCCGCCACGTGGTGCAGCGCGAACGCCGCGTTCACCACCAGCGGCCTGCGCACCCCGCGCCACCGCGCCCACGTCGCCGGGGCCACGTCCTCCACCGGCGACTCCACCGCCTCGAACCCGAGCGACAGCCCCACCTCGCGCGCCACCGCCATCAGCGCCTGCCGCGCCTCGCACAGGCTGTCCCCGCTCGGGTCCACGCCCACCACCGTCAGGTGCCGGGGCAGCGCGCCCGCCGCCGCCAGCGCCCGCAGCAGGTTGCACTCCTGCCGCCCCTGGCCGATGCCCACGTCCAGCAGCGTCGCCTCCGCGTGGCCCCGCAGGAAGCCCGCGAGCAGCGTGTTCGCCACCGCGTCCGCCGCCGACGCCAACGGCAGGTGCTTCATCAACTTGCGGAACAGGTCGATCTGCGGCGCCCCACCATCCACGTCCGAGGCCCGGTACGGATGCAACGCCCCCGTCGGCCCCTCCAGCCTGCGCGACAACGCCGTGGCGAACACCGCGTAGTTCTCGTCCTCCGCCACCCGCTCCACATCCAGCATCCGGTACAGCCGGGCCAGCGCCTCCACCGTCGCCAGCGTCCGCGCTGACAGCACATGGTCCATCGCCTCGAGCAGCAGTTCATCCTTCGGCGTGCGCATGCGCCCTCCCCCGGAAACCCTGGCCGAGGCTTCCACTCGACTTGAAAAACTGTAACGACGCCCCTGTGCACGGCTCCAGGGGCACACACCGCGGGCCCACTCCCGCGTGCACGCGCGCACAGGGCGCCCGCCCCGGTGGACGGACTGGCGGAACCGGGGGGCGATGACGGTGCGCGCGGGGGAGGCCCGCCGGCCTGGGACCTGGGGCCGGTAGCGTTTCAGCAAGAATGCACTGCCCGGATTGCCTGCTAAGGCCGTATGAAGGCATTTATCGGCGTTTCCACCCAGGGCCGGGGGAGGAGCGCCGGTTGCATCTGGGTGGCCCGCATGGCTGCACGCAGGGGTGGCATCGGTCCGAGACGCACGGGTGACAGCTTCGCGGGGCGCCGGTGTTGAAGCGTCCAGCGATGGGGCTCCCCGGCACCTTCCTCCTGGGGTCCGCCTTCGTGCTGCTGCTCGGCACCGCGGCGCGCGCACAGGGTGTTCCGTCCTCCACCAGCGAGCTGCGCGCGGTGGAGGTGGACATCCAGTCCACCGACGGCGGGCAGACCCTCTCCGCCGAGGACGCCCAGCGCCTGGGGCTCTCCCCGGACGCGGGTGACACGGCGCTCGTGCCCCCCACCCTCACCGCCGACGCGCCCGCCGCGTGGCCCGAAGGGCTGGAGGGCACCCCGGGCGAGGTGGAGCTGGAGCTGCTGGTGGACGTGGACGGCCGCGTCGCGGAGACGAAGGTGGTCCGCGCCGCCTCCGAGCCGCGCCTCACCGACGCGGCGCTCGCCGCCGCCCCGGGCCTGCGCTTCACCCCGGCCACGCTGGGCGGTCTGCCCGTGGCGGTGCGCCTGCCCTTCCTCTACCGCTTCACGCCGCCCGTGCAGGTCCCCGCCGCCACCACGCGCCTCACCGGCGAGGTGCGCGCCCGGGGCACCCGCAGGCCCCTGGCCGACGCGGCCCTCTTCGTGGACGGGGCCCCGGAGCCCGCGGGCACCACCGACGCGCAGGGCCGCTTCACGGTGGACGTGACGCCGGGCGCGCACCGCCTGGAGGTCCGCGCGCCGGGCCACGCGACGACAAGCTTCGAGGAGAAGCTGGAAGCGGGCCAGACGCTCCAGGTCGTCTACCGCCTCCAGCCGCGCGTGGTGAACCCGTACGAAACCGTGGTGCGCGACGAGCGCCCGCGCACGGAGGTCACCCGCATCAGCCTGCACGAGCAGGAGATCCGCGAGGTGCCCGGCACGCAGGGCGACCCCTTCCGCGTGGTGATGCTGATGCCCGGCGTGGGCAGCCTCGCGTCCGGCATCAGCTACCCCGTCGTGCGCGGCAGCCAGCCGGCGGCCACCGGGTTCTTCCTCGACGGCGTGCGCATCCCGATGCTGTACCACCTGCTGCTCGGGCCCGCGGTCATCCACCCGGACTTCATCGACACCGTGGACTTCCATCCGGGCGCGCCGCCGGTGCAGTTCGGCCGCCTGCTGGGGGGCGCGGTGGAGGGACGTCTCAGCCGGCCGCGCGAGGACCGGCTGCACTTCACCGCGTACGCGGACCTGCTCAACGCGGGCGGCTTCATCGAGCAGCCCTTCGCCTCCACCGGCACCAGCGTCAGCCTGGCCGGCCGCGTCAGCTACTCCGCGCTGCTCATCTCGCTGGCGGCCAACGCCCTCAACAACAAGGGCGCGGAGCAGCTGCGCGCGGGCTTCTGGGACTACCAGGCGCGCGTGGAGCAGAAGGTGGGCCAGGGCCGCCTGCGCCTGTTCGCGCTGGGCAGCTCCGACGACGTGGGCCTGTCGCCCGAGCTGAAGGAAGCCGCGGAGGGGGGCGGCGTCACGTCCCGGTTCCACCGCATCGACCTGCGCGGCACGCACCCGCTGGCGGGCGGAGAGGGCGAGCTTGGCGTCACGCTGGGCTGGGACGGCCTGGGCCTCGTCGGCGAGCAGACGCAGCTCACTGGAGGCAACCTCGTCCGCCAGTCCGTGGGCGAGTACGGCCTTGAGCAGACGAGCCTCGCCGCGCGCACCGCATGGCGCCGCGTGCTCACCGACACGCTGGAGGTGGCGGTGGGCGCGGACGTGGAGAACCGCCGCTCGGCCACCACCATCACCGGCACCGCGCGGCCCCCGGGCTGGCAGCCTTCCGACGAAGCGGATCCGCTCAAGCGGCCCTCCGCCATCGCCACCTTCTCCGGCGCGTACGCGTCCGTCACCTGGAGGCCCACCGAGAAGTGGGTGGTGTCCCCGGGCCTGCGCGTGGACGCGTACCACCTGGTGCCGGGCATGACGTTCACCGCGGTGGAGCCGCGCCTGTCCGTGCGCCATTCGCTGACGGACACCCTCACGCTCAAGGGCGGCGCGGGCCTGTTCCACCAGCCGCCCACCGTGCTCTTGCACCTGCCCGCCATCGACACCGCCAGCCTGCGCTACGGCCTCCAGTCCGGCGCGCAGTTCGACGTGGGCGCGGAGTGGAAGGCCCTGGAGGGATTGGAGCTGAGCGCGGACGCGTACTTCAACCCGCTGTCGCGCGCGGTGGAGTTCGACCTGTTGGACGTGGCGGAGAACCGCCGGCGCCGGGGCAGCCTGGGCGCGGACCCCGCGACGACGGGCTACGCCTACGGCCTGGACCTGATGGCGCGCCATCCGCTGGGCAATCACTGGTTCGGCTGGGTGTCCTACAGCTTCCTGCAGAGCCGACGGAAGGTGCGCTTCTCCCGCTACGGTGACGACAACCGGGTGGTGGAGACGGTGGAGGGAGAGCTGCCCTTCGCCTTCGAACAGGCGCACGTCTTCAACGCCGCGCTCAGCTACAAGTTCGGCAACAACTGGACGGTGGGCACGGTGGTGCACTTCAACACCGGCCGCCCGGAGTCGGGGCAGATCACCTCGCAGTCGCAGCGCTACGTGCAGGGGCCGGACGACTCGCGCAACTGGGTGCGCCAGGATCTGGACCGCGCTGGCCGGCTGTCGTCGTTCTTCCGCGTGGATGCGCGCATCGCGAAGTCGTGGGCCTACCAGGACTTCACGCTGGACGCGTCGCTGGACGTGCTCAACCTCTCCGCGCAGCAGGAGGTCATCGCCTACGAGTACCGCTTCGACGGCCCGGAGGGCGTCGAGCCCACGCGCGCCCCCCTCCAGATTCCCATCATCGTCCCCCTCTTCGGGCTCAAGGCGACCTACTGACATGCGCCACGCACCGCTCCCCTTCCTGCGCCTGGGTCTGGGCCTCCTGGCCTTCTTCACCCTCACCGGCTGCGAGCGCTACCCGGAGGACCCCATCTTCGCCTACGGCCGCGTGCTCCAGCCGGACGGCACGCCGCACGCCGGCCAGTCGCTGACGCTCGAGCTCCAGCAGGACGGCGGCTACGCGCCGCTGGACACCACCACCACCGACGCCCGGGGCGAGTTCACCTTCGAGCTGCTCTCCGGCGACTCCATGAAGCAGGTGGACTACGGCCAGGAGAAGGCCCGGCTGCGGGTGGGGCTGCCGTTGGACGAGGCGGGGCGGGGCATGTTCGCCCTGCTCTACATCGACGACGACGTGGAGCTGCCCACGCTCCAGCCGTGGGACGCCCACCCGCGCGTGGAGTCAGGGCCCCAGGGCACCACCGTGGCCTTCCCGCCCGCGCCCGCGCCGCTGGCGAAGCCGGAGACGGCGAGGTTCGGGGACCTCGTCTTCGACGACGGGACCGCCCAGCCCCTCCTCCCTTCGCCCCCGGAGCCCAGGGTGTTCCTCACCACGGGTGACGCGCCGCTGTGGCAGCAGCGGGTCACGACGTCCCCGTGGACCGCGTCCCCCTACGTGCTGGAGGACTTCGCCGCGCCCCGGGTGCAGCTGCGCGCCGCCAGCGTGGGCGCATGGTACTTCGACCCCCTGGGCGGAGAGCCTGGCGGCGTGGACTTCCGGGTGGAGTGGCGCACCGCGCACGAGCCCCTGCCCGCCGGGGCCCTGCGCCCCCTGAGCCGGGGCGCGACCTGCGAGTCCCACTTCCCTGGCACCTGCCCCTGGACGGACGGATTGCTGGAGTCCGTGGACGTCGAGACCCAGGTGACCGCCTCGCAGTCGCTCACCCTCGTCTTCTCCCTGCCCCGGTCCGGGCTCCCCCGCCACGCGGTGGTGCGTGGCCTGCGCTACCTCCAGGGCTATGAAGGCAAGGAGTGGCTCCTGCTGGAGGGCAGCGAGGACGGCAAGCAGTGGCGGCCGCTCACCCGGACCGTCGTGCGAGAGGTCGAGCGGAGCACCGACGCGCTCCGCTTCATGTATTCGCAGTACCTCTCGCTCACGCGAGAGGACTCTCCCTATGGAGACCTTCCCCTGGCCTTGGGGATCGAGACGTCGGTGTTCGCCGAGGCGCCCCTCGCCGACGGCGCGCCCGTCCGCTTCGTCCGGCTGTCCGTGGAAACCCTTACGTTCGGAGGGGGCACGCGGCTCGTCGGGCTCTCGTCGCTCGCGGAGCTGTCCGTCTTTGAGTAGGCCCGCGCGCGCAATGGCCATCCAACCCATTGGGATTGCTTGGGTGGGATGCAACCGGGCAGACCGTGCAATCAAATAAATCAAGAAAGAAAGGCTAGCGCGTTCTTCTCATGGAGCACTGCACCCACCCGCAACCGAGGAGGGACCAATGATCAAGCTGACCTGGACGTATGGGCAGCTCCTCAGGGGCCTGGTGGAGATGGTGCGGCGGGTCCTGCTGGTGCAGCTGCTCTTCCTGGCGCCGTGCTTCTGGTTGCTGGAGCTGTCGCAGAACGTGGCGTTCCGGTGGATGAACGGGGACTGGGGTTGGGTCTACCCGGAGTCGCCGCACCGCTGGTTCTCCATCGTCAGCCTGGGGATGTGGAGCGGCGCGGTGCTGGTGCTGTGGGCCCTGCACAAGTACTGGTTCCGGCCGCTGCGGGTGGCGTCCTGGCAGCGGGTGCTGTGGGCCACCGCGCTGTGCTGGACGGGCCAGTGGCTGGGCGGCTTCGTGGCGGCGGAGGTGTTCCACCACCCGCTCCAGGTCTGGCCCGGCACCCGGCTGGTCTACGTGAGCTTCAGCGCGCTGTTCTTCTGGGCGGCCACGGCGCTGCTCTACCAGCTGGTCGCGCCGGACCCCGAGCCGCTGGAGTCCTCCAAGCCGGGCTTCACGCGCGCGGAGCGTCCAGCGGGAGCCTGAGCCGAGCGCGGCAGCCGCGCCCGTCGGTGCGGTTCTCCAATCGCAGACTGCCGCCGTGCGCTTCGGCAATCTGCCGGCTGAGCGCCAGGCCAATGCCATTGCCCTGCGGTTTGGTGGTGAAGAAGGGCACGAAGAGGTTCGCGGTGTCCGCCAGGCCCGGGCCCTCGTCCTCCACCCAGACCTCCACCGCGCCGGGCGCGTGCACCGCCCAGGAAACCCAGACACCGCCCGCGCCCCCTTCATTGGACAGCACCGCGTCCACGGCGTTGCGCACCAGGTTGATGAGCAATTGCTCCAGCTGGTCGCCATCCCCTGGCACCGTGAGCGCGGGGCCGGAGCGCACCGCCACCACAAGGCGCGGCTCCAGCGCCACCACGCGCCGCACCCAGGGCTCCACCTCCACCGTGCCCGGCGTGGGCGGCGGCAGGCGGGCCAGCCGCGCGTGGGCGGACATGAAGCGCGCCAGGGACTCCGCCCTGCGGGCGATGATGCCCAGCCCATGCCGCGTGTCCTCCTCCCAGTCCGCGGGGCGCGGAACCTGGGCCACCAGGTCCTTCAGCGCGTCCGCGATGGACTGGATGGGCGTGAGCGAGTGGTTGATTTCATGGCTGAGCACGCGCACCAGCCGGCGCCACGCCTCGCGCTCCTCCTCGCGCAATGCCAGACGCAGGTCCGTGAGCACCACCAGCTGGTGCGGCTGGCCGCCCTCCCGGAACATCCCCCGCCACAGCTCGTAGGGGCCGCCCTCCTGCGCGAAGGCGCGCGTGAGCCTGCGCGGCGCGGGGCCCTCCAGCAGCTCCCCGCAGCCCAGCGCTTCGGCCCGCTGTCCCAGCAGCTGCGCGCGCGGCAGGCCCACGAGCCGGGCGCCCGCGCGGTTCACCAGCTTGAGCGTGCCCGCTGCGTCGAAGGCGAGCACCGCCACGTCGATGGCCTCCATCACCTGCCCGAGCCGCGCGCCCGCCTCCATCGCGCCCAGCCGCTGCTCGCGCAGCGTGTCCCCCAGCGCGTTGACCTCCAGGAGCACCTCACCCAATGGGTCGCCCGGCAGCTCGCCCCGGCCGCGCACGGAGTAGTCCCCTTCACGCAGCGCGGCCAGCAGGCCCACCGTGATGGCCACGAGCACGACCAGGCCCAGGGCGCTCCGGCGCTCCGGCGCTCCGGGTGGCGGAGGCTTCGGCGTGGACCTTGTCGCCGCCAAAGTCCTTCCACGGCGCTCCGGGTGCCGCGGTCAGCAGCATCGTGTCCTTCAGCAGCGCGTCGAGATTCGGCATGGGTCGGAGGGTGTCTCGCGAGGAGGAGGTTCAGGGCAGGGCCGGCATGGATTCAACGGTCCAACCCACGGGCCGCGACAGGGAGACGGGCGCGGCGTCCTCCAGGACCTCCAGCAGCGTGTAGACCTCCTTGCCGGAGCGGGGGATGAAGACCTCCCCCGCATCGTCTGCGACGAACTCACGCGCCACGCCATCCGGGCACTGCACGCGCACGCGGCAGTGGGGGATGGGGTTCTGGTCCACCGTGTCGTCCACGATGCGGAAGGCGGGAAGCCCGGGCGTGAGGCGGAAGGAGCCGGAGATGCGGGGGGGCTCACAGGCGGTGACGGCAAGGCAGAAGGGGGTGTTCAGCAGCAGGTCGGGCAGCTTGTCCTTGAGGCGCACCTCGCCCGGCTTCGCCGGGAAGGGCTGCTGGAGGAAGAAGCTGATGTGGCCCTCCTCCGTGTCACGCGCCTCCTGGTTGAAGCCCGTGCTGCTGCGCTCCCAGGAGTGGGTCGCCAGCTTGATTCCAAACTTGTCATCGTCCCGGGTATGGAAGTTGGTCTGGTGTCCTTCGTCTGGATAGATTTCCAGGTTGACGGAGCCCGGTGTCGTGTTTCCGGTGAAATCCTTCCGCGTGCCCGTCTCCCAGGCGCCCGACCCCTTCCCCCCCGACATCCCCGACAGCGACCAACCCGAAACCCGGAGGCTCACCTTGGGGTTGGAGAAGGTGGGGCGCACGCTGAACGGCATGCGTTGAAGTTGGAACGTGCCCACGATGACGTAGTCGGTGCTGTGCGACGTGAAGAGGGGATCCTTCTCCTGTCCAGGCTCCTTCTTCCGGAAGGCATGCGAGACGGTCATGCGCAGACGGCAGAACACATAGGGGACGTCGAACCAGGGGCTGGACATGGGGACAGGACTCGTGAGCGCGCGCGGAGGCGTGGAAGGTATCACGCCGCCCGTGGCTCACGCCGACACGGGGCGCCGCGGACGGTCCGCTGCCGGTGAATAACGACAGCGTCGGGCCGTCTGGTGGTTCGCCTCATTTCCCACACCCTTTCGAGGACCCCTTCATGCGCCCCAGTGCTCTCCGGGTGCGTGCCAGCATGCTGCTGGCCGCGACCCTGTTGCCCCTGTCGTCCCTGGCCGACCCGCTGCACCTGAAGCTCACGCAGGTGAGCAGCGAGGTGGACGCGGACGGGCTGAGCGCTCCCACGGTGGAGGCGCGGACGCGGTATGGCCTGGACGAGGCGCTGCGGCAGACGGGCTCCGCCGAGCTGGTGGTGGATCCGGAGGCAGAAGGGGCGGCGGACCTGATCATCACCGCGAAGGTGACGCGCGCGGGGAAGAAGTACCGGCTGAGCTATCAATTGCAGACAACCGAGAAGCCGGTGCGCACCAAGACGCTCTCCTATGAGTTCGTCAATCCCAGCCTGAGCGACAAGGGCTCGGTGGCGATGGCGCAGGCGCTGCTCGCGGAGGCCGGGAAGATGGAGGTCGTCCCGCGCCAGGAGGTGCCGGTGGCCACGGCGGAGGGCGGCGGGACGTCCACGGGCAACGGCCGCGCGGTGGTCGCGGAGGCGCCGGAAGTTTCGCGGGTCCCGGAGGAGCCCGGGTCACGGGAGTACCGGAGCGCGGAGGGCCCGGAGTTCGCGGCGGTGGATGCGCCGATGACGGATGGGATGTCGCAGGACTCGATGGGGCGCGACAGCTCCGACTCGGTGGATCGCCGTCCCTCCCGCCGCCGTGGCCGGACGAACCTGGACCTGGGCGTGGCGCTGGGCTTCAACAGCCCGTCGGGCATCTTCGGAGGGGAGCTGGAGTACCGGGTGGCGCCGTGGCTGGGCCTCAACGTGAGCGGCGGCACGGGCGCGTGGGGTCTGCGCGTGGGTCCCCTGGTCCGGCTGTATCCGTTTGGCGAGGTGTCCACGAGCCCCTTCGTGGAGGCGGGCACCAGCTTCAACCTGGGCGGCGAGGCGACCACGGAGATCAACGGAGGCGAGGTCCGCTACACGGACATGCTGATGACGCCGGTGGCGACGGCGGCCATCGGCCTGCGCCAGGCGATGGGGCCCATGTACCTGGGCCTGCGCGTGGGCTGGGGCTTCCGGCTGCGCGAGGACAACTGGACCGTGCGCGACGGCGGGCAGCAGGACTTCCTCACCCGGGCCGCGCTGGACCTGTCCCAGCACGGTGGGTTCCTGACCAGCATCACGCTGGGCATGTCGCTGTTCTAGGCGGCTTCGGCGGGGCCTGTGAGGACCATGGGCCCCTCCCGAAAGGCCGCCGCTTACGGTCAGGCCTCCTCGTCGGGCAAGAGCGTGCGAAGCAGTTCGTCGTCGGGACCGAGCGGGCGGGTGGATCGACGTCGCAGTCAGCGCTACGTCATGACCGTGAGCACGCGCTCGGAAGGCAGGGCTCGACCCGGCTCAGTAGAAGTCCAGTTCCTTGCCGAACCGCTCGTAGAACACCCTTCCCGGAATGTGATGCATGAGAGCGGGGTCCCCTACGTGGACGTGGCGCGGAATCGAGTCGGGGTTCTTGAGCACTGCGTCGTAGAGCGCACGCCCTTGCGCAACGACCCAGTAGGCGACGTCCATCACGCCATCCTCGGATTCACCGGCCTCGTAGAGCAAGGCGTCGAAGGGCTCGCCCCTGAGCACGGAGGTGGCCAGCACGAACTCTTTGTGGAAGCGGGCGACCTCCTCTTCGGACAGGTCCCACAAGATATCCCGCAACTTCAGGCGGTCTTGGCCCGCGCGCTCAATGATGGACCAGAACCCGTCCGAAATGTCCTCGCCAAGGCCGTCCTCGCTCACTTACTGCCCTCCCCCGTCTTCACGTAGGTCTCGCCGTCCCACACGTAGCCCTGCTCCGCGGTGGTGGACTGATAGACGCCTGGCACGCCGGGACCGGGCCGTCCAAGTCGGCCGCCTGTGTTATCCCATGGAAGTCTGTGCCCCTGGCCTTCAAGCTGAGCGCGCACCTGCGCCTCAAGGTATTCGATGGACCGCGATGAGTCCTTCGGCACGGTCCACGTATCAAGCTCAAGCTCGCGTCCCGTCCTCCTGGCGGCCCTTGCGTAGGGCTCGAATCGACCTTCCCACGTAGCGATTTCTGTCTTGCCCACCTTCAAAAGCTCCCCGCTCTTCTTGTCGCGGAGAACGTACAGCACACCTTCCTGCCCCTCTTGCCACTGTGTACTCCGCCAGTCTCCGGTGTGTGGGAGCGTCTGCTGGGTCTGCGATGGGAGAATGACACTCGGCGGAGTCCGCAAGTTCACTCGGAACAGGCGGAACATGCCCGCTTCCGTGGGCCCCAGCCCCGGATGGAACTCGAAGTGCGTATTCCGGCGATGGTGAGCACCCATTCCAGCTCAAGCCGAGCAGCCGTTCCGGCCAAGGCGAGCAGTCGGAGCGTCAGCGACGCTGGGACGTTCCATCACTTCACCTGCTTACGAGCCTTCGTCAAATTCGCGTCCGCCTTGCGGATGGAGTCTCCGGCGAGCCGGAGGCGGTGGGCGTTGTGGACGAGCCGGTCGAGGATGGCGTCGGCCAGCGTCGCGTCGCCAATGACGGCGTGCCAGTCCTTGGGCTCCAGTTGGGAGGTCACCACCGTCGAGGACTGGTGGTAGCGGTCCTCCAAGACTTCGAGCAGTTCCTTGCGCTCCGCCGAGCCCAGCGGCTCCAGGCCGAAGTCGTCGAGGATGAGCACCTGGGCCTTGGCCAGCCGTTTGAGCGCGTGCGGGTGCGTGCCGTCCGCGCGGGCCTGGGCCAGCTCATCGAAGAGGCGTGAAGCGCGGCGGTACACGACGCTGTAGCCGTCACGGCACGCCTTCTGTCCCAGCGCGCACGCCAGGTAGCTCTTGCCCACGCCGGTAGGTCCGGTCAGCAGCACGTTCTGCCTGTCGGCCACCCACTTCGAGGTGGACAGCTCCAGCACCTGCGGCTTCGTCAGTCCCCGGGCGTGGGCGTAGTCGATGTCCTCCAGGCACGCCTGCTGGCGCAGCTTCGCGTGCTGCAGGCGCGAGGTGAGCTTCTTGTTCTCCCGGTACATCCACTCCGCGTCCGCCAAGAGGCCCACCAGGTCCGTGGCGCTCAGGCCTTTGTCGCCAGGCTTCTCCACCCAGCTGCGCAGGTAGTTGGCCATGCCGTGCAGCTTCATCGCGTTGAGCTTCTCCAGCGTCTGGTCCACCAGCATCTCTTGCTCTCTTTCGGTCTCGTCGTCCGGCCTGCGCGCGCCCTGGTGCCAGGGCGCGCGCAGGCCACCTCCGATGCTGGGAGACTCAGGACCAGCACCGCCGGGGAATGTCCGCGCACGGCCGTCAAGCCACGCGTGCTGTCAGTGGTAGTAGTGGGCGCCGCGCACGTTCTCGTGCTCGGGCAGCGGGCCCTTGTCGGCCGTCGTCTCGTCGGTGTCCTCGAGGCGGTGCTGGAGGATGGCGACGACGGACTTGTAGCTGATGGCGCGGTGGCGCAGGGCGCGGGCGCACGCCTTCTCCACGCGAGGCTTGCCGTACTTCTTCTCGTCGGCCAGGCGCAGCACGCCCAGCGCCGAGCGGAAGCCCTGCTGCGGGTGGGGCCGCTTCGTCATGAGCTCCTCCACCAGCTTCGCGCACGAGGGGCCCACGCCTTCGGCCCAGCGGATGAGGCGCGAGGGTGTCCACTCCGCGTGCTGCCGGTGGGAGGCGGGCATGTGCTCGGGCTGCGTGGTGAAGCGCCCCTTCTCCAGGCTGCGCACGTGGCTGGCCACGCGGCGGCCCCCGAGGAAGACTTCGACGCAGCCTTCCGTGTGGCGCACCTCCACCGGCTTGCCCACCAGCGTGTACGGCACGCTGTACCCGTGGCCCTCCAGCTCCACGTGGTAGTCGATATTGACGCGCGCCTTCTTCCAGAAGGCCAGCTCGTACGGCCGCGCCGGCAGGGTCCGCAGCGTGGTGCGCTCCACCTGCTCGAAGAGTTCCCAGCGCGACGTGCCCAGCTTGCGCATGGGCCGCGTGTTGAGCTTCTCCAGCAACGGCCTCACCGCCTCCTGCACCTGGGCCAGCGACGTGAAGTTCCGGTGGCGCAGCGCCGCCAGAATCCACCGCTCCGCCAGCAGCACGCCCACCTCCACCTTGGCCTTGTCCCGAGGCCGCCGCGGGCGCGCGGGCAGAATCGCGAAGCCGTAGTGCCGCGCCAGGTCCGCATACGTGGGGTTCAAGTCCGGCTCGTACCGGTGCGCCCGGGTGACGCCTGACTTGAGGTTGTCGGGCACCACCAACTCGGTGACACCGCCGAAGTACTCGAAGGCCCGCACGTGGCAGCCCACCCACGTGGGCACGTCCTCGCTGAAGACGGGCTCCACGTACGTCAGGTTGCTGGCCCCCAGCACCGCCACGAAGAGCTTCGCCACCCGCACCTGGCCCGTGGCCGCGTCCACCACCCGCACCCCGTCCCCACTGAAGTCCACGAAGCACTTCTCCCCGGCGCGGTGCTCCTGGCGCAGGGTGACGCTGGAGGCGGCCAGCCACCGCCCGTACCTCTCGCAGAAGCGGCTGTACTGGTAGCCGCC
>NZ_RAWG01000479.1 GCF_003611735.1 Corallococcus sicarius | reverse complement strand
GGGTGGGTCGTGGGCTTCGAGCCCGGCCGCGGGGTGCTCGTGGACTATGAAGGCAATCCGGAGGGCCCCCTCGTCGCCCGGTCGACCGTGCCCCTGGAGTCGAAGGCCCTTGAGCGGGCCGGGGCTACGCGGCAGCAGGCCGTGCTGCTGTTCGAGAACGGAGACCCCACCCGGCCCCTGTTGATGGGCCTCATCCATGCCATGGGTGACACCCCCCTGCTCGATGCCCTGCTCGACTCCAGCGACTCCCCCCGGAATCGGGGCGCCACGGTCGATGGCCGGCGCGTGGTCATCCAGGGCAAGGACGAGATTGTCCTTGAGTGTGGCAAGGCGAGCATCACCCTGCGGCGCAACGGCCGGGTCATCATCAAGGGCGTGCAGCTCGAGTCGACTGCCACGGGGAATCACCGTATCCGGGGAGGCGCAGTGGAGATCAACTGATGCACGCGCACAACAACCTGATACCCCGCTGGGACATCCACGAGGAGCACGTGGAGGACGCGGCCTTCCTCTGGATGCAGTGGGAGCGTGCCCTGCTTGCCCCCGACTTCGACCTCGAGGAGACGGCCGAACTGGAGGGGCGGCTCCGGGCTCACCTGGAGGCACTGGCGGAGGCGGGCGCCCCCGTGGCCCATCGCCTGCTGCGTCCCGCGCTCCTGTCGGACGAGCCGGAGCGCGTCTCCGCCGCCACGTACGCGCTGGTGCTCGGGGGCTGCGTGGAAGCGGCGGGCCTGCGCCTACTGCTGGCCGACAGCGAGCCGGGCCCGCGTGCCGCCATCCAGCGCGCCCTGCAACTGATCGAGGGGCCGGCCGGCACCGAGCAGATCCGCCCGTTCCTGGCGGACGCCGAGCCCGCCCTTCAGGCGCTCGCGCTCGAGGCCCTGGCCTTCCTGGGCGTGACGCCCGGGCCAGAGCTGGAGGCCCTGCTCAATCATGACGCACCCGGTATCCGGGCCTCCGCGCTGCGGTGTGCCCGACGCCTGCCTCCCGACAGCGTCCGAGCGGAGTTACTGCGGGCTGGGCTCGTGGATGCCCACCCCCAGGTGCGCTGGGAGGCCATCGTGCTCGGGCTCCAGCATGGCGCGCGCGCTGCCTGGCATGCCTGCCTGGAGCTGGCGCGGACACGCGAGGAGGGCAGCCGCAGGGCCCGCGTGCTCATGGCCCTGGGCGGCGGCGAGGCGGAGCTGCGGGAGCTGCTGGGCATGCTTGGCGGCAGCGCGCTCCAGGCCGACGTCCTCTGGGCCCTGGGGTTCAGTGGGCGCGTGGCTGCCGCGGAGGCCTGCCTCGAGATGATGCGGCCCGCCAGGACGGCGGCACTGGCGGCCGAGGCTTTCTCCGCCATCACCGGCCTGGCCATCGCCGGGCCCCATGCGCTGCCCGCCGAGCCGGCGCGGGAGTCCTCCTCACGGGAGGAGGATCTGGATGCGGACCTGACGCCCAGACCGGAGGACAGCCTGCCCCTACCGGCGCCCGAGGCGGTGTCCGCCTGGTGGATACAGGCCCACAAGGGCTTCGAGCAGGGGACCCGGTACCTTGCCGGGAAGCCCGCCAGCGCGGGCCGCCTGCTGGAGGTGCTCGGCCGGGGGCCCATGCGGCGTCGGCACATGCTCTCCCTGGAGCTCTCCATCCGCAGCCGTGGAGCCCACCAACTCCAGACCCGGGCATGGGCCCGGCGGCAGCGTGCGGAGTGGACACGGGCCTGCGAGAGCCAGGCCCGGCTCCCGATGCAGCCGCTGTCCCAACTCCTCTTCCGGTGAGGTGATGCCTGGGTCACCCGTCCTTGCAGAACCAGACTCCCTTCGCCCTCAAGCTGCTGGCGCTCGCGGATGAGGAGCTACGCCCGCTGCTGGTGCTGGTGGCCAAGGCCACGTATGTCATCCAGCGTGACGGCTTGATGCTCGCCGAGGCGCAGGCTCCCGTCGACCTCTCCGGCCAGTACTGGGGAACGCCTGAGACGTCCAGCTACCGCTATGAGCCCGAGTGCGCCTTCTTCAAGCCCGCCACGGACGTCGTCCTCGTCGGCCATGCCTGGGCTCCCGAGCGAGGCACGCGCGAGCTGCGCGTCTCCCTGCGGGTCGGGCCGGTGCGCAAGTCGGTCCGCGTGGTGGGGGAGCGGGTCTGGTTCAAGAGCCTCGGCTCCATCTCCATGACGCAGCCGCTGCCCTTCGAGCGGCTCCCCCTCGTCTATGAGCGGGCCTTCGGTGGGTGGGACCGCTCCGGTGCGGAGCAGGGCCGGCATTCCTTCGAGCCGCGAAACCCCGTGGGGGTCGGCTTCCGCTCCAGTCCCCGGCACTTTGAGGAAGCCCTGCCCCTGCCCAACCTGGAGGACCCAGACCATCCCCTGGAGCGCTTCGGCCAGCAGGTGCCGCCGGCGGGCTTCGGCTTTCTGTCCCCCCACTGGCAGCCCCGCGCCGCCTTCGCCGGTACCTATGACGAGGCCTGGGACCGCCAGCGCAAGCCCCTGCTGCCCAGGAACTTCGACCGGCGCTTCTTCAATGCGGCCTCCCCTGGCTTGGTGGCGCCCGGTTTCCTCCGCGGCGGAGAGGAGGTCGTCCTCGTCCATGCCTCTCCCCTCGGACCCCTCTCCTTCCGGCTTCCACATGTGACGCCCCGAGCCACCGTGAAACTGGCGGGCAACGAACTGGCCCGGCCCGAGTTCCACCTGGACACCGTCATCCTCGACACGGATGAGCACCGCCTTTTTCTCTTGTGGCGAGGCCATGTTCCTCTCGCTGACGGCCTCGATGACGTCTGCGCCGTCGAGCTCCAGGCGGAAGGCGTGACTGGAGCGGGCTCGAGGGTGCGACTATGATACCCCTGGTTCTCACCGGCACCGGACTGGTGTGCGCCGTGGGCCATGATGTCGCCACGGCCTGCGCTTCGCTCCGATGCGGGATGACCCGGCCCCGCCCCCTGGCCTTCAAGGTGTCCACCTCGCTGGGCGCGGAGCCCGTCACCGGACACCCCCTCTGGGGCATTACCGAGGGCTTCCAGGGGCTCGGCCTCTACGTCCGTCTCACCTCCCTGGCCCTGGGCGACCTGCTCGACAGCACCGGTCTTGATGGCTCGGACGCGGGCTTCTGGGGGCGTACCGCCCTCTACGTGGGCTTGAGCCGGACCCGGAATGAAGCGGTCGACTTCTATGATGACATCCTCAAGGCCCACCTGGCCCGCACCGCGATCCGGCTGGTCGGCCTGCACTTGGCTCCGGAGCGGACGTACACCGTGTTCCACGGGAACGTGTCCGCGCTGGCGGCGCTGCGAGAGGCCACCACACGGCTGGAGGAGGGCGCCATTGAGCGCGCGCTCATCGTCTGCGCCGACAGCCTCGTGGGCGATGACGAACTAGGCCTGCTGATGGCGGACGGGCGCCTCAAGACGCCGGAGCGTCCACGGGGGCTGGTCCCGGGCGAAGCCGTGGCGGCCCTGCTGGTGGAGCCCGAGACGGTAGCCCGGCGGCGCGGAGCCTTCATCCAGTGCCGGCTGGGTCGCGTGTCCGTCGGCCAGGAGGCCGCGCCCCGCGCCAGCGGCGGGCGGCCCACCGGGATTGCCCTGTCCGAGGTGCTGGAGCAGACCCTGCGGCAGGCGGGCAGGGTCGGCGCCATCTATGGGGACCTGAATGGCGAGGACACACGGGCCCAGGAGTGGGCGAACGCGCTCGTGCGGCTCTCTGCGCGGGGGGCGCTCGCTGACGCGGCCCTGCACTGGCCCGCCGCTTCCCTTGGGGACACCGGCGCCGCCAGCGGAGCCATCGCCGTCGTGGCCGCGGCCCGCTCCTTCGTCAAGGGGTACGCCGAGGGGGCGCGGGTCCTGGTGTGGTCCAGTTCCGACGAGGGGCAGGTCGCCGCCGTCCTGCTCAAGCACCCGCTCGGCGACGAGTCCCTGGAGGTGCGATGAGCATCAAGGACCTGGAGACACTTAACGGCAACCTGCAGCACATGCTGGCCCTGAAGCTTCAGGCCCTTCGAAGCCAGGGACCGGATGCGGCCAAGGTTCTCGAACTGGCGAGAGGCTACCGTCAGCTGGGCTGTGGCCTGCTGCTCGCCACCTATGACCGGGAGGACTTCTTCCAGTGTCTCTTTCGAGCGGCGGATGCCTACCTCCAGTTCCTGGAATTCCAGGGCGCCAGGAAGGAGCTTGACCCCTACTACCTGGCCCGGAGCCGGGGCACACCGCTGCTTGATGCGCTCGCCATCGGGGAGCTGCGACTGGCCCACCGCATGGGAGGGCACATGGCGCCGAGATGGACGGAGGGCATGGAATACGAGGACGACTTCTGCTTCTTCGACGTGCTTCCCGAGTTTGCCGCCACCCAGCCAGATGAGTCCCTGCTGCGCCAGAAGCTTGACCGGATGGAGCGCGCCCTGGAGGGGGCGGGCTCGGCACGGTTCGACATCCTCCAGGCCATTGCAAGCCGGGACGAGGCTCGCTTCGAGGAGGCGCTGGGGGCTCTCGTCGAGCAGTGGGCGGAGCAGGTCGAGAAGAAGCGGGAGACCAGCCCCAGTCCCCTGGGCCGTGCCTTCACGCTCACGGAAGCAAACGTATTCATCGAGGGGCTTGCCCTTGCGCAGCTTGCACATCGGCGGGGGATGAGGCTCCGATCTGAGTACCGTTATGTTCCTCCTGGACTCATGGGGTATTCCTTCAGCCCCCCTCCGCGGCTATCCATCTGGAGCTAAGCGCCTGGACACATATTGTACACCCCCGGTATGGGACCGCTGCGGGTGGACGAGGCGGAGCGTGAGCGGCTGCGGGGCATCAGCCGCTCCGGGGATGTGGATGCGGACGAGCAGAACCGAATGCAGATGGTCCTGCTTGCTGCCGAAGGTTGGGGCCATCAAGCTGTCTCCAGAATGTCTCCAAGACTAACCCTCTTCAGGGAAGTCCGGTAAGGCGCAGGCCCGCGTGAAGGATGAAGGCGGCGAGAACGTCGTGGCGGTGGCCCAGGCGCACGAATGAAGCGCGTGCCTGGGCGCGCAGCTCGGCGACAGA
>NZ_RAWG01000478.1 GCF_003611735.1 Corallococcus sicarius | reverse complement strand
GCCGGGGTCCAACCTCGTGCAGACGCCGGGGGGCGGGGTGGTGTAAGGAGCGCGCCATGCCTCGCTATTTCGAAGGGGATTTCCTCCCCCCCCAGGGCCGGTTCGCCATCTGCGTCTCCCGGTTCAACAGCTTCATCACGGAGGAGCTGCTGAAGGGCGCCGTGGACACGCTGGTCCGCCACGGCGTGAAGGACGACGCCATCGACGTGTACCGCTGCCCCGGCACCTATGAGCTGCCGGGCCTCACGCGCCGCGTGGCGGAGGGCGGGCAGTACGCCGGCCTCGTCATCCTGGGCGCGGTGATTCGCGGTGGCACCCCCCACTTCGACTACGTGGCGGGCGAGTGCGCCAAGGGCATTGGTTCGGTGGCGTTCAGTGCGGCGTCGGGCCCGAAGCCCGCGGCGGTGACGTTCGGTGTGCTCACGTGCGATACCGTGGAGCAGGCCATTGACCGGGCGGGCGTGAAGGCGGGCAACAAGGGCGCGGAGGCCGCGGTGGCCTGCATCGAGATGGTCAATCTCTACGCGCGCATGACCGCCGCGGAACGGAAGGGCTGACCGCATGGGCGCACGCAGAACGGCACGGGAGCGGGCGCTGCAGGCGCTCTACCAGCTGGAGATGGCCCAGGGCGCCGCCCGGGAGGCCCTGGATTCAGCGTGGGCCGCCTCGGCGGAGGACGGCAAGCCGGAGCCGGACGCGGTGAAGTTCGCCAAGGAGCTGGTGGACGGCGTGCAGGCGCACCGCGAGGAGATTGACGCCCTCATCGAGCGCCACAGCCACAACTGGCGCCTGGATCGCATGTCCCGCATCGACCGGAACGTGCTGCGGCTGGGCATCTTCGAATTGAAGTACCGCTCGGACATCCCCCGCAAGGTGACCATCAACGAGGCGGTGGAGCTGGGGAAGAACTTCGGGACGGAGGAGTCGAGCGCGTTCGTCAACGGTCTCCTGGACCGCGTCGCGGTGGCGCTCGGGAAGCCGTGAGCCAGACGAGCACGCTGGAGGTGGGGCTGGAGGGCCTGGACGCGTTGGCCGGGGTGGACGCCCTGTGCCTCTTCGTGGCCGAGGATGACCGGCCCCTGCCTTCCTCCGCGGGCTACGTGGACTGGCGGCTGTGCGGCGCCCTGTCCCGCGTCCTCCTGGGCGGCTTCTTCACCGGGGTGAAGGACGACTGGCTCCTCCTGCCGTCGGACGGGAAGCTCTCCGTGCCGCGCATCTTCGTGGTGGGCCTGGGCCCGCGAAAGGGCCTGGACGCTTCCGCCCTGGGCGAGGCGCTGGCGGGCGCGGCGAAGGTGCTGAGCCGGGCGAAGGTGGAGTCGGTGGCCCTGGAGGTCCCTGGCGGGCCGGGCCTGAGCGACGCGACCCGGGCGGAGGCGTACCAGCGGCAGTTCCTGCCCGCGTTCAAGGGGGCCCGGGTGTCCCTCCTCGCGGACAAGGGCCTTGTCGGTTCGCTGTCATCCCGCAAGGGGTAGCACTCGGCGCCCTCGCGGGTGTTCTGCTAGCATCTGGCCTCCGAGGCGTGCGCGCGATGACGTTCAGGGTGCTGATTGTCGAGGACTCCAAGGTGTCGCGCGAGCACATCGCCGCGACCGTGGAGGCCGTGGACGGCATCGAGGCCGTCACCACCGCCAGCGGCTTCGAGGCGCTGAAGCTGCTGCCCCGCCAGCGGTTCGACCTCATCATCACCGACATCAACATGCCCGACATCAACGGGCTGGAGCTCATCAACTTCGTCAAGAAGAACCCCAACTACCGGGACGTGCCGCTCATCATCGTCACCACCGAGGGGCGTGAGCAGGACCGCTCGCGGGGGATGGCGCTGGGCGCGGCGGGCTACCTGGTCAAGCCGTTCCAGACGGAGGATTTGGAGGCGCTCCTGCGGCGCTTCCTCAAGCCGCTGTGACGCAGCACGGGGGCAAGGCGCTGGCGGAGTTCGTCGCCGAGGCCACGGAGATCCTCGATGCGCTGGGCCGCGACCTGCTCGCGCTCGACGAGGCCCGCGACCAGGAGGCGGACCCGGAGCACATCAACGGCATCTTCCGCGCGGCGCACTCGCTCAAGGGGCTGTCGGGGCTCTTCGGCCAGGAGCGCATCACCCAGCTGGCGCACGCCGCGGAGGACCTGCTGGACCGGCTGCGGCTGGGGCGGCTGACGCTGGACGACCAGGTGCTGGACGCGCTGGTGGACGCGCTGGACACCTTCCAGTCCCTGCTGGGAGAGACGTCGCGAGGGGAAGAGGGCGAGGACCTCACCCAGCGCACGCGCGCCATGGAGGAGCGGCTGGCGCGGATGGGCTCGCCCGCGCCGCCCGCGGAGGAGGATCCGCTGGAGCGGCTGGAGCTGGACGTGCAGGTGCGCGCCGTCTTCACCGAGTACGAGGAGCACCGGCTGCGAGAGAACGTGCGGCGCGGGGTGGCGCTGTGGCGGGTGCGCGCCGCGTTCGACCTCACCGACTTCGACCAGGGCCTCGCGGACCTGAACGCGCGCCTCAAGCCCCTGGGCGAGGTCATCAGCACGCTGCCCTCGTCGCGGCCCGGCGGTGCCAGCGGCATCGCGTTCGACCTCATCTTCGGCGCGAAGGTGTCCGCGCAGGCGCTGGAAGAGGGGTTGCAGGGAACGCCCGCGGAGCTGGCGCCGCTGACCGTGCGCCCTGCTCACGGGGAGCCCTCCAGGCCTGTCTCCGCGCCGGAGACGGTCTCCTCCCTTTCTCCCGCTGATGCCGGGGTGACCGCCCCTGACGGAGCGCCCCGCCCCAAGCGCGGGAAGAAGAAGGGGACGCGCGTCCGGCCGTTGTCCCTGGAGGCGGGCCCGCCCCAGGCGCTGCTTCCGGCGGACACCCGGGCCCCCGCGCAGGACGCGCCCTCCGGGTCGTCCCACGGAACTCCCGGACTCGTGGCCCTGCCCACGGCAGCGGCGAGCGCAGGCTCCCCGCGCATGAAGGCGGTGGCCGGCCCGTCGCCCACGACGCTCGGGCTCCAGTCCGCCGCGTCGGCGCCGCTGCCCGCCGGGCGTCCCCGTCCGGAGGAGACGTCGCTGCGCTCGCTCACGCAGACGGTGCGCGTGGACATCGGGCGGCTGGACGGGCTCATCAACATGGTGGGCGAGCTGCTGCTGATCAAAGCCAACCTCCAGCGGCTGGCGGAGGCGTCCCGGCAGGACGGGACGGTGGCGCTGTCCAAGCTGTTCGGCCAGGAGCTGTCGCGGGAGACGCGGCAGCTGGAGCGCAAGCTGGAGGCCCTGCAGGAGGGGCTGCTTGAAGCGCGCATGGTCCCGGTGGGCCAGGTGTTCGACAAGCTGGCGCGGCTGGTGCGGAGGATCGCCCGCGAGGCGGGCAAGGAGATCGACTTCGTCAGCACCGGCGGCGAGGTGGAGCTGGACAAGCTCATCGTCGAGGAGCTGAGCGACCCGTTGATGCACCTCATCCGCAACGCCATCGACCATGGCGCGGAGGGGCCGGAGGCGCGGCTGTCGGCGGGCAAGTCCCGGCGTGCGGTGGTGCGCCTGCGGGCCGAGCAGAAGGGCAACCACGTCCTCATCAGCGTGAGCGACGACGGCTCCGGCATCGACGAGGCGCGGGTGCGCGAGGTGGCGCTGTCGCGCGGGCTCGTCACCTCCGCGCAGGTGAGCGAGATGACGCGGCGGGAGCTGCTCAACCTCATCTTCCTGCCGGGCTTCTCCACGCGCTCCAGCGTCAGCGCGCTGTCCGGCCGGGGCGTGGGCCTGGACGTGGTGAAGAACAATCTGGGCAACCTCTCCGGCATCATCGACGTGTGGAGCGAGCGCGGGAAGGGCACGGCCTTCCACCTGACGCTGCCGGTGACGCTCGCCATCGTGCGCGCGCTGGTGGTGGGGGTGAGCGGGCGCACCTACGCGGTGCCGCTCAACAGCGTGCTGGAGATATTGGCGGTGCAGCCGGACGACATCCGCACGGTGGAGCGCCGCGAGGTGTTGGATCTGCGCGGACAGACGCTGCCCTTCCTGCGCCTGGGGCGGCTGTTCCACCTGCCGGAGCGCGAGGTCAACCGCCACTTCGTCGTGGTGGTGGGCCTGGCGCAGCAGCGGCTGGGCATCGCGGTGGACGAACTCTTCGGCCAGCAGGACATCGTCACCAAGCCCCTGGGTGGCCGGCTGAGTGGCGTGAAGGGCATCTCCGGCGCCACCGACCTGGGCAACCGGCGCACGGTGCTGGTGCTGGACGTGGCGGAGCTCCTGGAAGAGGGCATCGCGCAGGAGCGGCGCCGCGCCTGAGGCACCCGTCCCGGGGGGCTGCTATCTTCCCGCCCGTGTCCCGTTTCGAAGCCCTGCTCGACGCGTTCTTCTACCGCCCGGACGAGGACGTCAGCGGCCTGTTGGACTTCGCCGTGGGCAGCGACGGGCTCTCCCCGCGCGTCCCGGAGGAGGAGCCCACCGAGTACCTGGCCTTCCGCCTGGAGACCGAGTGCTACGCGGTCCCCATCCTCACCGTGCGGGAGATCTGCAAGGTGCCGCTGCTCACGGAGATTCCGCGCGCGGAGCCGCAGCTGCTGGGCGTGATGAACCTGCGCGGGGAGCTGCTGCCTGTCTACGACGTGAAGCTGCGGCTGCGCCTGTCGGAGGTTCCGCCGCTCGTGGCGGGGCCGGACGCGGGCCTGCCGCCCAAGGCCGCGCGCATCCTGGTGCTCAAGACGCAGGACGGGCCCGCGGGCGTGTGGGTGGACTCGGTGGCGGGCGTGGTGCGGCTCAAGCCGTCCATGGTGGAGCTGTCGCCCGCGGGGCTGCGCGGGGACCGCGACTGCGTGGCGGGGTTGGGCCGCAAGGGCTCGCAGCTCTACATCCTGTTGGATCCAGAGCAGGCGCTCGCCCCATGACGGACCCCGTGAACCTGCTGGCCCGCCGTCCGCGCGGCGTGACGGCCGACGACGCCCCGACGGTCGACGCGGAAGTGCAGCTGTGCGCCTTCTTCGTGGGCAACGAGGAGTACGTGCTGGACATCATGCGCGTGGAGGAGATCCTCCCGCCCCAGCGCGTCATCCCC
>NZ_RAWG01000477.1 GCF_003611735.1 Corallococcus sicarius | reverse complement strand
GACCTCCGCTCCGGGCTCCACCGTCGCCGCGACGATGCTGACGCTGGCCTCCGCGGGTGCCACGGCCTCGGGACGGACGGCCTCCGCGGCCAGCGACTTCCAACCCCAGGCCACTTCGTCACGGGCCGGCAGCGCCGTGGTCACGAACGCCCCGGTGCTGGCGCGGGCCGCCTCGGCCGGCCTCGCGCGGCAGCCTGCCCAGGCGGTGGCCTTCGTGCGCGACTTCAACGCGCGGCTGGACCTGCCGCCCGCGCGCTTGAAGGAGAAGCTCGCGATGATGCGCGAGAGCCCCGCGGCGATGTTCCGTGCCATGCCCGCCCTCTTCCACGCGGACCTGCGGGGCCCGTATGCGCAGGCCGCGAAGCTGGTGGACCGGCCGGCCCCGGACATCCTCGTGGTGGGTGACGCCCACGTGGGCAACCTGGGCACCTTCCGGGGACCGGAGGGCAAGGCGGTGTGGGGGCTCAACGACTTCGACCAGGCGGGCACGGCGTCGCCGGAGGCGGACCTCACGCGGCTGGCGGCCAGCGCGGTACTCACGGCGCGCGAAGCGGGCCTGTCGCCCGGAGAGCAGGCCTCGGCGGTGGAGGCGCTCGCGGAGGGCTACTTCCAGACGCTGGACCTGCTGGCGGACGGGGATGCGAACCCGGGGGCCTTCCTGACGAAGAAGGAGTCGTCTGGGCCGGTGAAGGACCTCATCGGCCAGGCGCGCGACACGTCCGCGAAGGACCTGCTGGCGAAGTACGTGAAGCTCGACGGCGCGAAGGGCCCACGCTTCCTCCACACGGACACGCTCAAGCCCCTGGACGCGGCGAGGAAGGGCGCGGTGCACGCGGCGCTGGCCTCGTATGAGAAGTCCCTCCAGGGCTCCGAGGGCGTGGCGGTCCCCCTGCGGGTGCTGGACCTCGCCGAGCGACTGGACGCGGGAGGCAGCAGCTACGGGCTGGAGCGCGACTACGTGCTCGTGGGTGCGGCGGATCCGAAGGCACCGCCCGTGCTGCTGGAGTTGAAGGAGCTGCTCGCGTCCGGGGTGACGTCGCCGCCGGTCCCCGCGAACGGCGAGGGGGTCATGAAGGCGCAGCAGGCGCTGGCCGGAGACGCGAACCCGCTCACGGGCGCGGTGAGCATGGGCGGCCGCGCGTTCCTGGTGCGCGAGGTGGAGCCGGAGAAGAACAAGCTGGAGGACACCGCGCTCGCGAAGAAGAAGGCGCTGCGCTCGACGTTTGAACAGGCGGGCGTGGTGCTGGCCCGCGCCCATGGCAACACGCGCGAGCAGGCCACGCGCCTGGAGGCCTGGCTGGGCGACGACACCGCCGAGGCCACGAAGCGGCTCACCGCCTTCGCGCGGGCCTACGCGGATCAGGCCGAGGCGGACTGGAAGGCCCTGAAGGCTGCGCGCTGATCAGGGCGTCGCGGAGCGCTGTCCCGCTTCCTCGCGCAGGTTCACGACGTCGCAGTGGCCTCCAAGCCACGGGGCACTGTGCCCCGCCAGCGGCTCAGCGCATCGCGAAAAGCTGTTCCGCCACGTCGCGCAGGTTCACGACGTCGCAGTGGCCTCCAAGCCACGGGGCGCCATGCCCCACCGGAGGCTCAGAGCGTCGCAGTGAAGTGTCCCGCCGCGTCGCGCAGGGTGACGACGTCGAAGTCGTCCTTCAGCCACTGGAACACGCTGCGCAGCCGCTCCTGCTTCTTGGCGGCGCTCACACGCAGATCGCGCTGTTGGCGCACCAACTCAGGCGGGATGCCATCCGCCGCGTCCAGCACGTCCACGCCGTGCAATTCGAAGTTGAAGAAGGCATCCGCCCGGCAGGCGCGGTACGCGGCGCGCATCGTGCCGCGAGGCAGCGTGGCCGCGAAGGTGCCGATGAACGGGAAGCGCACCAACGGCGTCACCGTCATCGGTAGCTCCACCACCGCGC
The DNA here is from genome assembly GCF_003611735.1 of Corallococcus sicarius. GTDB lineage: Bacteria > Myxococcota > Myxococcia > Myxococcales > Myxococcaceae > Corallococcus > Corallococcus sicarius. The sequence goes on along the minus strand of NZ_RAWG01000477.1, from coordinate 3,148 downwards.
CCGTGCCCCGACGGTAGGGCCGCGCGGGGTCCGGCCGGTACGGCACGCGCGGCGCCAGCAGCACGCGGGGCGTGTCCAGCACGGAACGCGAGGGCCGTCCCATCGCCGCGAGCGCCCCCATCACCGCCGCCTTCGCCGCGTAGTACGGCGCCGCCGGGAACGCGGAGGAGCCATACCGGTACCCCTGCGCCACGGTGGCCGCGTACAGGTCCGCGTTCAGCGTGTAGCCCGGCGCGCGGAAGCCCGAGGGCCGCACGCCGGTGGCCTTCAGGATGGCCGCGTCCGCGCGCGCCAGGTCCTCGGCGATGGCGGTGGGGCCGCGCCGCGTGAGCGCGTAGTCATGCGCATGGCTGTGGCTTGCCACCTCGATGCCCGCCGCGTGGGCCTGCCGCATGGCGTCCGCCGCGCCAGGGTCCGACTCCAGGTCCTCGCCGATGGCGAAGAACGTCCCGGGCGCGCCGACAGAGGCCAGCAGGTCGCGGAAGCGGGGCACCGCCACGCGGTGGATCAACGTGCGGGCCTCCGCGTCCAGGAGCGACTCGGGCAGCCCGTGGATCCGGCAGTAGTGCGGCAGCGAATCCAGGTCGACGGAGATGGACGCCAGGCGCACCGCGGACATGGAGCGCTCCCTCTTCAGGTCCCGCGGATGCGGATGACGTAGAACAGCTTGCCCACGTTCTTCAGCACGTTGGGCACGCGCCGGAAGAGGTGGATGGACGGCTGGCGCTTCTCGTGGAGCTGGATGGGGATCTCCATCACGTTGAGCCCCTCGCGCCACGCGCGGATGACGAACTCGCTGGCGAACACGTCCATGTCCACCACGCACTTCTGGATGACGGGCAGCAACGCTTCCCGGCGGAACGCCTTCAGCCCGTGCGTGTCCGTGCCCTGGAAGCCCAGCGCCACGCGCAAGAGCTTGTTGTGCACCCGCGTGGCCGCGCGGCGGACGAGCGGACGCTGGTCGCTCGCGCCCTTGGCGGCCTTGGAGCCCACCACCATGTCGGCCTCGCCGCGCTCCAGCCGGGGCAGCGCCGAGTCGTAGAAGGTCAGGTCACACAGGTCGATCTCATCACAGACCACGTAGGTGCCCCGGGCCTTGAGGATGCCGGCCTTGAGCGCCACGCCGTAGTTGGGCGTCTCCGAGTGGAACCAGCGCAGGCGCGGGTTCTTCGAGCACAGCTCTTCGAGGATCCGGGGCGTCGCGTCGCGCGAGCCGTTCTCCGCGAAGATGATTTCGTAGTCCAGCCCGCGAGCATCCAGCCCCTGGCTCAGCTCCGCGGCTGCCTGGGCGATGATCGATTCCTCGTTGTAGACGGGGATGACGACGGAGAGGTGCAGGGCCATGGGTCCGGGAAGCGAAAGGTAGGCCTGCGGCGTAGCACGGCCCCAACCCACCCGTCGACAGGGAGATGACCCCTCGCGTTAGCCGTTCAGCGTCCGGGCACAGGCCCGCCCGCCCAGGATGGCGTCCTCCATGGACGAGTATTCCCACTGCCCATAGCGCCCGGCGGTGAGGATGCCCGCGTGCTCCAGGAAGCGCGCCACCTCCGCCTTCGCGGGACCGTACGCGTCGTCGTAGAGCACGTACGCGTTGGGGATCTCCCGGGCCCGGGCGAAGAGGACGTCGTCCTTCGAGTGGATCATCTGCGAGCGCAGCAGGTCCTCCACCGCGTGCCGTTCCGCGTCGGCCAGGGACAGCTCGCCGTGGTGGCTGAACTCGACGGAGAAGCTGGCCGTGTCCGCGGGGGCCAGGGGCGAGTACACCGCCGACGGCGACCCGATGCGGTACGACTTGAACTCCGGCTCCGGCAGGTAGATCCAGTGCCAGGGCTGACGGTTCGCGCCCTTCACGCCCACGCACACGTACGTGACGGTGAAGGCCCGCAGCCGCTTCGCCGCGGCCTGCACTTCTTCCGGCACCCCGGAGGCGCCGCGCGCAATCAACTGCACCAGTCCAGGCAGCGCGATGGAGGACACGAGCCCCGAGTAGCCTTGCGTGCGCCCGTCCGACAGCACGACCTGCTTCGCCTTCCAGTCGATGGAGACGGGCTCGGTGTGGACGCTCAATTCACCGCCGCGCAGGTGGTGTTTCATCGCGCGCGCCAGGCTCTCGATGCCGCCCTCGCGCGGGTACAGGAACGACGCGTTGTAGCCCAGCTGATCGCTGCCGGCGCCGAGCGCCCCGTCCACGACCTCCTTGAGGCTGGGGCGCGGCACGAAGCGGCCCACCCAGGCGGCGGACATCTCGCGCGGGTGCACGGTCCACAGCTTCTGGTTGTAGGGCAGCATGAAGTTCTTCGCGAAGCCCTCGCCCATGTAGCGGAGGATGAACTCCTCGAAGTTGACGGGCTCGCGCTCGCGCAGGGCGCGGCCCTTCTCCCCGTAGATGGCCTCCACGTAGCCGACGAGGTTCTCCGCGACGACGTCGGGCGGCAGCCCGTGGGTGTTCACCTGGTAGGGGAAGCGCGTGAAGGTGCTGCGCGAGAACACCGCGGCCCGGCGCTGGATGCGGACCATCTGGTCGGGCAGCCAGAGCGTGTTGACCAGCTCCTGGACCTCCGGGTCGCGCAGGTGGAGCCAGTGACCGGTGGGGTCGAAGTAACACCCGTCGATGACCTCGGTCTTGATGAGGCCGCCGACCCGGTCCGACTTCTCGATGAGGCGCCAGGGGCGCTTGAGGAAATGCGCGGTGGACAGGCCCGCGAGGCCGGCCCCCAGGATGACGATGGGATCCATGCGGGGCCGGGTCTACCACCTCGTCCGGGGGGCTGGAAAACGAACGCACACTGTCGGTAGGGGCGGGCGCCCGCCCTCCTGCCCGGCCGGGTGACGACTCTCCGCCCGGGGGCGCGTTCTTTCCGGGCTTGAAACGCCTCTGCTAGCCTGCACGCGCCGCGCGGACCATCGCACCGCCCCATTCATTGCTGCGCGTGCGCGCGCCAGCCGGTCTCGTCGAAGGAAAACAATGAAAGTCTCCTGCCCGTCGTGCCAGACGAATTACAACATCGATGACAGGCGGATCCCGCCCGGGGGCGCGAAGCTCAAGTGTGCCCGGTGCCAGACCACGTTCCCCATCAAGGCCGATGGCGTGAGCAGCGAGGCGCCCGAGGCCGAGCCCTCCCCGGCGCCCCAGGCCGCCGCCATCCCC
>NZ_RAWG01000476.1 GCF_003611735.1 Corallococcus sicarius | reverse complement strand
AGGCAGTCCCCCCTGCGCCTGGCCCGCTCACACCAGCGCAGATAGGCGCGCGAAAGCTCGGCGTCGGCCTGGGATACCTCCGCGGTCAGGTGCTCACCGGGGCCGAGCGGGATCATCCGCCGACTCCTGCCTCGCGCAACTCATCGAACGTCACCGCCCGGTCGGCCTCGACCATCAAGAGTCGGAAGCCCTGGACCAGTCCCCAGAACGTGTCGATGCCCACATAGAGGATGACCGCTGCGGTGAGGACCGCCGCCACGCCCTTCGTCATGGGCTCGGGGACGGCCCAGAGCAGTGCGTACGTGGTCGCCGTCCACAAAGCCGCCTGCATCAGCGCCTCCGGGTGGGCCGTGTCCTTGACGGCGTCCCATAGCGCATCCAGCACCGCTCCTTTCGCCAGGGCCATGGCCAGCGTGAAGCGCGCATTCCCCGTGAGGACGGGCCCCTCCTTGAGCAGTCCCAGGCAGTCCCCCCTGCGCCTGGTCCGCTCACACCAGCGCAGATAGGCGCGCGAAAGCTCGGCGTCGGCCTGGGATACCTCCGCGGTCAGGTGCTCACCGGGGCCGAGCGGGATCATCCGCCGACTCCGCACATCGAAGAGATACGACCCGCTCCGGGGGCCCACCTCGAACAGACGTCGGGCCGCATCCTGCGGATGCGAAGACAGTGGGAGGGCCCGGGCCCACCGCGCCACTGCCTCTCTCACCGCGTCGTCATCCAGCGCAATCGCTCCGGTGCCACCTTCCGACCGAGGAACGTGGACGATGGGCGTCGAACCAGCGCCCCTGTCGATCCGGACGACCCGCGTGGTTCCGCTGCAACCAACCAGCGCCCACAGCAGCGACAGCACCAGCCACGGCAGCCGCATGCGAAACCTCAGGGCCGGAAATAAAAAAGGCCGGCTGCCACAGGGGCAACCGGCCTTTTTCTTCTTGGAGCCGACATCCGGATTTGAACCGGAGACCTACTGATTACGAATCAGTTGCTCTACCAACTGAGCTATGTCGGCGCGACGCGTGAAAGCGGCGCGTAAGTACCATCCGGTTTTCGGCCCCGCAAGCAGAATCTCCGCGCCTGCCCGCTGCTTCTCCGTCACCGCCCCTTCTTCGTTCCAGAAGGGCTGACACGCATGACACAGCGCATCCGGTGAACTGACACACCGCGTCGCCTAAGTGTGCGTGATTTCTCCACTATTTGGAGAAATGCCGGACGCCGGAGCGGTTGACCCCCTCATGAGCCTGTGAGCATAAGGGCCCGGCTTTCGCCTGTGGCCCCCACTCAGGGAGGGCCCTCAAGGAGCACGTTCCATCATGGCCAGCGAAGAGACTTTCATGCGCGCCCCGGCCCCCTCGCCCAAGCGCACCATCTACACGGAGGCGATGGAGATCTTCCACTACGCGGCGGATCTCATCGGCCTGGACAAGCGGGTGCGTCTGGAGCTCGAAGAGCCCGACTACGAGCACATCTTCTACGTCACCGCGAAGCTCAAGGACCGGCTCGTCCCCCTGCTCCCCGAGGAGGCCAAGTCCTTCTCCGACCTGTCCGTGACCCAGGTGCGCAACACCGAGGGCCTGGAGCGCCTGGCCAACGGCAACATCATCCTCAACGGCCGCGCCCTGCTGGGCTCCGACGTCGCCATCCGCCACGGCCACCTGCGCCTGCCGGACGGGCTGGTGTACCAGCTGGTCCCCGGTGAGTCGCAGCGCTTCAAGGCCTACCGCGTCCAGCACAACCAGGCCCGGGGCCCCTACAAGGGCGGCCTGCGCTACCACCGCGAGGTGTCCCTGGACCTCTTCAAGGCGCTCGCCGCGGAGATGACCTGGAAGACCGCCATCGCGGAGGTTCCCTTCGGCGGCGGCAAGGGCGGCATCCAGATGGATCCGCGCGAGTACGGCCGCGAGGAGATCGAAGCCATCACCCTGCGCTTCATGTACCGGCTCAAGAGCCTCATCGGGCCGAACATCGACATCCCGGCGCCGGACGTGGGCACCAACCCGGAGATCATGGCGCTCCTGTACCGCCAGTTCTCCGACGGTGAGCGCGAGCGCCACAACCTGCGCGGCATCGTCACCGGCAAGGACGTGCGCATCGGCGGCTCCGAGGGCCGCGGCAAGGCCACCGGCCAGGGCGTCGCGTTCTGCATCGAGGACTACTACGCCGACCGCGGCGAGAGCGTGAAGGGCAAGACGTTCGTCCTCCAGGGCTTCGGCAACGTGGGCAGCCACGCCGCCATCATCCTGGGCAACATGGGCGCGCGCCTGCTCGCGGTGAACGACGCCGACGGCTCCATCTTCAACGGCGACGGCATCGACGTGAACGCGCTGGCCGCCTACGTGGCCGACCCCAAGAACCTCAAGCGCTCCGTCATCGGGTTCCCCGGCGCCCAGCGCATCGAGAAGAAGGACCTCTGGGACGTGCAGGCGGACATCCTCGTCCCCGCCGCCCTGGGTGGCGAAATCACCGCCGACATCGCCGAGCGCCTCAAGGTGAAGCTCATCGCGGAGGGCGCCAACGGCCCCACCACCCCGGAAGCCGACCGCGTCCTGCAGAAGCGCGGCATCGAGCTCATCCCGGACATCATCGCCAACGCCGGCGGCGTGACGGTGAGCTACTACGAGTGGATCCAGAACAAGCGCATGGAGCGCTGGAGCGAGGCCGAGGTCGATCAGCGCCTCGAGCGCGCCATGAAGCGCAACTACCGCATCATCCGCGACATCTCGCGCAACCAGCCGCGCAAGACGGAGATGCACGACAGCCGCCCGTACTGCATCGGCAAGCCGGTGGACAGCCGCTGCGCCGCGATGATCCTCGCGCTCAAGCGCATCGAGGCCCACTACCTGCTCGAAGGCTTCTCGCAGTAGTCGCAGCGTCGCTTCAGTCCGAAGTCCCACGCCCGGGGCACGGTGTCTTCCCTCTTCCAGGGGAAGGGCCGTGCCCCGCGGTTTTTCAGTGCATCACCCGCTCGCGGTCCACCAGGAGCAGCGGCGCGTCATCCATGGTCTCGTAGGCCACGATGCGCAGCCCCACGCCGCGGCTGTTGCCCTGCTGCCCGTCCTTGCGCCCGAAGGCCAACGCCACCTGGTAGCGGACCTCGCACAGGCACGTCATCTCCGTGCCGTCCTCCCCCGCGAACGTCACCTTCAGCTTCTCCCCCAGGCCCAGGGAGTCGCGCACCTCGATGAACATGCCCCGCGCGCTGATGTTGCGGCCAATGCCCCGCATCATCCCGTCCTGGGTCGACAGGTACACCGTGAAGATCTTGTCGAATCGGAGGTGGGTGCGGCGTTCCTGCGGCTGGGTGATCATGACGGGGGGTGCCTCCGAAACAGGGGGTGACAGGGGCAAACTACACCGTAGACAGATGTAGGCAACTTCTCCACCTGCATCTACCCCACCACACTTGGCCTCACCCATGGGAAAGCCCTGCCCCCGGCGCGGCCGGAGTGGCACCATCCGCAGAGCCTCATCCCCCTATTTTCAGGAGTTTCCCTTCGTGAATCGCATCCTGGCCGCTGCCTTTGCCCTCCTTGTGCCCACGCTCGCCCTGGCTGACGTGGACGCGCGCTTCGCGAAGCTGCGCGACGACTCCGAGGCCCTGGGCAGCCTGGGGGCCTTCCTGGAGAAGTACGTGGGCGAGTGTGACGGTGCCTTCGTGGATCCCCAGTGCAAGGCCCAGGCGGAGGCGTTCCGCAAGAAGTACACCGGCAAGAAGCTGTACATGATCATCACCGAGGACGACGCGACCATGCTGTCCGCGGGCGACTTCAACCCCGGCACCAGCGAGTACACCATCAACATCACGCCCTTCTTCGCGGGCGGGAAGTACGCCGTGACGCACGGCGCGCCGAAGAAGACGGACGCGCAGGGCAACCCGGTGATGAACAACCTGGTGGTGAGCGGCACGGCGCCGGACATGTGGAACGGCGGCACCTTCGCGCGCGTGTTCAGCACGCGGGGCGTGCGCGTGCAGGTCGTCTTCACGCCGCAGAGCGTGTGGACGCTGCCCAAGAAGGGCGGCGGGAAGATCTACGGCGTCAACAGCCGCGTCGAGGGCGTGCTCGTCACCGAGGGCCGCAGCGGCGGGCAGATGGGCCTGTGGATCAACGGCAAGGACGCCAACCAGAAGTAGGCAGCAGGCGTCCGTCAGCGGGCGATGGCGATGTACTGGAGCGCGTCGCCCCGCTGCACGCGCAGCAGGATGCTGGCCCCCGCGCTGCCTCGCTCCAGGGCTGCCTTCACCCCGGCGGCGTCCTTCACCCGGCGGCGGTTCACCTCGGTGACGACGTCACCGGCGCGCAGGCCGGACTGCTCCGCCGGGCTGCGCGGGACGACGCCGGACACCAGCGCGCCGAGGAACGCCTCGTAGCCCAGGGGCGCGGCCACCTCCGGCGTCAAATCCCTCAGCACCAGCCCCAGGTCGTTCGTGCTGCTGCCGGCCCGGTTCGCCAGGCCTTCCGTGGCCTCCTGCGCGGGCCGGGCGACGAGCCGCACCGCCACCTCCTGCGTCGCGCCCTCGCGCAGGAGCGTCAGCTTCGCCTCGGTGCCCGGCGCCAGCAGCGCCACCTTCCGCAGCAACTGCAGGTAGCTGCCAATGGGCCGGCCGTTCACCGCGATGAGACGGTCTCCCGGGCGGATGTTCGCGGCGGCCGCGGGGCTGCCCCGGTAGACGTCCTTCACCACCGGCGCGGTGGTGGCGGAGTCCTGGCCGTCCTCGTTGATGACGACGCCCAGCCAGCCGCGCTCCAGCTTCCCGTTCTCCCGCAGGTTGGGCAGCAGGTCCTTCACCAGGTTGATGGGCACCGCGAAGCCGATGCCCTGGCCCTCGCTGATGATGGCGGTGTTCACGCCAATCACCTCGCCCTTCATGTTGAAGAGCGGGCCGCCGGAGTTGCCGGGGTTGATGAGCGCGTCCGTCTGGATGAAGTCGTCGAACTGGCCCACGCCCAGCACGCGCTCCTTCGCGGAAATCATCCCGTGCGCCACCGAGTGGTCCAGGCCGAACGGGTTGCCAATGGCCACCACCCAGTCCCCCACCTCCAGCTCGTCCGAGTCCCCCAGGTACACCGCCGGCAGG